>JAXDQC010000230.1:0-30563 GCA_034668045.1 Betaproteobacteria bacterium | reverse complement strand
AGGCAGTGGTGCGCATCATGGAGGCCGCGCGCATCGCCGGCCTCAGCCAGATCACCTTCACGACGCAGTCCGCGAAGTAGTGAAGCACTGGGGCCGCCGCGGCGCCGTCGCCTGGCTGCTGTGGCCGGCGAGCCTGCTCTTTCTCGGCCTGGTCTTGTTGCGGCGCCTTTTTTACCTGCTGAGAATCTTGCGGTCGACGCATCCCGGCATTCCCGTCATCGTCGTCGGCAACATCACCGTCGGCGGCACCGGGAAAACGCCGCTCGTCATCTGGATGGCCGAGTTCCTGGCGAAGAACGGCTGGACACCCGGCGTGGTCTCGCGCGGGTATGGCGGCACGGCCGCCAGGAAAGATGCGTCGCCGCGAGCCGCGACCGTCGCCTCCGATCCCGCCGAAGTGGGCGACGAGCCGATCCTGATCTCGCGCCGCGCCGGCTGCCCGGTGTGGGTCGGAGCGGACCGGGTCGAGGTCGCCGCGGTGCTGCGGCGCGAAGCGCCCAAGGTGGACATCCTCATCCTGGACGACGGCCTGCAGCACTATCGCATCCGGCGCGACCTCGAGATCGCGGTGGTCGATGCGCGCGGCTTAGGCAACGGATTCCTTTTGCCTGCCGGTCCGTTGCGCGAACCGCGCTGGCGGCTGAAAACCGTGGACATGGTCGTCGAGAACGGCAAGACCATGCATCTGGAGGGCGATACGGTCCACCGCATGACCGACTCGCGCGAGCGGCAGCCGCTCACCGCGTTCAAGGGGCAGAAGGTGCACGCCGTCGCCGGCGTCGGCGATCCGAACCGGTTCTTCCTGCAGCTGGGCAAGGCGGGCATCAAGGTCGTGCCGCACCCGTTTCCCGACCACCATCCCTTCAAACCCGCCGATCTCGAGTTCGGCGACGAGGCGCCGGTGCTGATGACGGAGAAGGACGCGGTAAAATTGCGCAGCGCGCCGCGTGCCAACTGGTGGGTGCTGCCGGTGGCGGCGCAGCTCGATCCGGCGTTCGGCGTCTGGCTGCTAGGGAGGCTCGATGGGTGGCGTCGATCCAAAACTGCTTGAAATCCTCGTCTGTCCGATCTGCAAGGGCAAGCTCGTCTATCGCAAAGACGCTGCCGAACTGATCTGCCGAGCGGATCGCCTTGCCTTCCCGGTGAAGGACGGCATTCCGGTGATGCTGGAAGACGAGGCGCGCAAGCTGCCGCCCGAAGAAGAGATTGCTTGAAGTTCCAGGTGATCATCCCGGCGCGCTATGCCTCGACGCGCTTTCCGGGCAAGCCGCTGGCGGATCTCGGCGGCAAGCCGATGGTGGTGCGCGTCTGCGAGCGCGCCAAGAAGAGCGGCGCCGCCGCCGTGCACGTCGCCACGGACGACGAGCGCATCGCCGCCGCGGTGCGCGCGCACGGGCATTCCGTGGTGATGACGCGCGAGGATCATCCTTCCGGGACGGACCGGCTGGCCGAAGCGGCGAAGAAGCTGCGCTTGAAGGACTCCGACGTCGTCGTCAATGTCCAGGGCGATGAGCCGCTGATCTCTCCCCAATTGATCTCCCAGGTCGCCCGGATCCTGGAGAAGAGGAAAGAGAGCAGCGTTTCGACCGCCTGCCACGCGATCCACGACGAAGCCTCGCTCGCCAGCCCGAACGTCGTCAAAGTCGTCCTCGACCGCGAGGGATACGCGCTGTACTTCTCGCGCTCGCGGATTCCTTTTCCAAGAGAAGGCGAGCCGAACTGCTATCGGCACGCGGGCATCTACGGCTACCGCGTTTCGTTCCTGAAGCGATACGCCCGGCTCAAGCCGGCGCCGCCGGAGAAAGCGGAGGCGCTGGAGCAGCTGCGCGTCCTCTGGCACGGCTACCGCATCGCCGTGGCCATCAGCGAAACGGCGATTCCGCCAGGCGTGGACACGCCTCAGGATCTCGAGGCCGTGCGTAGAATACTTTCATGAGGCTGATCCTTCTCGGACCCCCGGGAGCGGGGAAGGGCACGCAGGCGCAGTTCATCCGGGAAAAGTTCGCCATCCCGCAGATTTCCACCGGCGACATGCTGCGCGCCGCGGTCAAGGCCGGCACGCCGCTCGGCGTGGCGGCGAAGAAGGTGATGGATTCCGGCCAGCTCGTCTCCGACGACATCATCATCGGCCTGGTGAAGGAGCGGCTGAAGGAGCCCGACTGCAAGCGCGGCTACCTGTTCGACGGCTTCCCGCGCACCATCCCGCAGGCCGAGGCGATGAAGGCGGCGAACGTGGCGCTCGATTTCGTGCTCGAGATCGACGTACCGGACGAAGAGATCATTACCCGCATGAGCGGCCGGCGCGTGCATCCGGCCTCGGGCCGCACCTACCACGTGAAGTTCAATCCGCCCAAGGCGGAAGGCAAGGACGACGCCACCGGCGAGCCGCTGGTGCAGCGCGACGACGACAAGGAAGCGACGGTGCGCAACCGCCTCGAGGTCTACCGCAAGCAAACTCGCCCGCTCGTCGACTACTACGGCAAGCTCGCCGGGGTGAAGTACCGCAAGATCTCCGGCCTCGGCGGCGTGGACGAGATCACGCGCCGCGCTCTCGCTGCATTAGCCTGATAAAATCCGCCCCTGCTGTTTCGTAGTTAAAGCCTAACTGCAGGGGAGAACAAAATGAATGCCGGCCTCGTTTTCGCGCTCGTCTGCGCGGTTCTGGCAATTGTCTACGGTGCCTGGCAGACCCGGGCCATCCTGCGCCTGCCCGAGGGCAACGAGCGCATGCGCGAAATCGCCGCCGCGGTGCGCGAAGGCGCGACCGCGTATCTCTGGCGCCAGTACAAGACCATCGCCATCGTCGGCGTGGTGCTGTTCCTCGTCATCGGCCTGGTGCCCGGGCTCGGCTGGGCGACGGCCTGGGGCTTCTTCATCGGCGCGGTCCTTTCGGGCGCCTGCGGCGTCATCGGCATGAACGTCTCGGTGCGAGCCAACGTGCGCACCGCCGAGGCGGCGCGCATCGGCCTGAACGACGCGCTGCAGGTCGCCTTCAAGGGCGGCGCCATCACCGGCCTGCTGGTGGTCGGCCTCGGCCTGCTCGGCGTCGCCGGCTACTTCGCCCTGCTGCAGGCGAACGCGGTCGACAAGACCAATTTCAGCCACATCATCCATCCGCTCGTCGGCCTGGGCTTCGGCGCCTCGCTGATCTCGATCTTCGCGCGTCTCGGCGGCGGCATTTTCACCAAGGGCGCCGACGTCGGCGCCGATCTCGTCGGCAAGGTCGAGGCGGGCATTCCCGAGGACGATCCGCGCAACCCGGCGGTGATCGCCGACAACGTCGGCGACAACGTCGGCGACTGCGCTGGCATGGCCGCGGACCTGTTCGAGACCTACGCGGTGACGATCATCGCCACCATGCTGCTCGGCGCGCTGATGGTAAAGACCACGACCGCAGCGGCGCTCATCTATCCGCTTGCGCTCGGCGGCTTCGCCATCATCGCCTCCATCGTCGGCGCCTCGTGGGTCAAGGCGAAGGCGGGCGAGCGCAATGTCATGCCCGCCCTCTACCGCGGCCTGTGGGTCGCGGGCGGCCTCGCCTTCTTCGCCTTCTGGCCGATCACCCACTACATCATGGGCCCGGTGCTGCGCGACGTGCCGTTCGAGATCGGCGGCGGCATGCGCATGATCACCGTCTGGCACCTCTGGGGCGCGGCGGTCGTCGGCCTGGTGCTGACCGGCTTCATGGTCTGGATCACCGAGTACTACACCGGCACGCAATTCAAGCCGGTGCAGCACGTGGCCGCGGCGAGCATCACCGGCCACGGCACCAACATCATCGCCGGCCTTGGCGTGGCGATGAAGTCGACCGCCTGGCCGGTGCTCGCGGTGTGCGTCGCCATCTTCGCCTCGTACTCGTTCGCCGGCCTGTATGGAATCGCCATCGCCGCCACCTCGATGCTGTCGATGGCCGGCATCATCGTCGCCCTCGACGCCTACGGGCCGATCACCGACAACGCCGGCGGCATCGCCCAGATGGCCGACCTGCCGCAATCGGTGCGCGACATCACCGACCCGCTCGACGCGGTCGGCAACACGACCAAGGCGGTCACCAAGGGCTACGCGATCGGCTCGGCGGGCCTCGCCGCGCTGGTGCTGTTCGCCGACTTCACCCACGCCCTGGAGGCGGGCGGCCGCCACGTATCGTTTGATCTCTCGAACCACTACGTGATCATCGGCCTGTTCATCGGCGGCATGGTGCCGTTCCTCTTTGCCGCGATGGCGATGGAAGCCGTCGGCCGCGCCGCCGGCGCGGTGGTGATCGAAGTGCGCCGCCAGTTCAAGGAGATCCCCGGCATCATGCAGGGCACGGCGAAGCCGCAGTACGGCGTCGCAGTCGACATGCTCACCAAGGCCGCGATCAAGGAGATGATGATTCCGTCGCTGCTGCCGGTGCTCGTACCGGTCGTGGTCGGCCTCGGCTTTCGCTGGATCGGCGGCCCGGACGCCGGCGCGCAGGCGCTCGGTGGCGTGCTGATGGGCACGATCGTCACCGGCCTCTTCGTCGCCATCTCCATGTGCACGGGCGGCGGTGCCTGGGACAACGCCAAGAAGTACATCGAGGACGGCCATCACGGCGGCAAGGGCTCGGACGCGCACAAGGCCGCGGTGACCGGCGATACGGTCGGCGATCCGTACAAGGACACCGCCGGGCCGGCGGTGAATCCGCTGATCAAGATCATCAACATCGTCGCGCTGCTGGTCGTACCGTTGATGGTCTGAGGTGGTGGACGCGCCGCGCCGGGGATTCGATCCGGCCGCGCTGGCCGTCATCGGCGTTGCCACCGCATTGATGGTGGCGATCGGGGGTTACCTCGCGGTCTCGTTGTGGCTGCACAAGCCGCCGCCTCCGCCGCAAAAAGTCGCAGCACAAAAACCGCCGCCGAAACCGGTGCCTGCGGCGCCGCAGCTGCGAAAGGTTCCCGCGGACGTGCCGGTGCCGAGCCAGGCGATCGCCATGCATGGCGCTGGGCAAACATGGCGCTACCGCGTAACGGTCGAGCCGCCGCTCTGGCGCGACGCGACGCTCGCCTACCGCATCATCGACCAGCGGGGTGAAAAGCTGGTCGACACGGATTTCCAGTACGCCGGCGGCAACATGAAATTCCGCCTCGGCACCTTCGCCGCCGGGCACCCGTCGCACGCCAGCACGCGCTTCCCGGGCTTCTTCATGTACGTCGCGTACCTCGACCAGCCGCTGGACGAAGGCCGCACGGTCGGCTGGGAATGGCCGTGGCAGCTTCCCGGCGGGCAGGTGCGCCCGGGACGCATCAAGCGCTACGTCGGCCAGGTGAAGGCGTGGGAGAACCTGTCCATGCCGCCGAGCGCCAAGGCGCCGGCGAACATGCTGAGCACCGCCCGCATCGAGGGCACGCTGCTCTACATCGAAGACGGTGTGCAGCGGGCTGCTGCTGCCGAGACGCTCTGGTATGCGCCGCGCTTCCTGCAGGTGGTGAAGATCGTGCACGAAGGCAGGACGCCCGACGAGGAAGCGCACCGCATCGTCGCCGAGCTGGTCGGGTACGAGTATCCGTAGGCTGTTCTTTCTGCTGCTTGCGGTATCGGCGCTCGCCGACGCGCGCGAAGCCGTCGTCGCCAAGCGCTTCATCGTCGCCGCTGCGCATCCGCTCGCGGTGGAAGCTGGAGTGGAAATGCTCGCGAAGGGCGGCTCGGCGCTCGACGCGGCGATCGCGGTGCAGCTCGTCCTGGGCCTGGTCGAGCCCGAGTCCTCGGGCATCGGCGGCGGCGCCTTCCTGCTCCATTGGTCGGAGAAGGCGAGGGCGCTGCGCAGCTACGACGGCCGCGAGACGGCTCCCGCTGCGGCCCACCGTGACCGGTTCATGAAGGACGGAAAACCGATGCCGTTTCCCGAGGCCATGGTCGGCGGCCGCTCGGTCGGCGTCCCGGGCGTCATGGCCATGCTCGAGCTCGCCCATGGCAAGCACGGCCGCCTCGCGTGGCGCGAGCTGTTCGAGCCGGCGATCCGCCTCGCCGAGGGCGGTTTCGAGGTTTCGCATCGCCTCCAGGCTGTGCTCGAGCGCGAGCGCTTCCTGCGCGAAGACCCCGAGGCGCGGGCGATCTACTACGCCCGTACCGGCACGCGCATCGTCAACAAGGCTTACGCGGAGACGCTGCGCCGGATCGCGCATGAAGGCGCCGGCGCGATGTATCGGGGCGAGATCGCCGCCGATATCGTCCGCGCCGTGAGCGCCCGAGGCGGCGACCTCTCGGCGCAGGACCTCGCTGCCTACAAGTCTGTCGAGCGCGAGCCCGTCTGCGCGCCCTACCGGCGCTACCGCGTCTGCTCGATGGGACCGCCGAGCGCCGGCGGCGTCGCCGTGCTGCAGATTCTCGGGCTGCTGGAAAGAAAGGCCTTCGACAAGGCGCCGGCGCGCTCCGCGGCGGCGGTGCACCTTTTCGCGGAGGCCGGCCGGCTCGCCTATGCCGACCGGGCGCGCTACGGCGCCGACCCGGATTTCGTGCCGGTGCCGGTGAAGGCGCTGCTCGCCCCCGCGTACCTGGAAAAAAGAGCGGCGCTGATCGGCGAGCGCGCCATGCGGCTCGCGCCACCGGGCGATACCGAGGCGAACGGCACCAGCCACCTCTCGATCGCCGACGCCGAAGGCAACGTCGTCGCCATGACGACCACCATCGAAGCCTCGTTCGGCAGCCGAGTCATGGCGCGCGGCTTCCACCTTAACAACGAGCTCACCGACTTCGATTTCGTCCCCGGCGGCGCCAACGAAGTCGCGCCGGGCAAGCGCCCGCGCAGCAGCATGGCGCCGGTGATCGTGTTCGACGCCGAGGGGCGCGTGCGCATGGCGCTGGGCTCGCCGGGCGGCCCCTGGATCATCAACTTCGTGGCGAAGACCCTGGTCGCGGCGCTCGATTGGCGGCTCGACGCGCAGGCGGCGATCGACGTGCCGAACTTCGGCAACCGCAACGGCCCGACGGTCCTCGAGGAGGGGACGCCGCCGGCGCTCGTGGCGGCGCTGAAGTCGAGGGGGCACGAGACGCGGCTCGCGCCGCTCGCAAGCGGCGTTCATTTGATTGAGCGTGTGCCCGGCGGATGGCGGGGCGGCGCCGACCAGCGGCGGGAAGGCGTCGCCGGAGGCAGGTAGGCTAGGATTCCACCATGAAATTATGGATCTGTATTTCCGTGCTCGGCCTGTGCGGCGCGCCGGTCGTCGGCCGGGCGCAGGACGAGGCCGAGCAGCGCGCGAAGGAGATCGAGGCGGTCTGCGGCAAGGCGCACTGCCGCGACGCGCGGACCGTGAGCGTCCGCCTCGAGGACGGCAGCACTTTCGAACGAGCCGTGCCGCGCCTGCCGATCGTGCTGCCGAACGGCTGGATCACCGTCTATCCCGGCGAGGAGATCCACGTCGAGCTCACACTGGCGCAAGGCACGATCAAGTCGGCGCGCGCCGTCGCCAAGCCGGTCCGCCGCGATGCGACGCTCACCTTCAAGCTCAGCCAGCCACAGGGGCGGGCCGACACCGTGCTCGATGTCTCGCACGCCCTGCCGCGGAACATCAAGTACAGCCTGGGAATGATGCTGCCGAGCGGCGGCCAGCTCTACGCGACGACGAGCTGCCCGGTGCAGCCCGGCCTCACGAGCCACGAGACCTGGGCGCATCCCGTGTTCCAGGTGGTGATCCGCGACCTGCGTTTACTGCCCGAGGGCGCTTCTCTCAACTGCGATCCCTGAGGGCCGCGACGATCTTCGTCACGTTGGCGTCGGGGTCGAGCGCGACGTCGACTTCGATGGCACGTGCCGGCGGCTCGAGCGTGTCGAACTGGCTGCGCAGGAGCGAGGCCGGCATGTAGCGGTGCCGGCGCGCCTCGACGCGGCTGCCGATCAGCCCGAAGCTGCCGCGCAGGTAGACGATCGCGAAGGCGCCGATCCCGGCCAGCAGGCGCTGCCGATACGCTTCCTTGAGGGCCGAGCAGGCGACGACGGCATCCTTCTCGTTCCGCAGCATGCCGTTCAGCCGATCGAGCCACGGCCAGCGGTCCGCGTCCTGGAGCGGGGTTCCGGCCGCCATCTTCTTCACGTTCTCCGGCGGATGGTAGTCGTCGGCGTCGATGAACTTCCAGCCGAGGCGCTGTGCGAGCGGCTCGCCGATCGTGTTCTTGCCCGAGCCGGAAACGCCCATGACCAGCACGATCATGGGCGCTTGTGGATGGGATGCCCTCCGAAGCGCTGCCGCATCATGGCGATCAGCTTGTTCGCGCGGTCGGAGCGATTCTGGCTGGAGAAGCGCGCCATCAGCGCGGTGGTGATCACCGGCGCGGGGACGCCGAGCTCGATCGACTCGAGCGCCGTCCAGCGCCCCGAGCCGGAGTCGTCGATCACCGGCGCGACGCCCTCGAGCTCCTCGTTCTCCTCGAGGATCGAGCCGCACAGCTCGAGCAGCCAGGAGCGCACCACGCTGCCGTGACGCCAGGTCTGCGCCAGCCGCGCGGCGTCGATGTCGAGCTCGGGGCGCGCGGCGAGCAGCGCGAAGCCCTCGGCGAGCGCCAGCATCATCCCGTACTCGATGCCGTTGTGGTTCATCTTCGCGTAGTGGCCGGCGCCGCTCGGGCCGCAGTGCAGCCAGCCGCGGTCCGGGTCGGCGGCGAGGATGCGCGCGAAGGGTTCGAAAATTTCGATCGAGCGCGGCGTGCCGCCCAGCATCAGGCAGTAGCCGTGCTCGAGGCCGTGCACGCCGCCCGACACGCCGGCGTCGATGTAGCGCAAGCCCTGCTGCGACAGCGCCATGGCGCGGCGCATCGAGTCCCGATAGTGGCTGTTGCCGGCCTCGACGATGGTGTCGCCCGAGGAGCAGAGCGGCAGCAGGTCCTTCACCGTGTCCTCCACCGCGTCGCCGGCCGGCAGCATGATGATGATGACGCGCTCGCCCGACAGCCGGGCGCATAGCGCAGCCAGGTTCTCGGCGCAGTCGATAGCGGATTCGCCCGCCAGCGCCTTGCGCGCCTCCTCCGATCGGTCGTAGCAGATGACGTGCGCGCCGCCGCGCGCCAGCCGCCGCGCCATGCCGGCGCCCATCCTGCCAAGACCGACGATGCCGATTTCCATGGATTCTCCAGAACGAGTCGCCCGATTCTAGGGTCTGAATCAGGCGATGGACTATCTCGATCTGCTGCAGTGGCCGGCCATGGCGGTGACTGTCGTTGCCGCGTGGCTGGTGGCGTCGCGAAATCCGCACAAGCGCGCCATCGGCTTCTGGTTTTTCCTCCTGAGCAACGTTCTCTGGGTGACCTGGGGACTCTACGACCGCGCTTTCGCGCTGGTCGGCCTGCAGTTCTTCCTCGCAGCGCTCAACGCGCGCGGCGTCTACAAGAACGAGTGAGCGAGGCGCTCCGCCAGCGCGGCGGGCGCGAGGACCGTTTCGACGCCGGAGAAGCTGCGCAGCCAGGTGAGCTGGCGCTTGGCGAGCTGGCGCGTGGCGGCGATGCCGCGGTTGCGCAGCTCGTCCTCGCCGAACCGGCCTTCCAGGAATTCCCAAGCCTGCCGGTAGCCTACGGCGCGCATGCTGGGCAGAGCGGGATGCAGAGTAAATCGGGACTTCAGGGACCTTACCTCGTCGACGAACCCTGCCGCCAGCATCGCGACAAATCGCTCTGCGATGCGCGCGTGCAGCTCGGCTCGTTCCGGCACCAGCGCGAAGGCCTTGAGCGCGAAGGGGAGGGGCGCGTCCTTGCGCAGCTGGATCTTCGACAGCGGCTCGCCGGTGAGCTTCCAGACCTCGAGCGCGCGCTGGATGCGCTGCGCGTCGTTCGGCTGGATGCGCTGCGCTGCCTCGGGGTCGACCTTGGCCAGGTCGGCATGCAGGCTCGGCCAGCCGCGGCGAGCGGCGCTGAGGTCGAGCTCGGCGCGCAGCTCGGGATCCGCGGAGGGCATGGCGGCGAGGCCGCTGGTCAGCACGCGGTAGTAGAGCATCGTGCCGCCGACCAGCAGCGGGATTCTGTTTTTCTTCAGAATCTCAGCAACAACCTTGAGGGCGTCATCGCGCCAGCGGCCGGCCGAGTAAGCCTGGTCCGGTTCGACGAGGTCGATGAGGTGGTGCGGCACGCGCGCGCGCTCGGCCGGTGTCGGCTTGGCGGTGCCGATGTCCATGCCGCGGTAGACCTGCGCCGAGTCCATGGCGACGATCTCGAGCGGCAGCTTTTCCGCCAGATCGAGCGCGAGCTTCGACTTGCCGCTCGCCGTCGGCCCGAGCAGGGCGAAGGCGGTCGGTTGCAACCCTAACGTCCGCCGGCGACGTCGACCAGCGCGCCGGTGGTGTACGACGCCTCGTCCGAGAGCAGCCAGAGGATCGTGCGCGCGATCTCTTCCGGCTCGCCGTAGCGGCCGAGCGGCGCGGCGTTGCCGATACGTTCCAGGCGGGACGGATCGCCACTGCTGGCGTGGATTTCAGTGTTGATGACGCCGGGGCGCACGGCGTTAACGCGGATGCCCTCTCCACCGAGCTCCTTCGCCAGGCCGATGGTGAAGGTGTCAATTGCCCCTTTCGCCGCGGCGTAATCGACGTACTCGCCGGCGCCGCCGATGCGCGAGGCGACCGAGGAAAGGTTGACGATCGAGCCGCCGGCGCCGCCGTGACGCTTCGACATGCGCTTGATCGCCTCGCGCGCGCAGAGGAAGCTGCCGTAGACGTTGATGCCGAACATGCGCTGCAGGCGCGCCGCCGTGACAGCCTCGACGCGCGAGCCCTTGTCGACGACACCGGCGTTGTTCACCAGCGCGCTGATGCGGCCGAGCTTTGCGTCCACCGTCTCGAACAGGCGCACCACGTCGGCCTCGGAGGAGACGTCGGCCGCGACGGCGATGCCGCCGATCTCCTTCGCGAGCTTCTCGGCGCCCTTGTCGCGCAGGTAGTTGATGCACACAGCGTAGCCGCGCTCGGCGGCGAGGCGCGCGGTCGCGGCGCCGATGCCGCGGCCGCCGCCGGTGACGAGCAGCACTTTTTTCATTCAGCGGCCTCTCATGAACAGCCGGTCGAGGTCCGCCAGGGTGAGCTGGTACCAGGTCGGCCGGCCGTGGTTGCAGGTTCCGGAGCGCTCGGTCTCCTCCATCTCGCGCAGCAGCGCGTTCATCTCGACCACCGTCAGCGCGCGGTGGGCGCGCACCGCGGCGTGGCAGGCCATGGTGGCGAGCAGCTCGTTCTGCCGCGAGGAGAGCGCCTGGGTCGCGCCGTACTCACGGATCTCGCGCAGCACGTCGCGCGCCAGGCCGGCGATGTCGCCGCCGGCGAGCGGCGCCGGCGCCGCGCGCACCGACAGCTCGTTTGGGCCGGAGACGCTGACTTCCAGGCCGAGCGTCTCCAGCGCAGCGCGGTTCTCCTCGGCGGTAGCGATGTCGAGCGCCTCCGCCGAGAGCACCGCCGGCACGAGCAGGCTTTGCCGCTGCACCGCGCCGGCGTCGAGGTTGGCCTTCAGCTTCTCCATGACAATGCGCTCGTGCGCCGCGTGCATGTCGATCAGCACCAGGCCAGCCTCGTTCTGCGCCAGGATGTAGATGCCGTGCAGCTGCGCCAGCGCATAGCCCAGCGGCGGCGCTTTTTCGCTTTGCGGCATGGGCATAGCCGCTCCGAAACCCCGGTACGCCTCTACGGGTTGCTGCATGGCGAACATCGATTGAATCGGCGTGCTTTGGGAAACGGACGCATAGGCGACCGGCGCCTCTGAAGCGCTCGGCGAAAGCGCTCGCTTGAGCGCGTGGAAGACGAACTGGTGGATCGCCCGCGGGTCGCGGAAGCGCACCTCGGTCTTTGCCGGGTGGACATTGACGTCGACCGCGCGCGGATCGATCTCGAGATAGAGCACGTAGGCGGGCTGCCGATCGCCGTGCAGCAGCTCGGCATAGGCTTCGCGCGCCGCGTGGGAGAGCAGCCGGTCGCGCACATAGCGGCCGTTGACGAAGAAATACTGCGAGTCGGCGCGCGCCGTGGCCGCGTGCGGCGAGCCGGCGAGCCCCGAAAGCCGCAAGGCCCCCGACGGCGCGTCGACCGCCATCCCCGAGAACTGCTCCGAGAGCAGGGCGGCGATGCGCTCCCCCGGCGTTTGCACGCGCAGCGCCTGGCTGACGCGGCCGTTGTGCTTGAGCGCGAACGCCAGGTCGGGCCGGGCCAGCGCGACACGGCGGAACACGTCCTCGCAATGGCCGAACTCGGTTCCCTCGGTGCGCAGGAACTTGCGCCGCGCCGGGGTATTGAAATACAGATCGGCGACCGAGACCGTGGTGCCCTGGGCGCGCGCGGCGGGGTGCACCTCGCCGAGCTGCGCGCCTTCGGCCGAGATCGCCGCGCCATGCGCCGCTTCGCGCACGCGGCTGGTGATCGAGACGCGCGCCACCGAGGCGATCGAGGCGAGCGCCTCGCCGCGGAAGCCCATGGTCGTCACCGCCTCCAGATCCTCGAGGCTGCCGATCTTGCTGGTGGCGTGGCGCGCGAGCGCGAGCGGCAGATCGTCGCGCGCGATGCCGGCGCCGTCGTCCTCGACCTGCACGCGCTTCGTGCCGCCGGCCTCGAGCACGACCGTGACGGCGCGCGAGCCGGCGTCGATGCTGTTCTCGAGCAGCTCCTTCAGCACGGAAGCAGGCCGCTCGACGACCTCGCCGGCGGCAATCTGGCTGATCAGGAGATGCGGCAGGACACGAATGGCGGCCACGGGTCGATTATAGAATCGTCCCATGGAGCTGCTGGCATGGTTCTGGGACGTGGTGGTGCATCTCGACGCCCATCTCGCCGCCTTCGTGCAAGACCACGGCGCGTGGGTTTACGGGCTGCTGTTTGCCATCGTCTTTTGCGAAACCGGGCTGGTGGTGACGCCGTTTCTTCCCGGCGATTCGCTGCTCTTCGTCGCCGGCGCGGTGGCGGCCGCCGGCGGCATGGACATCACGCTCGTCACGGCAACGCTGGTCGCCGCGGCGCTCTGCGGCGACAACGTCAACTACTGGGTCGGCCGGACGCTGGGCGTGAAGGTCTTCTCCCGCTTCATCAACCGCGCGCACCTGCAGCGCGCCCATGACTTCTACGAGCGCCACGGCGGCAAGACCATCATCCTCGCCCGCTTTATCCCCATCGTGCGCACCTACGTGCCGTTCGTCGCCGGGCTCGGCGCCATGCCGTATCTGCGCTATCTCGCCTTCTGCGTCGCCGGCGCGCTGATCTGGGTGGTTTCGCTCTGCCTTGCGGGCTACTTATTCGGCAACCTCCCGGCCGTCAAGGAAAACCTGACGATCGCCATTCTGGGGATCGTCGCCCTCTCGCTATCGCCGGGCGTGATCGCCTGGCTGCGCAGCCGCCTAGCGCGTCGCGAGGGGTGAGGCGGGGCGCGGCGGGTTGCGCGCGAAGTAGTCCTTGATGCCGTCGAAGATCGCGCGCGCGAGCTTGTCCTGGTAGGCCTTGCTGGTGAGGCGCTTCTCTTCCTGCGGGTTGGAGATGAAGGCGGTCTCGATCAGGATCGAGGGCACGTCGTGCGCCTTCAGCACCGCGAAGCTTGCCTGCTCGACGCGCGGCTTGTGCAGATCGTTCACCGCGCCGATGCGCTGCAGCACCGAGCTGCCCAGGCGCAGGCTGTGGTCGATGGTCGCGGTCTGCGACAGATCGAGCAGCGTCTGCGTCACATAGGAATCCTTGCCTTTGAAGTTCACGCCGCCGATCAGGTCGGACTCGTTCTCCTTCTTCGCCAGAAGCTTGGCCATTTCGGAGGTGGCGCGGCGCTCGGAGAGCGCGAACACCGATGAGCCGCGCGCGTCTCGGCGCACGAACGAATCAGCATGGATCGAGACGAAGAGGTCGGCCTTCACCGCGCGCGCCTTGTCGACGCGCACGTTGAGGGGCAGGAAGTAGTCGCCGTCGCGCGTCAGCAGCGCGCGCATGTTCGGCTCGGCGTCGATCAGCGCCTTCAGGCGGCGGGCGATGGTGAGCGTGATGTCCTTCTCGCGCGAGCCGCGCCGGCCGATCGCGCCCGGATCCTCGCCGCCGTGCCCGGCGTCGATGACGATCGTCGCCAGCCGCGCGACCGGCGCGCCCGGCGCCTTCGGCGGCCTCTGCGCCTCCGTCTGCTGCGTCTGCTCGAGCAGCTGCGCGAGCGGGTCGATCGGCACGAGCGGGTGCAGGTCGAGCACCAGGCGATAGCCGTACTCGCCGACCGGCTTGAGGGTGAAGACCTGCGCGTTCACGGTCTGCTTGAGATCGAGCACCAGGCGCACGATGCCGGGCCGGTTGCGCGCGACGCGCAGGCCCTTGATGTAAGGGTCTTCGACGGTGAGCTTGGCCTGCAGGTCGGCGAGCGTGGCGGAAATGTCGCCGGTCTCGAGCTCCAGCACCAGCCGCTCCGGATCCTTGACGGTAAAGAGCGTGTACTTCAGCTCGTCCTTCGTCTCCAGCGTGAGGCGGGTGTATTCGGGCGCCGGCCAGATGCGCGCGGCGAGAACCTCGGCTTCAGCGCTGCCTACGCAGGCAAGCGCGAGGACGAGAGCCAGGCTTCGCCAGCCGACGTATGCGAAGAGAGCCGGGCGCGACGTCCGTTCTCTACGAAATCCAGCCGCAGCTCCACGTCCGGTATCCCCAGAGCGGCGCCGACCCGCTCCGGCCATTCGACCAGGCAGGCCGCATGCGGACCGAAGTATTCGCGGAAACCCGAGCTCTCCCATTCCGCGCCGTCTTTCAGCCTAAAGAAATCAAAGTGATACAAGTGTAAGCTCGAAAGGCTATAAGGTTCAACCAAGGTATACGTCGGGCTCTTCACCTTGCCGTCATAGCCGAGCCCCCGTAGCACTCCCCGAACGACTGTTGTTTTTCCCGCACCCAGATCGCCGCAGAGATGCAGCACGCGGCCGGGCGCGACGCCGGCGGCGAGCGCGGCGCCGAGCGCTTCGGTGGCCGCGGGGTCTGGCAACTTAAGATCGCGCATCATGGATTACGCAGCGCTCGCGCAGAGCATCAAGGCGTGGGGGGTCGAGCTCGGCTTCCAGGCGGTCGGCATCGCGGATGCCGACCTCTCGGCGGCCGAGCCTCGCCTGCTCGAGTGGCTGGCGCAAGGCTGGCATGGCGAGATGGAGTATATGGCGCGCCACGGCGCGCTTCGCGCGCGCCCCGCGGAGCTCAAGGCGGGCACGCTGCGCGTCATCTCCTGCCGCATGAATTACGCCACCGACGTCTCCGCAGAGATTCCGCGGGATGGAGAGCGGGCCATCGTCGCCCGCTACGCCCGCGGCCGCGACTACCACAAGGTGCTGCGCGATCGCCTGCAGAAGCTCTGCGACCGCATCGCCGTCGAGGCCGGGCCGTTCGGCCACCGGGTGTTCACCGACTCGGCGCCGGTGATGGAAGTCGAGCTCGCGGCGCGCGCCGGCCTCGGGTGGCGCGGCAAGCACACGCTGCTGCTGTCGCGCGACGCAGGCTCCTGGTTCTTTCTCGGCGAGGTCTATTGCGACCTGCCGCTTCCCGTCGATCGGCAAGCGGAAAATCATTGCGGCAGCTGTGAGCGCTGCATCACCGTCTGTCCGACGCAGGCGATCCGCGGCCCCTACCAGCTCGATGCGCGGCGCTGCATCTCGTACCTCACCATCGAGCACAAGAGCGCCATCCCGGAGGAGCTGCGGCCCCTGATCGGCAACCGCGTCTACGGCTGCGACGATTGCCAGGCCGTCTGCCCCTGGAACGGCTTCGCGCAGCCGACGGACGAAAAGGACTTCGCGGTCCGCAACGGCCTCGACCGCGCCACCCTGGTCGAACTGTTCGCGTGGACCGAGACCGAGTTCGACGATCGGCTGCGCGGCTCGCCGATCCGGCGCATCGGCTACGAGCGCTGGCTGCGCAATCTCGCAGTTGGCCTGGGGAATGCTCCGACTTCACCCGAAGTCCTTGCGGCCCTGCGGTCCCGACGGAATGATCGTTCTGAATTGGTGAAAGAACATGTTGCATGGGCTCTGAGCAGGCATGAGCGGCTGGCGGCCTGACGTCCTCCCGGGCTTCGAAGCCCTCGACCTTCCCGCGCCCGACGACTACGACGGCCCGGTGAGCGCGACCCTCGTGCGCCTGCCCGCGGGCGGAGCGCCGCGCGGCGCCGTGCTGTACGTCCACGGCTTCAGCGATTACTTCTTCCAGCGCCAGATGGCGGAGCGCTTCAGCCTCGAAGGCTTCGCGTTCCACGCGCTCGACCTGCGCAAGCACGGCCGCTCGCTGAAGGGCCATCAGCATGCCAACTTCTGCAAGAACATCGCCGAGTACTACGCCGACATCGACCACGCGATCGAGGCGATCGGCGCGCCGGTGCTGCTCGCCGGCCACTCGACGGGTGGCCTCGTCAGCTCGCTGTACGCGCACGAGGGTGCGCGACGCGGCGAAGTGCGGGCTCTATGGTTGAACAGCGCCTTCTTCGACTGGCGCGCGCCGTCTTCCCGCCTGCCGTTCCTGCACATGGCCGCGGCCACCGGCCGCTTCCTGCCGTTTCTCAACGTACCGGATCCGTTCCCCACGACGTATCAGGACATGCTGCTCGAGAAATGGGAGTTCGACACCAGGCTCAAGCCGCTGCGCGGCTTTCCGCTGTACTACGGCTGGATCGCCGCGGTGAGCGACGCCTTCGCCAAGGTGCACAAGGGTCTCGGCCTGGAAATCCCGGTGCTGTCGATGCATTCCGACGAAGCGGACATCGTCCTCGACTGGCGCCACGTCGCTCGCTGGTCGCGCACGCTCGGCAGCAACGTCGCGGTGCTCGCCTTTCCGGGCGGCTGGCACGATCTCGTCCTCTCGCCGGCGCCGATCCGTGAAGAAGTGTTCAGCCAGCTCTTCTCCTGGGCCGATATCGGCCCCTATGTTGGCTGACGCACCGATGGTCCTCCGCGAGGCCGGGACAATCGCGTGAAGGAGGAAATGTCCATGAAATCGGAAACTGAACTCAAGGTTAAGTATGGAACCTGGGGCCTGATTCTCGGCGCTGGCGCCGCGATGTTCATCGGCTTCAACTGGGGCGGCTGGATCACCGGCACCAAGTCCCAGGCGAACACCGAAGCCGCGGTTCTTTCGACCCGCGCCGCGATCTGTGTCGCGCAGTTCGCCAAGGCGCCGAAGTATCCGGAGAGGCTCAAGGAATTGAAGGCGACGAATTCCTGGGAGAGATCTGCGCTGATCGAAAAGGGCGGCTGGGACAGGATGCCCGGTGAAGAGAAGGCCGTGGCCACCGTCGGCCGGGCCTGCGCCGACGGGCTCGATTCCCTGCTGGAGAAGAGCTAGAGCGCTTTGCGATCGGAGCGGGGCGGAACCAGGCGGAGCGTTGCCAACGTCGCCAGCGTCCAGGCAACGTAGGCGCCGGTGAACACCCATTCGGGCGCCTGGTAGAAGAGCAGGGCGCGCATCCAGCGCCCGACGAAGCTCTCGGCCCCGCCGTGCATACTGCGGCCGCCGCGCAACACGTCTTCCCAGACGGTGAGCGGGCAGGCGATACCGAGCACCGCCTCGGCGGCGACGAAGGCGATGGCAGCGAGGTGCAGGTAGCGGAACCACGGGTTGCGCACCCAGCGCCAGCCGAGCGCCGCGCCGAGCCACACCGCCGCCAGTCCGAGGACGATGAAGCCGGCGATCAGGAAGTGGACGACGAGGATCGTGTCCGCCATCATCGAAGCATGGCACAACGATTTCCCAAGCTGACAACGGACGAGATGACGCCGGCCCAGCGCGAGGTGGCGGCCGAGATCACGGCCGGGCCGCGCGGCGTGGTGCGCGGCCCGTTCATCGCCTGGATCCACCATCCCGAGCTGGCGCACCGGCTCCAGGCGCTCGGCGAGCAGCTGCGCTGGAAGGCGACGCTGCCGCCGCAACTGATCGAGCTCGCGGTGCTTGTCTGCGCGCGCCGCTGGAGCTGCCAGCACGAGTGGTTCATGCACGAGAAGCTGGCACGCGAGGCGAAGCTCGACCCTCGCATCATCGATGCGATTGCGACCAATGAAAAACCGCAGAACCTTTCGCCAGAGCAGGCCGCCGTGTACGACTTCTGCAAGGACCTGCACGCGAGCGGCCGGGCGAGCGATGCCGCGTTCGAGGCGGTGCGCGGGCGCTTCGGCCTCGAAGGGGCGCTCGAGCTGGTCGCGCTTTCCGGCTACTACTCGCTGATGGCGATGGTGCTCAATACGGCGGGCATGCCGCTGCCCGGCGGCGCTCCGCCGCCCCTGAAGTGAGAACGGCGCGCGAGACGTGAAGGGCGCCTGCGACGCGCACTTCCACGTCTTCGGGCCGGCTGAGCGTTACCCGGCGCGCGATCCGAAGCTGCGGTACAAGCCGCCGTACGCGCCGCTCGCCGACTACCTCGCGCACGCGCGCGCCATGGGCTTCGAGCGCTTTGTCTTCGTCCAGCCCAGCGCCTATTTGCGCGACAACAGCTGCATGCTCGACGCGATGTGCGAGGTGCCGGACTGCCGCGGCATCGTCGACATCGACGAGCACGCCGCCGATGCGGAGCTGGCGAAGATGCACGCCATGGGCGTGCGCGGCGTGCGCGTCAACGTCTCGCCGATCCATCCGCCCGAGGCCGGCCTGGCGCAAAACCTCCTGTCGCGCATCCAGCGGCTCGACGCCCGTTGCGCCGAGCTCGGCTGGCATCTCGATTTCCTCCTGCCCGGCTGGTTGACCCACGAATTGCTCGACAGCATCAATCGCCTGAAGGTCGAGTGCACCCTCGCGCACATGGGAATGTTCCTCGCGCGCGACGGCGTGAAGCAACCGGGCTTCCAGAAGCTGCTCGACAGCCGCTGCTGGGTAAAGCTGACCGGCGTCTACCGGATGTCGCAGGCGCCGGGCTTCGCCGACGCGGCGCCGATGGCGCGCGCGCTGATCGAGAAAATGCCCGATCGTTTGATTTGGGGCACGGACTATCCGCACCTGTCCTTTGCGGACAAGGTGACGACCGAGCAGTTGTTCGCGCTGTTGAAGACCTGGTGTGGCGACGAGATCGCGTTGAAAAAAATTCTGGTCGACAACCCGGCGAAGCTGTTCGGCTTCTAGCCTTTTTCCTGCGGCCGCGACGGGTCGGCGATCCACTCGCTCCACGAGCCCGGATAGAGCTTGCCGCCGGTCAGACCGGCGATCTCCATGGCGAGCAGGTTGTGGCAAGCAGAGACGCCAGAGCCGCAGTAGTGCACGACGTTAGCGGGCTTGTGGCCTTTAAGGACCGCTTGGAGTTCGCCCTTCAGCCTGTCCACCGGTTTGAACGTGCCATCCGCTTGAACATTGTCCGCGTTGAAGCGATTGCGCGCGCCGGGAATGCGGCCCGCGACCGGGTCGATCGGCTCCTGCTCGCCGCGCCAGCGCCCCGGCGCGCGCGCATCGAGAAGAAACAGCTTCTTGAGGTCCCTGTTTACGGTTTCCGCCGTCAAGACATCCGGGCGCGGCCTGGCCGCATAGGACATTGAAGGGAACGAACGAACCTCGGCGGTCACCGGCCGGCCTTCCTTCGTCCACTTGGCGATGCCGCCGTCGAGCACCGCGACCTTCTCGTGGCCGAGCCAGCGCAGCATCCACCACATCCGCGCCGCCGTGGAGCCATTGACGGCGTCGTAGCACACGACCTGATCGTCCTTCTTCAAACCCTTCTTGCCAAGCCAGGCGGCGAATGCCGCCGGATCGGGTAGCGGATGGCGGCCATTCTTGCCGTTCTTCGGCGCCGAGAGGTCGCGCTCCATGTGCGCGAACAGGGCGCCGGGAATGTGCGCCTCGCGATACTGCTGCTCGCCGAGGTCCGGCTTCATCAGGTCGTGGCGGCAATCGAAAACACGCCAGGCGGCGAGGTGCGTCGCCAGCTCTTCAGTGGAGACCAGGGGTTTGGACATGCTCAGATTTTCGCCCGAATCGCCTTTTTGATCTCGTCGATCGCCGCCTCGTCGCGCTTGTAGAAGATCCATTGCTTGATCGGCTTGCCGCGGATCAGGCCGGCATCGGCGAGCACGCGCAGGTGCTCGCTGACAGCCGGCTGGCTGACGCCGAGCTTCTCGGCGATGAACACCGTGCAGACCCCGTCTTTCACCAGGTCGCCGTCGACCTGCGGCGGGAAATGACGGCGCGGCTGCCGCAGCCACTCGAGGATCTGCAGGCGGCGCTCGTTGGCGAGCGCGCGCAACGCCGCGGCGAGAGAGGGGACAGGCATAGCCCATTAGCTAGTTGCCTATATACTAGCACGCATGGTCAACCGCCAGCGCATCGCCGAAACCGCAGAACTGATCCGGCCCTACGTACGCCGCACGCCGCTGATCGACCCGGACGGCGACGGCCGGCGCGTGTTCAAGCTCGAGCTCCTGCAGCACTCGGGCTCGTTCAAGGCACGCGGCGCCTTTGCCAATCTCCTGACCCGCGAAGTGCCGTCAGCGGGCGTCGTCGCGGCTTCGGGCGGCAACCACGGCGCCGCTGTGGCCTATGCCGCACAGAAGCTCGGCAAGCCTGCGCGCATTTATGTGCCGACGGTTTCCTCGCCGGCGAAGATCGAGCGCATTCGCTCCTATGGCGCTCAGCTTGTCGTCGAAGGGGATCGGTACGCGGATGCGCTCGCCGCCTCGCAGGCGTGGGCGGCGCAGAGCGGCGCGATGCAGGTGCACGCCTACGACCAGGAGGGCGCGCTGCTCGGGCAGGGAACGGTGGGGCTGGAATTCGAGCAGCAGGCGCCGCTCGACACGCTGTTTGTCGCGGTCGGTGGCGGCGGCCTGATCGGCGGCATCGCCGCCTGGTACGCCGGCAGGGTGCGCATCATCGGCGTCGAGCCCGTCCTTGCGCCGACGCTGACGAAAGCGCTGGAGGCGGGAAAGCCGGTCGATGCGCCCGCGGGCGGTATCGCGGCAGATTCGCTGGCGCCGAAGCAGGTCGGCAAGCTGATGTTTCCGCTCGCGCAGAAATACGTCGAGAAGGTGATTCTGGTCGAGGACGGCGAGATCCAGCAGGCTCAGCGAGACCTGTGGGACAGCCTGCGGATTGTCGCGGAAGCGGGCGGAGCGGCCGCGTATGCGGCACTCTCGAGGTACAGAGCGGAAAAAACCGAGAGGGTGGGAGTGCTGATCTGCGGCGGCAATACCACCGCGGTCAGTTTCTAACGCCCCAGCTTGCGGTGCAGGTACTCGTGGAAGTGAACTTCCGGGTCTTCCATCGGCGACTGGTACGGGCCGGCGTCGTCGCTGCCGGCCTCGTAGAGCGAGCGGCGGCCGCGGTCGAGGCGCTGGCAGATCTCGTAGTCCTCGAGCGCCGTCTCCACGTAGGCGGCCTGCTGCGCCTCGATGAACTCGCGCTCGAACAGGACGATTTCCTCGGGGTAGTAGAACTCGACCACGTTGGTGGTGCGTGTCTGCGAGCGCGGGATGAGGTGCGAGACGATCAGCACGTTCGGGTACCACTCGAAGGTGAGGCCCGGGAAATAGGAGGCCCATAGCGCGCCGTATTTCGGCGTCGCGCCGTCGAGCTGCTTCAGGCAGGCCTCGTGCCACTTGCGGTAGACCGGCGTGCCGGGGCGCTCGAGGCCGGCCTTGGCGGGGACGATCTGGATCGAGTACTCGTCGCCGTAGTCGACGCTGAAGTTCGCGCAGTCGGTGAAGTTGCCCAGGCCGGGGTGGTACGGATTGACGTGGTAGACCTCGAGGTAGGTCTCGACGAAGGTCTTCCAGTTCATGTCGTATTCGTCGACGCGCACCGAGTCGAGCACGTAGCCTTCGAAATTCCAGTCGGCCAGGGTGGTGATGTGCGCGAGGTCCTTGCGCGGATCGCGCGGCCCGGCGAACAGCAGTCCGTTCCAGTTGATGAGCGGCGTCGAGTGCAGCTTGACGCAGGGCGTCTCGGGGAAGAAGGGTGCGCCGAGCAGCTCGCCCTTCAGGTCGTAGGTCCAGCGGTGCAGCGGGCAGACGATGTTCTCGGTGTTGCCGCGGCCCTCGAGCATGATCGACTGGCGATGCCGGCAGACGTTCGAAAGCAGCTCGACGCCGCCTTCGTTGCGCACCAGCACTTTGGAGTGATCGGTATGGGCGAGGGTGTGGTAGTCGCCGACCTTCGGCACCATCAGCTCGTGGCCGACGTAGTTGGCGCCGGCATCGAAAAGGAGCTTCTTTTCCAGCTCGAAGATGGCCGGATCGAAGTACCAGGAGACAGGGAGGTGCGGCCGGGCAGGGCGGACCTGCCTCAGGTGAGCGACATCCGACATTTCGTTGTAAAGCCCCTAGAAAAACAGTATCTTACCAAAAGATGAGCAAGCCTTCAGGCGAGCTTTCCTTCGAGAAGGCTCTCGCCGAGCTGGAGAAAATCGTCGCGCGCATGGAGTCGGGAGAGCTTTCTCTCGAGCAGGCGCTCGCCACGCACAAGCGCGGGCTCGAGCTCGCGCGCTTCTGCCAGCAGCAACTCGAGGCCGCGCAGCAGCAGGTCAAGGTGCTCGAAGGCGAAGTTCTGAAGCCGCTCGCCAAGGTGGCGGGCGAGGCCTCCGAATCCGATGAAGTTGGCTGAGACTGACTTCCAGGGCTGGATGGGCGCCGTCCAGGAGCGAATGGAACGGGCCCTCGCGCATCTCCTGCCCGCCCCGCAGATCGCGCCCGCCAAGCTGCACGCGGCGATGCGCTACGCGGTCCTCGAAGGTGGCAAGCGCGTGCGGCCGCTGCTCGCCTTCGCCGCGGGAGAGGTCACCGATGCGCCGCGCGAGCGCCTCGAGGCCGCCGCAGCCGCAATAGAGCTGATCCATGCCTATTCGCTGGTGCACGACGACATGCCCTGCATGGACGACGACGTCCTGCGGCGCGGCAAGCCGACGGTGCACGTCGAGTACGACGAGGCGACGGCGCTGCTGGTCGGCGACGCGCTACAGTCCCTGGCCTTTCAATTGATCGCCGAGAACAGGATTTCGGACGATCCGCTGCGCCAGCTCGAGATGGTGCGCGTCCTGGCCGTTGCCGCCGGCTCGCGCGGCATGGCGGGCGGCCAGTGCATCGACCTCGAGGCGACGGGGAAGGCGCTGGCGCTGCCCGAGCTCGAGTTCATGCACATCCACAAGACCGGCGCGCTCATCCGTGCCGCGGTGCTGCTCGGCGCTTCGTGCGGAAAACCCCTGAGTGAAACGGAAGGCGCGAAGCTCGACCGCTACGCCAAGGCGGTGGGCCTCGCTTTCCAGGTGGTCGACGACGTGCTCGACTCCGACGCGAGCACCGCGACCCTGGGCAAGACGGCGGGCAAGGATTCGAAGCAGGGCAAGTCGACCTACGTCAGCGCGATCGGCCTGCCGGCGGCGCGGCGCATGGCTGACGAGCTGCGTCAGGAGGCGCAGGCGGCGATCGCCGGCCTGGTCGGCGCACGCCGCCTTTCCGAGCTGGCCGACTTCATCGTTCTGCGAAAATTCTGACATGAGCACCCTGACCGGCGACCTGCCGGAAGACACGAATTCGGTCCCCGGAGCCGCCGACTACAATCCAGCGATGTTCGAGCTGCTGAAGACCATCAACGAGCCGGCGCAGCTGCGCGCCCTCGACCGCCGGCAGCTCGGGCAGCTCGCCGACGAGCTGCGCGCCTACGTGCTCGAATCGGTGTCGAAGACCGGCGGCCATCTCTCCTCGAACCTCGGCACGGTCGAGCTGACGATCGCGCTGCACTACGTGTACGACACGCCCGAGGACCGCATCGTCTGGGACGTCGGCCACCAGACCTATGCCCACAAGATCCTCACCGGCCGGCGCGAGTTGATGTCGCGCCTGCGCATGCAGGACGGCATCTCCGGGTTTCCGCGCCGCGCCGAGTCGAAGTACGACACCTTCGGCACCGCGCACTCGAGCACGTCCATCTCGGCGGCGCTCGGCATGGCGGTGGGCGCGAGGGCGAAGGGCGAGAAGCGCAAGTGCATGGCAGTGATCGGCGACGGCGCCATGTCGGCCGGCATGGCCTACGAGGCGATGAACAACGCCGGCGCCATGGACGCCGACCTGCTGGTGATCCTGAACGACAACGAGATGTCCATCTCGCCGCCGGTCGGCGCGCTCACCAACTACCTCGCGCGGCTGCTCTCGGGGCGCATCTACTCCACGGCGCGCAAGGCGAGCGAGCACCTGCTGAAGCGCGTCGGCGTGTGGGAGCTGGCGCGCCGCGCGGAGGAGCACGTCAAGGGGATGGTCACGCCCTCGACGCTGTTCGAGGAGTTCGGCTTCAACTACATCGGCCCGATCGACGGCCACGACCTCGACGCGCTCATTCCGACGCTGCAGAACATCAAGAAGCTCGGCGGCCCGCAGTTCCTGCACGTCATCACGCGCAAGGGGCAGGGCTACAAGCTGGCCGAGGAAGACCCGATCGCCTACCACGGGCCGGGCAAGTTCAATCCCGCCGAGGGCCTGCAGAAGTCGAGCGGCGGCGCGCCGACCTACTCGCAGATCTTCGGCAACTGGCTGTGCGAGACGGCGGCACGCGATCCGCGCCTGGTCGCCATCACGCCGGCGATGCGCGAGGGTTCGGGCATGGTCGAGTATTCCGAGCGCTTCCCGGATCGCTACTTCGACGTCGGCATCGCCGAGCAGCACGCGGTCACCTTCGCGGCCGGCATCGCCTGCGAGGGCATGCGGCCGGTGGTCGCCATCTATTCGACCTTCCTGCAGCGCGGCTACGACCAGCTGATCCACGACGTCGCCATCCAGAACCTGCCGGTGCTGTTCGCGCTCGACCGCGGCGGTCTGGTCGGCGGCGACGGCGCGACGCACAACGGCGCGTTCGACTATGCGTTCCTGCGCACGGTACCGAACCTCGTCGTCATGGCGCCTTCGGACGCCGAGGAATGCCGGCAGATGCTCACCACCGGCCTCGCGATCAACGGCCCTTCGGCGGTGCGCTATCCGCGCGGTGCTGCGCCGGGTATTTCTTCCAAGGAACTAAAAACCATTCCGGTCGGCAAGGGCGAGGTCCGCAGGCAGGGCAAGGGCGTGGCGATCCTCGCCTTCGGCGCGATGCTGAAGCCGGCACTCGAGGCGGCAGAGGCGCTCGACGCGACCGTGGTCAACATGCGGTTCGTGAAGCCCCTCGACATCGAGCTCGTGAAACGGATCGCCGACTCGCATCATCTGATCGTGACCGTGGAAGAGCATCAGATCATGGGCGGCGCGGGAAGCGCGGTCTGCGAAGCCCTGGCTTCCCAGAGCAAGAAAGTTCTCCTGCTGGGTCTGCCGGATCGCTTCGTCGACCACGGCGACCCGAGCAAGTTGCTCGCTTCGGTAGGACTAGACGGCGAGGGTATTCGCGCCTCGATCCAAAAGGCAATGTCCGACTAAATTAGTCGGGTTATGGTAAAATCATGCTCATGAAAGCACGCGACCTGCAGAACATCCCCGACGTCCAAGCTACGCCGGACTCGCGCAAGCTCGCTATCGACAAAGTGGGGGTGAAGGCCATCCGCCACCCGATGAAGATCCAGGAACGCTCGGGCGGCATCCAGCACACGATCGCCACCTTCAACATGTACGTCGGCCTGCCGCACCACTTCAAGGGCACCCACATGTCGCGCTTCGTCGAGATCCTCGAGGCGCAGGAGCGCGACATCACCGTCGACACCTTCCAGCAGATGGTGCGCGAGATGGTGGAGAAGCTCGAGGCCGAGGAAGGCCAGGTCGAGATGACCTTCCCGTATTTCATCGAGAAGAAGGCGCCGGTGTCGGGCGTGAAGAGCCTGCTCGACTACGAGGTCACCTTCGTCAGCCAGATCCGCAAGCAGAAAGGGCAGTGCTTCAGCATGAAGGTCGTGGTGCCGGTCACCAGCTTGTGTCCCTGCTCGAAGAAGATTTCCGAGCGCGGCGCGCACAACCAGCGCTCGCACGTCACCATCGCGGCGCAGACCAACGAGTTCGTCTGGATCGAGGAGCTGGTCGACCTGGCCGAGAAGCAGGCCTCCTGCGAGCTCTACGGCCTGCTCAAGCGCCCCGACGAGAAGTACGTCACCGAGCGCGCCTACGACAATCCGAAGTTCGTCGAGGACCTGGTGCGCGACGTCGCCGCGGTGCTCAACCTGGACGAGCGCATCGAAAGCTACGTGGTCGAGTCGGAGAACTTCGAGTCGATCCACAACCACAGCGCCTACGCCCTGATCGAAAAAAGCAAACGGGAAAAGTAGCCGCCTTTCTCTTCGGGTTTCTCTTCATGCAGGAACCCCGGTCCCAGAACTTCGTCGCCGCCCGCGAGCGCATGCTCGCCGAGATCGACGCGACCTACGCCGAGACCCGCAGTGAAACCGGCCTCGCCGCGATGTCGCCCGCGGTGCGCCGGGCGATGGCAAAGGTCGAGCGCGATCGCCTGATCCCGGACGGGCAGCGCGATCTCGCCTACCGCAACCATCCGCTGCCGATCGGCAGCGGCCAGACCATCTCGCAGCCGTATATCGTCGCGCTCTCGGCCGATTTACTTCAACTCAATTCAAACAGCACGGTTTTGGATGTCGGCACTGGCTCGGGCTACCAGGCGGCGGTGCTCGCGGAGATCGCCGCCAAGGTCTATTCGGTAGAGATCATTGAGTCTCTCGCACGCCAGGCTGCAAAGCGTCTGGAAGAACTCGGTTACGGAAATATCGAGGTGCGCATTGGAGACGGCTACCAGGGCTGGCCCGAGAAGGCACCTTTCGACGCCATCGTCGTCACCGCGGCCGCGCCGAACGTGCCGCCCGCGCTGGTGGCGCAGCTCAAGCCCGGCGGGCGGATGGTGATCCCGGTCGGCGGCTCGGGCGAGATCCAGTATCTGAAGGTGATCGAGAAGCGCGCCGACGGCAGCGTCAGCGAAAAGAGGGTGCTGCCGGTGCGCTTCGTGCCGCTCGTCCCCGGCAAGTAGTGGCGCGAAAAATCCCGGCGTTGGCTTGGGCGCTCTTCCTGGCGACCCCCGCAATGCTTGCGACCAACGTACTGGTGGCTCGTTTGGCCGCGGGCTGGGTGCCACCCATGGCTTTGACCTTCTGGCGCTGGACGTTTACCGCATTGCTCGCAGGCGCGTTGGCCGCCGGCTCTTTGCGCAGTTCTTACGCTGATATTCGACGTGAGTGGTCGGCGTCCCTGTTGCTTGGTTCCATCGGCATGACCCTGTGCGGCGCTGCCGCCTACCTTGCGGGAGAGCACACCACCGCGCTCAATATCGGCCTGATCTATTCCGCCTCACCGGTCCTGATGGTCGTGCTTGCGCGGCTATTTCTGAATGAAGCGCTTGGCGCATCGCGCATGGCGGGCATCGTGCTGTCACTCAGTGGCATAGCGGCAATTGTTGGTCGCGGAGATCCAGAAACCCTTGCACGAATGGAATTCAACCGCGGTGATCTATGGGCGCTCGCGGGTTCAATAGGGTGGGGGGTGTATTCGTTTCTCTTGAAGCGCATTCCAAGCCGTCTTGACGTAGCGTCGAGATTCGCCTGTCTGTGCGCTGGTGGTGCGTTAGTGGCTGCGCCGTTTGCCATTGCCGAGCGAGTTTCAGGTAGTGTCTTTCCGTTTTCTCCAGCCGCCATCGCCTTGCTCGCACTGACCGTGGTGGTTTCATCCTATGGCGGGTATCTTGCCTATGCGCGCCTGCAGCAGATTTCCGGCGTGGCATTCGCGGGCCTCACGGTCTACGTGATGCCGCTCTTCGCGGCGCTCTACGGATGGATATTCATGGGCGAGAACCTGCACAACTATCATCTCCTGGGCGCCTTGCTGGTGCTGACAGGCGTGTGGCTGGCGGGCAGAACTCCGGGGATGCCGAAATGACCTCGGCGCCCGACAGCGCGAACGTCGGGCTCGCGCGTCCCCCTGTCATCTACCTGGGCGCGATTGGGCTCGGCGTGGTGATTCACTTCCTGTGGCCGGTGCCGCTAATCCCGAGCGGCGTCAGCATGCCGGTGGGTATCGTTGGCACGCTGGCAGCCGTTGCCCTCTTCATCTACGCAGTGCGCACTTTCAAGGCAGCGGGGACGCCCGTTCCAGGGAATCTCCCCACGACGACGATCGTGCGCACGGGGCCCTATCGTTTCAGCCGCAACCCGATCTATCTGGCCTTCTCGCTTTTCCAGCTCGCGATCGCGGTGTGGGTGAACAGCCCCTGGTTGGTGCTCACGCTTCTCGCGGCGGTGGCCCTCATGTCGCTCGTCGTGATCCCGAGAGAGGAGCGGTACCTGGAGGCACGCTTCCCCTCCGAGTATTCCTCCTACAAGGCTGCCGTGCGTCGCTGGCTCTAGAAGCGCCGGATCAATTCCATCTTTTCGCCGTCGCGGCGCATCTCGAGGCGGTTGAGAAAGCTCATGCCGAGCAGGCCGAAGCTGCCCAGGCCCTGCTCGACGACCACGCCGTCGATGTTGCGCAGTTCGATGCCGCCGAGGCGGACCCGGTCGAGCTTGACGAAGTAGCCGGTCGTCGCGCCGTTGGCGGTTTGCATCGAGGCGCTCGGTCCTTTGCGCCAGTCGATGCCCAGCCGCGCGGCGTCGGCCCCGGAGAGCACGACGACCGACGCGCCGGTGTCGACGACGAAGCGGACCGGCTGGTCGTTGACGGTCGCGTCGGCGAAGAAGTGGCCGCGCGCATCGGCGGAGAGGGTGACGGATTGCCGGCCGTCGCTTGCCGGCGCGCCGCGATGGTGCTGGCCGAGCTGCAGCACGCGCTGCCGGCCTTCGAACTCGATCGTGGCGCTGGTCTTTTCCACCGCAACGACCCGCACGCCGCTCCAGGTCTGGCCGAGCTTGATGGTCTTCGGCTCGCCGCCGTCGATGGCGACCACCGCGGCCCTGTCGCCGATGACGCCGATCAGCGCGACATCGGCGGCGCCCGCCGGCAGGGCGAAGAGCAGAAGCAAAAGCGCAATAATATTGGCCATGAAGCCTGTCGCCATTTTCAGGAGCGCGCGCACCGAAGGGCCGGGCTATTTTGCCACCTACCTCGAGCGACGCTCGATTGCCTGGCAGCTCGTCGCCCTCGACCAGGGCGAAGCGGTGCCGCGCGATGCGCGCCGCTTCTCCGGTCTCGTGTTCATGGGTGGCCCCATGAGCGTGAACGACGATTTGCCCTGGATTATTCCGGCGCTCGAGCTGGTGCGCGACGCAGTACGCAAGGACGTGCCGGTGCTCGGCCACTGCCTCGGCGGCCAACTGATGTCGAAGGCCTTCGGCGGCGCGGTGCGCGCCAACCCGGTGAAGGAGATCGGCTGGGGCGAGGTGCGCGTCGCCGACAACGGCGTCGCACGCACCTGGCTGGGCGACCTGCCCTCGTTCGAGTCATTCCAGTGGCACGGCGAGACTTTCAGCATCCCGCCCGGCGCGACGCGCATCCTCGAGGGCGAGCACTGCATCAACCAGGCGTTCGCGATCGGCAAGCACCTGGGCATGCAGTGCCACGTGGAGATGACCGAGGAGCTCGTTCGTCTTTGGCTGGATTCCGGGAATAAAGAAATACAGGAAAGCGCGGAGAGCCCGGCAGTACAGACGCCGGAGGAGATCGAGAAGAACCTGCCGGACCGGCTCGGCCGCCTGCACGAAGTGGCGGGCCGGCTCTACGACCGCTGGACCGAGGGGCTTGGTCGCTGAAGTTGCGGGTCTAGTCCCTGAAGTTGATGAACTGGAGCGGGATGTCGGTGACCGACGTCCGTACCAGCTGGATCGCCGCCTGCAGGTCGTCCTTCTTGGTGCCGGAGATGCGCACGGCATCGCCCTGGATCGAGGGCGCGACCTTCAGCTTCGCGTCCTTCACCAGCTTCTGGATCTGCTTCGATTTTTCCTGCGGAATGCCGACCTTGACCGTCACCGGGCGCTTCACTTTGTCGCCCGAGATCTTCTCGACCGTGCCCAGCTCCAGCGTACGCGCATCGACATTGCGCTTGGCGAGGCGGCCGCGCAGCACGTCCATCACCTGGCCGAGCTTGAAGTCGTCGTCGGCGAACACCGTCAGCGCCAGATCGCTCAGCTCTACGCGCGCGTCCGAGCCCTTGAAGTCGAAGCGGTTCTGCACTTCCTTGTTGGTCTGGTCGACGGCGTTCTTCACTTCCTGGCGATCGACCTGCGAGACGATGTCGAACGACGGCATTGCTACTGTGCTTTCACGCCCGAGGCGCGCATCACTTCGCCAAGGACGGTGTATTCCTCTTTCAGGAAGGCATCGAACTCGGCCGGCGACATGAACATCGGCTCGTTGCCGAGGTTGGCGAGCCGCTCCTTCATGTCGGGCGCCGCCAGGGCCTTTTGAATCTCGGAATTCAGGCGATTCAGGACTTCGCGCGGCGTGCCGGCGGGCGCGAGCATGCCGACCCAGAAGTTGAATTCGGCCTTCGGGAAGCCGGCCTCGGCGATGGTCGGGATGTCGGGGAATTGCGGCGAGCGCTTGCCGGTGCTGACCGCGAGCGCGAGCAGGCGGCCTTCCTTGATCTGCCCGACCGCGGTGCTGAGCGGCGTCCAGGTGTAGTGCGTGCGGCCGCCCATCGTCTCGGTGAGCGATTCGGGAGAGCCCTTGAGCGGCACGTGCACCGCGTCGATGCCGGCGGCCATGCGGAACTTCTCGGCGCAGATGTGCGCCGCGCTGCCGACGCCGGCGGTGGCGTAGTTGAGCTGGCCGGGCTTGGCCTTCGCCATCGCGACGAGGT
>JAXDQC010000229.1:0-16695 GCA_034668045.1 Betaproteobacteria bacterium | reverse complement strand
GTCGCTCACGACAGGTGAGTTCTCGGTGCAGAAAGTGCTGGTGCAAAATCCCAAGACGCCGCTGTCGCGCGACAAGCTCATGGAACTCGCGCGCGGCCGGGAATACGAAGTGTTCGACCGCTCGATCGACGTGCAGATCTCGCGCCTGCGCAAGATCGTCGAGGGCGATCCGTCGCATCCGAAGCACATCCAGACGGTCTGGGGCTTCGGCTACGTGTTCGTGCCCGAAGCCGACGCCGGCAAGTGACGCTCTTCTGGCGCTCGTTCCTGCTGATCGCGCTGCTGATCGTCACCGCCGTCCTCGCCTCCTTCCAGATCTACCGCGTCTACGAGCGCGAGCCGCGCTCGCGCGAGCTGGCGCAGCAGACGGTGAGCACGATCAACCTGACCCGCGCGGCGCTGGTCAACGCCGACCCCTTCCTGCGCCGCGAGCTGCTGATCGACCTGAACGAGGCCGAGGGCCTGCGCATCTTCCCGGCCACCGCCAGCGAGAAGCTCGAACCCCTGCCCGACGATCCGTTGCTGGAGAAGGTCGTGGAGCGAGTGCGCGAAGCGCTCGGCGGGCAAACGCGCTTCGCCTCCGAGCGCGACGGCCTCGAGGGCTTCTGGGTCAGCTTCCTCATCGACCAAGACGAGTTCTGGGCCGTGCTGCCCTGGGAGCGCTTCGAGCCCTCCTTCGGCCTTCAGTGGCTCGGCTGGGGCGCGGCGCTGCTCGCCATCGCGCTGGCGGGCGCTTTCCTCATCGCCTCGATGATCGCCCGGCCGCTGGCCGCGCTCGAGCTCGCCAGCGGCCGGCTGGGCCGCGGCCAGGCCCACGAGCCCCTTGCCGAGAAGGGGCCGCGCGAGCTGCGCGGCGTCTCCGCCGCCTTCAACCGCATGGCGAGCGACCTGGAGCGGATCGAGCGCGAGCGCGCCATGGTGCTCGCCGGCATCTCGCACGACCTGCGCACGCCGCTCTCGCGCCTGCGCCTCGCCCTTGAGCTGAATCCGCAAGCGAGCGACCGCGAGGCGATGATCTCGGACATCAACGAGATCGACGCGGTGATCGGTCAGTTCCTCGAGTTCGCGCGTGGCGCCAACGAGGAGAAGAGCGAGAACGAACTGAACGAGATGCTCGACGAGCTCGCCGACCACTACCGGCGCATCCATCGCCAGGTGAGCTTCCGGCCGGGCCGGGTGCCGCCGTTCGTCTTCGCCCGCATGGCGGTGCGCCGTGCGGTCGCCAACCTCGTCGACAATGCGCTGCGCTATGCCGGCGATCCGGTCGAGGTCGAAACTTCGAGCGACGGCGCACGGGTGATTGTCGAGGTGCGAGATCGCGGGCCGGGCGTCCCCGGGGACCAGATCGAGCGCGTGAAGCAGCCGTTCACGCGACTCGACAACGCCCGCAGCGGCGCCGGCGGCGCGGGTCTCGGGCTGGCGATCGTCGAGCGCATCGCGCGCTCGCACCATGGCGCGGTGGATCTCGCGCCGCGGCCGGGCGGCGGGCTGATCGTGCGCCTATCGCTCCTGCGCTGAGAGGACCGGCTTAGGGCGCCGGAACCCGCGAGGAGTGATGATCGACGATCAGCCAGTTGCCGTCGCGGTTGCGGTAGACGAGGCTGTAGCGCGCGGGTATCGGCTCCGGCTTGCCGTCGCGGACGATCCAGAACGTATACGTCCCGCTGTCGACAGCGGTATCGCCATAGACGCGGATGCGCTGCTCGCCGATTGACGCAGTCACCGGCGAGCGCTGGGGAGCGTCTAGATTCTTGTAGTACTCGGCGATCGCCGCCGGACCGGCGGCGATACGTTGCGCCGAAGTGCCCCAGAGCACGGCCTCCGGATCGTACAAGGCGACGATTCGCGCCGTGTCGCGCTTGTTGAAGGCGTCGACCCAGGCGGTGGTCGCAGCGGCGATTCGCTCGTGCGCGGTCGTGCTCGCCGGCGCCCGCGGCGCCGGCTCCGAACTGAAGACAGCCGGCGCGTCACCGGTCGCCTGCGCCATCGGGTTCACCATGCCGAGGGCCCGGAAACGGGTGGTAACCACGCTCGAGGCGGCGTCCGATGCGCTGAGCGCGCGGATGCTGGCGCAGTCGAATTTCGGCTCGACCAGGAAAAACGCCGTCCCGCGCGGCGGAAAATCATGCTCGATGCGTGTCTCGACCGGTTTCGAGACCGGACCGCCGAGGCAGCGAATGGTGAGCAACTGGCGGCCCGACGAGACGCGAAAGCGCGTGTTCTCGCCGTTCCGCAGGTCGAACACGGGCTGGTCGGCAACGACGATGTAGAACGGGAATTCCGCCTGCACCGTGGCGCGCGGCCGGATCACCGTCACCTCGGTCGACGGCTCGGTGACTGCCGGCAGCGGCCGCAGCACGATCTCGTCGGTCGCGCATCCCGCCAGCAGCATCACGATCACCCAGAACGGAGCTTTTTTCATGCGCTATTCTGACAGAGGATGACGCTCGAATATCCAAACGAACATGGAGGGACCTTGCGGTCCCGTCCGGCTAAGAAGCAGGTCGTTCAGCCGCCGCGCACTCCTGCTTAGACCCCTCCCGCGGACGAAGAGGTATCGACATCAGCCAGTCGCGCAGGTTCTTCACGACGATTCGGTCGCACAGGTCAGCCATCAGCTCGGCGCGCTCCATTTTTTCTGCGCCGCCCTCGCGATAGCGGTAAGTCCTGTGCCCGGCGGTCGCGATTCCCAGCGTCCCATTGGCGTCCCGCAAGGCGAGATCGAGCGCGTGAGCGACAAGGTGAGCGCTCTCCTCTTTGAGCCTTTCCCCCTCGCTGCGACTCCAGAAGATACGCGGATCGTCCTCATCCCTCGGCCGGGAAACGACCCTGATGACTCTCTCGTAAACAGGTTGGCCTCGAGCCTCGGAGGAGCGAATCGCAAAGGCGGCGTCCAGCAGTAACGCCTTTTCGTCTTGAGTCATCATCATGACGACGCCAGCCTCGACCAGCCAATCGGCGCCGGCGTTTTCGCCAGCTTGCATCAAGCCACGACCTCCACTCATCTGGCTCTTCGACAGCGCCCGCTGCATCAGCTCCCGCTGGGTATAGCGATCAAGAACCGCGCGATACGGCAGCAGCACCCGGTCTGCCCTTTCCTGCGCCGCCGTCCTCTGTTGCGTGAGCGTGGTATCCACGTACGCCGCATGGCCGGCCAGCATAAGCAGCGCGATGACCGGGCCCGGCCCGTAGCTCATCGGCCGCTCCCCGGCGCTGACTCGGTCGAAGTTTGCGACGCCCTGGTAGACGATGTTCTCCCGCTCCGGCAGGCGAATCACCCAACTCGCGTCCTTGGGCATCCGTGGCTTGACTACGCTTTGGGCGAGCGCCGGCGCTACCACCACCAGCACCGCCAAGGCCGCGCCCGCGAGCAGCGGTTTCGTCACTGGCCCAAGGGCTCCATGAACGAGTCCTTACCGCGCTCGATCGCCTCAAAATACACGTTGGTGATGGCCGGAAACTTGGGAGGTTCATCCCAGTTTCTTTCCCCTGCTCGACTGACGACGACGGTCTTGTACCAGTCGTAGGTGTTGTCGTTCAGATTGACAATGTATCCAGTGGCGCGGAGGACTCCTCTCGGATCGCCGGTCGGTACATACGACGAGTAACTCCTGCTGATTCCATGCTTGCCAATGCTGAACACGACGAGCTTGTCGATCTTGTACTTCACCTTGAGCGGCGTGAAATCTCTTCGCGCGATGTTGGCGCCCTTGGCGCTGTTCTCCGCCAAGGCATCGACGACAAGCGGCTCCGAGATGACGATTGCGTCCACGCCTTTCTTTCGCAGCGCCTCGGCGAAGTCCTCCTTCAACCTGGAGAGATCATCCGTCGGCAGACTCTGGACATACGAACTGAGCGTCGAGTGTGCCGCCTCCGCCGTAGCCATGCAGAGAAGGCAGCCGGCTCCGGGAAATTCCGTATTGGGTTTGGGGACCGGCGTCATCGCCACGCCGACCCGACCGTGAGTCGAGAGGACGTCTGGGTTGAACCGCAAGGACCTTTGCAAGGGCTCAGCGCAGCCGCTGAGCAACGCCGTGACTCCTACGACCAGAAAAACAAGCGCGGACCTCATGGGTTCCCCCCGCGGATGTGGTTTGTGGTGGCCGTTATTCTGACAGAGGAAAGTGCTCCATGGGTTCGTACGCCGCGCCGCGCGTCGACATCCGGGAGCGCACCAGCACGAATTCGCGGACCGGCCAATCGACCCGAGGCAACCCTGGCATGTCCCGAGGCCCGCTTGCCTTGCGCAGGAGCGTCACATGGGCGGCGAACAGCCGCCGCTCGAGGATGAATTCGTCGCGGTAGAGCTCGAGCTGCAGCGCCTTTACCAGGGCCTCGAGCTCGCGCGGCATCTTGCGCGGCCCGACCCAGACGATCTCGTTCTGCCTCCAGGAGCGCGCTTCGTCGATCGGCAGGTCGTGCCGCGCACCGCGCACCCGCTTTGCCGCGGCGGCGGCCCTGACAGGATCCGCTTCGCCGAGAAACGCGAGGGTGAGATGAATATTTTCGCGCGGCACGAGCTTCCCGTCGCCCAGCGCTTCCGCCCAGGCATGCAGCGCGGCAGCGGTGGCCGGCGGCGGCCAGGCGGCGAAAAAGAGCCTCACTCCGGCGGCAGGTGCTTCCGTGTCAGGGCAGCCAGCGCCCGCTCGACAGAGTCGGAGGACCTGTCCAGCTCCGCGGCGATCAGCCCCATTTCACGGCGGCTGCGGTTCTGCGACAGCTTCCAGCGCGTCTCGACCCGTGTCACCGTGATCTCGAAGTTAACGATGCCCTCGAGCATCATCGTCACGTACTTTTCCGACAGCTTGTCGAACTCGGGCAGCCACTGCGGGTCCATCGCCGCGACCAGCCGGCGCTGGGATTCGTGCTTCGCTTTCGGATCGGAATTGATCCGCGGCAAGCCATAGGCGTGCACCGCCGCGTAGTTCCAGGTCGGCACGCGCTCCTTGTCCTCGTACCAGCGCGGCGAAACATAAGCGTGCGGCCCGGAAAAGACGACCATGACCTCCTGGTCGTCGAAGAACTCCTTCCATTGCGGGTTGTTGCGCGCCATGTGCATGTCGAGCACGAGGGGCTCCGTCTTGCCGACCAGGACCGGCAGGTGCGAGGCGTGCAGCGTGCCGCCGGTGCCGGTGACGAGCACCGGGAAGTTGTTGGCGCGCATGAAGGCCAGCAGCTCGGCGCGATCCTCGAGGCGGTTGTAGCTCGGCGAGTACACGTCAATCGATGAGCGCGACGGCGAGCGCGGCGATGCCTTCACCGCGGCCGATGAAGCCGAGCTGCTCGGTGGTGGTGGCCTTGATGTTGATCGCGGCCGGCGTGACCCCCAGGTCGGCGGCGATGTTGCCGATCATGCGCGCGACGTGCGGCGCCATGCGCGGCGCCTCCGCGACGATGGTGGCGTCGACGTTGACGATCTTGTAGCCCTGCGCCTTCACTTGGGCGGCGACGTCGCGCAGCAGCATGCGGCTGTCGATTTCGGCGAACTTGGGATCGCTGTCGGGATAGTGCCGGCCGATGTCGCCGAGCGCCGCGGCGCCGAGCAGCGCGTCGCAGATCGCGTGCAGCAGCACGTCGGCGTCGGAATGCCCCGCGAGGCCCTTGTGGTGCGGGATCTCGACGCCGCCGATCACGAGCTTGCGGCCGGCTGCGAAGGCGTGAACGTCGAGGCCCTGGCCGATCCTCATCTGCGCCTCCTCATTTCCTGGTCGCCAGAAACGCCTCGGCGATGGCGAGGTCTTCGGGAAAGGTGACCTTCAGGTTCTCGCGGCTGCCGGTCACGAGGCGCGGCTTGAGGCCCATCTGCTCCATTGCGCTCGCCTCGTCGGTCACCTGCCCCTTGGCGCTGCGCAGCGCCTGCGCGAGCAGCCCGGCGCGGAACATCTGCGGCGTCTGCGCCAGCCAGAGCTGCGCCCGGTCCTCGGTGGCGGAGATGCGTTGCACGCCCGCCTCGTCTTTCGCCGCCTTTTTCACCGTTTCGGCCACCGGCAGCGCGAGCAGGCCGCCGACCGCGTCGGCCTCGCATTCGCGCAGCAGGCTGTCGAGGTCGCGCCTGGGCAGACACGGCCGCGCCGCGTCGTGCACCAGGATCCAGTCATCGGGCTCGACCGTGTTCATGACCGCCACCAGGCCGTTGTATACCGAGTCGCGCCGCGTCTCGCCGCCACAATAGAGCGGCTGCACCTTGCCGCCGACCGCGCTCCAGTCCTGCTCGGCGAAGGCCTTGTCGCCCGCGGTGAGCACGACGAAGACGGTTTCAACCGGCGGCACGCAAACTGCTCGCACCGCGTGCCACAGCATCGCCTTGCCCGCGATGCGGGCGTACTGCTTCGGCTGCCCGCCGGCGAAACGCGAGCCGCTACCGGCGGCGGGGATGAGAGAGAACACGGGCATAATTGCATGCTTTTCTTTCGATTTTACGTCTTTCTCCCCGCCTCTATCCCGCATGCATCGCGATTCCCTTCCTGCCCGCCGACGCCTGGCGAAGCTGACCGGCTCCGCCGACGCGCTGGCCATTGCGCGCCTCGCCGAGGCGGAGAAGCCGCTCGCCATCGTCACGCAGACCGCGCAGGACGCGCAGCGGCTGATTGACGAGCTGGCCTGGCTCGCGCCGGCGCTGCGCACCGCGCTGCTGCCCGACTGGGAGACCCTGCCCTACGACCAGTTCTCGCCGCACCAGGACCTCGTCTCCGAGCGGCTGGCGACGCTCTACCGGATGCAGCGCGGCGACTTCGACGTCACCGTCGTCCCGGCCTCCACCGCGCTGGTGCGCCTCTGCCCGCCTGCCTACATCGCCTCGCGCACGTTCTTCCTCAAGCAGAAGGAAACGCTCGACGTCGAGACGCTGCGCGCGCAGCTCGCCACCGCCGGCTACCAGCACGTGACGCAAGTCATGGTGCCCGGCGAGGTGTGCTTCCGCGGCGGCCTGATCGACCTCTTCCCCACCGGCAGCGCTGTCCCCTATCGCATCGACCTCGATGACGACGTCATCGACACCATGCGCACCTTCGACGTCGACACTCAGCGCACGCTCTACGTGGTGCCCGAAGTGCGCCTGCTGCCGGCGCGCGAATTTCCCCTCGACGACGCCGGCCGCGCCCAGTTCCGCCTGCGCTGGCGCGAGACCTTCGAAGGCGATCCCTCGAAGAAGCGTCTCTACCGCGACGTGTCCACCGGCATCCCGGCGGCGGGAATCGAGTACTACCTGCCGTTATTTTTCGACTCCGTCGCGACATTCTTCGACTACCTGCCGCGCGGCAGCACGGTCATCCTGCACCACGATGTCGGCGGCGCGATCCAGGAGTTCTGGCGCGACGCCAGCTCGCGCTACCGCCTGCTCGGCGGCGATGCCGACCGGCCGCTGCTGCCGCCGGCGCAGCTTTTCGTCGCCGCGGAAGAGTTCTACCTCCGGCTGCGCGACCATCCGCGCATCGACGTGGCGCCGCAGGAGGATGGCGAGCACGACGCCGGGCTGGTCGCAGAGCCGCTGCCATCCGTCGCGGTCGACCGGCGCGCCCAGGATCCGCTCGCGGCGCTGAAGGCCTTCCTCGCCGGCTCGCCGCTGCGCGTCCTGGTCGCGGCGGAATCGGCGGGCCGGCGCGAGACCATGGCGAGTTACTTCGCCGAGTACGGTCTCAAGCCCTCTTCCTGCACAACGTTCGAAAGCTTCGTCCACGGGAAAGAGCGCTTCTGCATCGGCGTCGCCCCGCTCGCGCACGGCTTCGCCGTTCCCGCCGAGGGGTGGGCCGTCGTCACCGAAGCCGAGCTCTACGCGGGCGTAGTCCGCCGCCGCGCGCGCGCCGCCGAGAAGCCGAGCGCGGTCGAGGGCATGCTGCGCGACCTGTCGGAGCTGAAGGTCGGCGACCCGGTGGTGCACGAGCAGCACGGCATCGGCAGGTTCCAGGGCCTGACGGGCCTGAAACTCGATGAAGGGGAAAGCGAGTTCCTGCTGCTCGAGTACGAAGGCGGCGACAAGCTCTACGTGCCGGTCGCGCAGCTCGGCGTCATCGGCCGCTACAGCGGCGCGCAGCCGGAGGAAGCGCCGCTGCACAAGCTCGGCAGCGGCGAATGGGACAAGGCGAAAGCGCGCGCGGCGAAGCAGGTGCGCGACACAGCCGCCGAGCTGCTCGGCCTGTACGCCAGGCGCGCAGCCCGCGTGGGTTTCTCTTTTTCCGCCAACCAAAAGGATCTGGAAGCCTTCGCCGACGGCTTCGGCTTCGAAGAAACCGTCGATCAGGCTTCGGCGATCGAAGCGGTGGTGGCCGACCTCAAGTCCGGCAAGCCGATGGATCGCCTGGTGTGCGGCGACGTCGGCTTCGGCAAGACCGAGGTGGCGTTGCGCGCCGCCTTCGTCGCCGTAGCCGACAAGAAGCAGGTCGTCGTGTTCTGCCCCACCACGCTGCTCGCCGGGCAGCATCTGCAGACCTTTAACGACCGCTTCGCCGACTGGCCGGTGAAAATCGTCGAGCTGTCGCGCTTCCGCAGCGGCAAGGAGTCCTCGAAGATCGTCGAGGAGCTGAAGACCGGCGAGGTCGACATCGTCATCGGCACCCACAAGCTGCTGTCGAAGGACGTCGCCTTCAAGAACCTCGGGCTGGTGATCATCGACGAAGAGCATCGCTTCGGCGTGCGGCAGAAGGAAGCCTTGAAGCGCCTGCGCTCCGAGGTCGATGTCCTGACCCTGACGGCGACGCCTATCCCGCGCACGCTGGCCCTATCCTTAGAAGGGATCCGCGACTTCTCGGTCATCGCCACTGCGCCGGAGAAGCGCCTCGCCATCAAGACTTTCGTCCACCCCTGGTCCGAAGGCCTGATCCGCGAGGCGGTCATGCGCGAGCTCAAGCGCGGCGGACAGGTCTATTTCCTCCACAACGAGGTCGACTCGATCGAGAGAATGGGGGAAAGGCTAGGCCGCCTCCTTCCCGAGGCGAGGCTCGCGATCGCCCATGGACAGATGCGCGAGCGAGAGCTCGAGCGTGTGATGCGCGAGTTCACTGCCCAGCGGTACAACGTGCTGCTCTGCTCGACGATCATCGAGACCGGCATCGACATCCCGACGGCCAATACCATCGTCATCAACCGCGCCGACAAGTTCGGGCTGGCGCAGCTCCATCAGCTGCGCGGCCGCGTCGGCCGCTCGCACCACCAGGCCTACGCCTACCTGCTGACGCCGCCGGAAGAGGCGTTGAGCCGCAATGCGCAGAAGCGGCTGGAGGCGATCCAGATGATGGAAGACCTCGGCTCCGGCTTCTACCTGGCGATGCACGACCTCGAGATCCGCGGCGCCGGCGAGGTGCTCGGCGAGGAGCAATCCGGCGAGATGCAGGAAATCGGCTTCTCGCTCTATGCCCGCATGCTCGATCGCGCGGTGCGCGCGCTGAAGGCCGGCCGCGCGCCCGAATTGGAGAAGGACCTCGACCTGGACACCGAGGTCAACTTGCATGTGCCGGCGATTCTGCCCGCGACCTACTGCAGCGACGTGCACGAGCGGCTCTCTCTCTACAAGCGCCTTGCGGATGCCGCCTCGCTCGAATCCCTGGAGGCGCTGCAGGAAGAGTTGATCGACCGCTTCGGCGACCTGCCCGAGGCGGCGCGGGTGCTGATCGAGTGCCACCGGGTACGCATCGTCGCCCGGCCGCTGGGGGTAGCGCGGGTCGATGCGACGCACGAAGCGGTGCAGCTGCAGTTCGTCAAGAATCCGCCGATCGAGGCGGCGCGGGTCATCGCCTTCATCCAGAAGAAGGGCAAGCAGGCGCGGCTCGCCGGCCCGCAGAAACTGCGCGTCGAGGCGAAGCTACCCACCTGGCCCGAGCGCGCGGCGGCGGTGAAGGACATCCTGAACCAGCTCGCCCCTTGAACCTCGTCCTTCAAGGATCTTCTCTCACCGAAAGCCAGGCGAAAGCCCTTGGACCGGCCCAGCGCATCGCCGATCATGCCTGGCGGATCCGCGGCGCGACGAGCGTCGATACGGCCTGGTGCGAAAAGAATCGCATCGACCATGCTTTCGTGCCCGAGGGCCGTCGCTTTGCCGACCTGAAGCTGGTGGCGATGGACATGGATTCGACGCTCATCACCATGGAGACGATCGACGAGCTGGGCGACCTGGTCGGCAGGAAGCCCGAGATCGCGGCGATCACCGCCCGGGCGATGCGCGGCGAGATCGACTATCCCGAGAGCCTGCGGCAGCGAGTCTCATTACTTGCCGGGCTCGACGAACAAGGCTTATTGGACGTCTATGAAAACCGGCTGCGATTGACCGCCGGCGCCGAAACGCTGATCGCCGCCTGCAAGAAGCACGGCGTGAAGATGCTGCTGGTCTCCGGCGGCTTCACCTTCTTCGTCGAGCGGCTCAAGGCCCGCCTGGGCATCGACTACACGGTCTCGAACACGCTGGAGATCGCCGACGGGCGCCTGACCGGACGCGTCCTCGGCGACGTCGTTGACGCCGAAGCGAAAGCGGTGAAGTTTCGGCAAGTGACCGCGGGGCTGAAGAAGGAACAGACCGTCGCCATCGGCGACGGCGCCAACGACCTGAAGATGATGGCTGAGGCGGGACTTTCGGTCGCCTTCCATGCCAAGCCGGTGGTGCGTGCGCAGGCGAGCTGCGCGATCAGCTGGTGCGGGCTCGACGCCGTGCCGAATCTTTTCGAGTGACGCGCCACTCGGCGAGCACCCGGCCAAGCAGCGCCAGGTAGGCCGCCCACTCCCCGGGACGCCGGTACACGGCGCGCACGCCCGCCGCGAGAGCCCGGCGGTCGTCCGCGTCGGTGAGGTGCGCGCCGATCGCGACCGCCGGAATGCCGAGCGCGCGGACTTGCCGGTCGGAAACCCGCGTGATGGCGCCTCTGCCGAGGATCGCGAGCCCCGCGCCGCCTCCGGATGCTAGCCGCGCCGCGGCGCGCAGGCTCGCAACCTGGACCACGGAAGAGGCCTTGCGAGTGAGGGCGAGGTAGGCGAGCGCCGACTCGTAGGGGCTGTCCTCGACGAGGATGATTCCCGGCTCGCGCACGGCAAGACCTTACTCAGCCCCCCGCCCCGGCGCCAGAGGCAGAGTTTCAGATTTTGTTATTTCGCCGCGATCACCATGATTTCGACCAGGGCGCGCGGATCCGCGAGCTTGGCTTCCACGCAGGCGCGCGCCGGCAGGTCCTTGCCGCCGGTCCAGGCGGTCCAGACCTCGTTCATGGGCGCCCGGTTGCGGATGTCGGTCACCCAGATCTGCGCCTGCAGCACCTTCGCCTTGCCCGAGCCGCTTTTGGCGAGCAGCCGGTCGATTTCCTTCAGGATTTCCTGCGTCTGCCCCTTCACATCGGCGTCGAGGTTCTTGGCCACGACCCCGGCCAGGTAGACGGTATTGCCGTGCTCGACGGCCTGGGACAGGATGGCGCTCGAATCATGGCGGGTAATGCTCATGGCTTGCTCTCCTCTAGGGTTCGTTTGTCGTATCCGGCGACCTGCTTGTAGCGATCGGACAGTGCTTTCAGCTCCTTCTGCGACATCACCGCGTCGATGCTCTCGAACGGCCTGTCGCCGCTGCGCTCGTACACCTCCCGCAGGATCGCATCGGGCGGATTGCGGCGATTCTCCAGCACGACGTTGGCGGTCGGCGCCAGGCGCTTTGCTTCATAGCGCTTCAAGGCTTTCTGAACATCCGTTTCTTCCACCAGGGATTCGGCCAGCTGGCGGGCATCGAGAATGGCTTGCCCGGCGCCATTCGAACCGCGCGGATACATGGGGTGCGCGGCATCGCCGAGCAGGGTGACCCGGCCGAAGCTCCAGGCCGGCAGCGGGTCCTTGTCGACCATCGGGTACTCGAGCACCACGTCGGCGGCGCGGAAGAACGCCGGCACGTCGAGCCAGTCGAAGCGCCAGTCCTCGGCGCCGGCGATGAAGTCCTCGATCCGCGCGGCGCGATTCCAGTCCCAGCGCTTGTACTGCGGCGTCTCGATCTCCCACAGCCAGTTGACGAGCTGGCGACCCTCGGCGTCGATGTCGTTGCGGATCGGGTAATGCACCAGCTTGCCGATCTTCAGCCAGCCGGCGCGCGTCATGGTCGCGCCGCCGAGAATCGGCTTCCAGCGCGTCACGCCGCGCCACATGTTGATCCCCGAGTAGCGCGGCTCGCCTTCCTTCGGGTACAGCTGCTGGCGCACGACCGAATGAATGCCGTCGCAGGCAACCAGCGCTATTCCCTCAATCGTTCCCTGGTCGCGGAACTTTGCCTGGACCGAGCGTTCGCCCTGCTCGAATCCCGTGCAATGGAAACCGAGGTGAACCCGGTCGGCACCGAGCTTCGCCTTCACCACCTTGAGCAGGATGGTCTGCAGGTCGCCGCGGTGGATCGACAACTGCGGCCAGGCATAGCCGGCGCGCTTGCCGAGCGGCTCGCGGTAGATGAGCTGGCCGAAGCGATTGAAAAAAGCCGCCTCGGCAGTTTCGACCGCCACTTTCTGCAGCGCGGGAATCAGGCCGTGATCGGCGAACACCTGCATCGCGTGCGGCAGGATGTTGATGCCGACTCCGACCGCCTTGATCTCGGGCGCCGATTCGAACACACGACAGGCGATGCCGCGGCGCGCGAGCTCGAGGGCGAGCGTCAGGCCGCCGATGCCGGCGCCGACGATGAGGACTTCGTCGCTCACCCCACCCACGCCCGCGCGTTGCGGAAGATCTGCATCCAGGGCGAGTCCTCGCCGCGGCCCGGCGGCGACCAGGACATCTGCAGCGTGCGGAAGACGCGCTCGGGATGCGGCATGACGATGGTGAAGCGGCCGTCGGCGGTGGTGACGCCGGTGATGCCCTGCGGCGTGCCGCTCGGGTTGAAGGGATAGCGCTCGGCGACCGCGCCGCGGTTGTCCACGTAGCGCATGCAGACAAGCGCCTTGTCGAGAGAATTTTCCTGGAAGAGCGCACGGCCTTCGCCATGCGCAGTGACCACCGGAATCCGGCTTCCCGCCATGCCGCGGAACAGGATCGACGGGCTTTCGGTGATCTCCGCCATCACGAGACGCGCCTCGAACTGCTCGGAACGGTTGCGCACGAACACCGGCCAGTGCTGCGCCCCGGGAACGAGCTCCCTCAGCTGCCCCATCATCTGGCAGCCGTTGCAGGCGCCCAGCGCGAAGGTGTCCTTGCGCGCGAAGAAAGCCTCGAATTCCGCCCGGGCGCGCTCGTTGTAGAGGATGGTGCTCGCCCAGCCGCGGCCACCGCCGAGCACGTCGCCATAGGAGAAGCCGCCGCCGGCGGAGAAGCCCTTGAAGCCCGCCAGCGTGATGCGCCCGGCGATCAGATCGGTCATGTGCACGTCCACCGATTCGAAGCCGGCGCGATCGAAAGCGGCCGCCATCTCCACCTGCCCGTTGACGCCCTGCTCCCGAAGGATTGCGATTCGGGGTTTCTTCCCAGTCGAGACAGCGGGAGATTTTTCGGCAAAAGTCAAAACCATGGACAGCCCCGGATCGTTGGGCTCGATCAGGCGGTCGTATTCCTCGCGCGCGCAGTCAGGGTTGTCGCGCAGCGCCTGCAGGCGATAGGTCGTCTCGCTCCACATGCGCTGCACGTGATCGCGCTTGTTCGCATAGAGCGTGCGGCCGTTGCGCATGACGCGAATCTCGTCGCGCGCGTTGAGCTGGCCGACCACATGGCTGCACTCGCCCAAGCCAGCGGCGCGCAGCCGCTCCATCACCCGCCCGCGATCGGCCGCGCGCACTTGCAGCAGCGCGCCGAGCTCCTCGCAGAAGAGCGCCGCCAGGACCAGATCCTTTGCCCGCCCCGCGAGCTGCTCCTCGCCGGCGCGCCGGAACGCGTCGACGTCGTCGCTCGCCGCCTCGAAGGCCAGGGCGTCGAGGTTGAGCGTCACGCCGCAATGCCCGGCGAAGGCCATCTCGCACGCGGTGACGAACAGCCCGCCATCCGAGCGATCGTGGTACGCAAGAATCAATTCTCTTTGTTGTTGAAGAAAATCAAACAACCCCTTGAGGAGTTCTGGGTCGTCCAGATCCGGGCAATCGTCGCCGATCGCGTCGTGCACCTGGGCGAGGATCGAGCCGCCGAGGCGATTCCTGCCGCGCCCCAGGTCGACCAGCACGAGCTCGGTATCGCCGGCGTCGGTGCGAAGCTGCGGCGTCAGCGTCGCGCCAGCGTCGCCGACCGGCGCGAAAGCGGTGACGATGAGAGAAAGCGGCGCGACGACCTCCTTGCCCTGCCAGGAGGTCTGCATCGACAGCGAATCCTTGCCCACCGGGATGGCGATGCCGAGCGCCGGACAGAGCTCGAGCGCCACGGCCTTGACCGTGTCGTAGAGCGCGGCGTCCTCCCCCGGGTAGCCGGCGGCCGCCATCCAGTTCGCCGAAAGTTTTATTTCTTTCAATGAAGATATTTCGGCCGCGGCGATATTGGTGATCGCCTCCGCCACCGCCATGCGGCCCGAGGCGGGTCCGTCGATGAGCGCGAGCGGCGTGCGCTCGCCGAGCGCGAACGCTTCGCCCGACCGGCCTTCGTAGTCGCGCAGCGCAACAGCGCAGTCCGCGACCGGCACCTGCCAGGGGCCGACGAAGGGATCGCGTGCGCAAAGGCCGCCGACGGTGCGATCGCCGATCGCGATCAGGAAAGTCTTGTCGGCGACCGCCGGGTGGCGCACCACCCGGTGAATCGCGCCGTCGAGGGAAATCTTCTCCAGCGAGAAAGGATTCAGCTCTGGAGAAAGGCGCTTGACGTCGCGCAGCATCCGCGGCGGCTTGCCGAGGACCATTTCCAGGTCGACGTCGATCGGCCGGTTGTCGAACTTGCGATCCTCGACCACCAGCCTGCCGTCGTCGGTCGCCTTGCCCAGAACGGCAAACGGGCAGCGCTCCCGCTCGCACAGCGAAGAGAACGATTCGAGGCTCTCCGGCGCGATCGCCAGGACATAACGCTCCTGCGCCTCGTTGCACCAGATCTCGCGCGGCGACATGCCGCTCTCCTCGGAGGGAAGCGCGCGCAGATCGAGCCGCGCGCCGCGGTCCGCCCCGTGCGCGAGCTCGGGCAGGGCGTTGGAGAGCCCGCCCGCGCCGACATCGTGGATCGACAGGATCGGATTCTCCTCGCCGAGCTGCCAGCAGCGGTCGATGACTTCCTGCGCGCGGCGCTGGATCTCGGCGTTGCCGCGCTGCACCGAGTCGAAGTCGAGGTCCTCGACGTTGGTGCCGGCGCCCATCGACGAAGCCGCGCCGCCGCCCATGCCGATGAGCAGGCCGGGCCCGCCGAGCTGCAGGAACAACGCTCCCGGCGGCACGGCTGACTTGTGCGACTGCGGCGCGCTGATCGCGCCGATGCCGCCCGCGAGCATGATCGGCTTGTGATAGCCGCGGTTACGGTATTCGAAGGTGCGGAAGTACCCGCACAGGCTCGGCCGGCCGAACTCGTTGTTGAACGAGGCGGCGCCGATCGGACCCTCGAGCATGATCTCGAGCGCGGAGGCGATGCGCTCCGGCTTGCCCGGCCCGCCCCCCTCCCAGGGCTGCAGATGCCCGGGAATGCGCAGGTGCGAAACCGAGTAGCCGACCAGGCCGGCCTTCGGCTTCGCGCCGCGTCCGGTCGCGCCCTCGTCGCGGATCTCGCCGCCGGCGCCCGTGGCGGCGCCGGGAAAAGGCGAGATCGCGGTCGGGTGATTGTGCGTCTCGCATTTCATCACCGTGTGCGTGAGCGCGCGCCTCTTCGAGTACACGAGATCAGGACCGGGAAAAAATCGTTCGACCGTTTCCCCTTCCATGATCGCCGCGTTGTCGGAGTACGCCACCACCGTGCCTTGCGGCGAAACCGCGTGCGTGTGCCGGATCATGGCGAACAGCGACTGCGGCTGGCGCTCGCCGTCGATGATCCATTCGCCGTTGAAGATCTTGTGCCGGCAATGCTCGGAGTTCGCCTGCGCGAACATGGTGAGCTCGGCGTCGCTCGGATCGCGGCCGAGCTTGCGGTAGGCCTTCTCCAGGTACTCGATCTCGTCGTCGCTGAGCGCGAGGCCGAGCTCCCGGTTTTCTTCTTTTAGTTTATGAATGGAAACAAAGCGGAGCGGGCGCGGCGGCACACGGTCGAACAGCCTCGCCGCCTCGTGGAACGAACGCAGCACCGTCTCGGTCATGCGATCGTGCAGCGCCGCGCCGAGGTCCTTGCCGCCGCCGCGAACATAGTAGGCCGTGCCGCGCTCGATCCGCCGCACGCGGCCGAGGCCGCAATTGCGGGCGATGTCGGTCGCTTTCGACGACCAGGGGGAAAGCGTGCCGATGCGCGGCACCACCAGGTAGAGATCGCCTTTCGCGTCTTCCGCCGGCATGCCGTAGGCGAGCAGGCGCTCCAGCCGCGAGCGCTCCGCGGCCGCAAGCGCGCCGTCGCTCTCGATGAAATGGCGGTGTTCGGCCGCCACCGAGCGAACGCCGGGATCGATCTTCTGCAGGGACGCAACGAGCTTGGCGAGGCGAAACTCCGACAGCGCCCGCGGGCCTCGGAGCTGGAGGATGTCGGCCACTAGTTCCTGACCTGGGGCTCCTTGACCGTGCCGCCGAGCTGCACCGTCGCGCCCACCGCGCGGCCGGTGCCCGATTTCACGTCGGCGACGATGCGGCCGCTGAGCGCGCCGCTCTGGGCGATGTCGGCGCTGGCGCCGGCGTTGAGCGCGCCGGCGCCGAGCGTGACGTTCCGGAGCGAGACAGCGCCGCGGTC
>JAXDQC010000228.1:0-36531 GCA_034668045.1 Betaproteobacteria bacterium | reverse complement strand
GGTTTGCGATCGCGTCGCGATCCTCGAGCGTTCCCAGCCGGGTCCGGTATGCGCTCACGCCCGCTGGATTTTCGACCAGTCGAACGCCGGGCCGGGATCGGTCTTGCGACCGGGCGAGACGTCGCTGTGCGCAGCGAGATCGCGCAGCGGCAGCGCCGCGCGCAGGCGCGCGACGAGCTGCTCGAGCGAGCGGTACTGCGCCTCCTCGAAAGCGCTGTCGTCGGTGCCTTCGAGTTCGACGCCGACGGAGAAGTCGTTGCAGGCGCCGCGGCCGCGCCACGACGAGGCGCCGGCGTGCCAGGCGCGCTTCAGGACCGGCACGAACTGGACGACCTCGCCGTCGCGTCGTACCAGAAAGTGAGCAGACACTCTCAATCCCTCGATTTCGCGGAAATAGGCATGCGCGGCGGGGTCGAGGCGGTTGGTGAAAAGGCGCTCGATCGAGTCGCCGCCAAACTCGCCGGGCGGCAGGCTGATCGAGTGGACGATGAGCAGGCTGATCTCGCTGCCTTCGGGCCGCTCGTCGCAGTTGGGCGATTCGACGCGCCGAAGGTCCTCCAGCCAGCCTTCGGGACTCATTCTTCCTTGATGCCCAGCCGCTGCATCCGGTAGCGCAACTGCCTGAAAGTGATTCCCAGGAGCTTCGCCGCCGCCGTGCGGTTGAACTCGGTCTTGGCGAGCGCATCGAGGATCGCCTTGCGCTCGAGGCTGTCGAGGTATTCGGGCAGGGGAGCGGCGCCGCCGTCCTCCTGCGCGGCTTCGCGCTTGGCCGGTACTGCCAGGCGCAGGTCATCGACGTCGATGTCCGCGGCGCTGGAGAGGGCGAGCGCACGCTCGAGGATGTTCTCCAGCTCGCGAATGTTGCCGGGGAAGTCGTAGCGCGACAGCTCCGCCAGCGCCTCCGGCGTGAGCTTCGGTTTCGTCTCGCCGGCGGGCGCCAGCCTCGAGAGCATGGCTTCGGCGAACGCCGGGATGTCGTCGCGGCATTCGCGCAGCGGCGGCATGGCGAGCTCGATGACGTTGAGGCGGTAGAAGAGGTCCTGGCGGAAGCGCCCGGCGGCGACCAGCGCGGTGAGCTTCTGGTGCGTGGCGCAGATGATGCGCACGTCGACCGGCTCCTCCTGCGTCGCGCCGACCTTGCGCACCCGGCGCTCCTGGATCGCCCGCAGCAGCTTCACCTGCATGGCGAGGGGCAGGTCGGCGACCTCGTCGAGAAACAGCGTGCCGCCGTTCGCCGCCTGGAAGAACCCCTCGCGGTCCTCGGCCGCGCCGGTGAAGGCGCCCTTCTTGTAGCCGAAGAACTCGCTCTCCATCAGCGTCTCGGGGATGGCGCCGCAGTTGACCGGCACGAAGGGGCGCTCGCGCCGCGCGCCGTTCTCGTGGATGAGGCGCGCCGCGAGCTCCTTGCCGCTGCCCGATTCGCCCGAGATGTAGACCGGCGCCTGGGTGCGGGCGAGCTTGGCGATCATCGCCCGCACCTGCGCGAGCGGCGGGCTTTCGCCGATCAGCCGCTGGCGCTCAGGGGCCTCGGCGCGATCGGGAAGCGAAAGCGCCGAGCGCACCAGCGCGCGCAGCTGGTCGAGACCGACCGGCTTGGAGACGTAGTCGAAGGCGCCGGCCTTGAGGGCGGCGACCGCATTCTCGGCGCTGCCGTAGGCCGTGATCACCGCCACCGGCAGATCCGAGGCGGCGGCGCCGATGTGGCGCACGAGCTCCAGCCCCTCGCCGTCGCCCAGGCGCATGTCGGTGAGGCAGAGGTCGTAGCGCTCGTCCTTCAGCCGGTCTTTCGCCTCGGCGATCGAGCCGACCGCCACCACGCCCAGGCCCATCTTCACGAGCGTCAGCTCGAGCAGCTCGCGGATGTCGGGCTCGTCGTCGACCACCAGCACGCGCGGCGCGTCTGCGGCGGCTCGCTCACGCCTCATGCCGGGTGCCTCTGCCGGCGCTCGATCATGTAGCGCGCGCCTCCCGGCACTGGATGCGGAAATGCGCGCCCGCGCTGTCGTCCACGTACTCGAGGCTGGCGCGGTTCGCGGCGCAGAGCTCGCGCGCGAGATAGAGGCCAAGGCCGGTGCCCTTCGCCTCGGTGGTGAAGAACGGCTCGAACAGCTGGCCCTGGATCGCCGCCGGCACGCCCGGCCCGTTGTCGATCACCGACAGCTCGACCCGGCCGGCGAACTCGCGCACGACGATGCGCACGCTGGCCGCCTCGCCGCGCGCGTAGCGCACCGCGTTGCGCAGCAGGTTCCACATCACCTGGCTCAGGTGCTCGCGGTCGAAGCGCACCGAGGGATCGCCGCTCGCGTCGACGGCGAAGCGCGAGGCGTCGACCGACTCGTTGGCGACGAACTCCTCGATGAAGGGGGCGAGCCAGGCGCGCACCGGGATCGGCTCGGCGGCGATGCGGTCGCGGCGGTTGAGCTGCATCACGTCCGACACCAGGCGATCGAGGCGCTGGGTGTTGTCACGGATGATGCGCGTCAGGCGGCTGCGGTCCTCGGCGCGCTTCTCCTCGTTCAGCAGCTCCGAGGCGTGGCTGATGGCGGCGAGCGGGTTCCTGATCTCGTGCGCGATGTTGGCGGTGAGGCGGCCGAGGGCGGCGAGCTTGAACTGCTGCGCCTGCTCGCGCATGCGCGTGGTGTCGTCCATGAAGATGACGGCGAAGCCCTCCTCCGTGCCGGCGTCGAGCAGGCGCAGCCGCAGCTCGCGGCCGCGCAGCTCGACATCGAAGCTCGCCTCGCTTTCCTCGCCCGCGCGCCAGGCAAGCCAGTGGCTGCCGAAGCCGGGCACCAGGCGGGCCATCTCGGCGCCGAGCAGGCCCTCGGCGCGCAGCAGGCGCTGCGCCTGCGGGTTGAACTGCACCACGCGGCCCTCGCGGTCGAGCACGACGATGCCGTCGTGCATGTCCTGGATGACGAGCTGGTTGACGCGCGTCTGCGTCGCCAGCTCCCGGCCGCGCTGCTGCGCCAGGCGCTCGTTGGTCGCGACCCGCTGCGCGAGCCAGCTGGTGATGCCGGCGCCGGCGAAGCAGCCGATGGCGACGATGCCGGGCTGCAGGAAGTTCGACGACGGCTGGTCGTGCGCCAGGACCCAGTAGCCCTGCTCGAGCAGCAGGGCGATCGATGCCAGCGCCGCGTAGAGGAATGACAGGCGCATCGGCGCGACGATCGCCGCGCCGATGAGCGAGATCAGCAGCATCACGCCCAGGCCGCTGCGCATGCCGCCGCTCGCGTACATCATCATGACGATCGCGAACACGTCCAGGCCGGCGTGCAGGGTGAGCTGGACGTTGAAGTGCTCGCGCGAGCGCAGCACGACCTGGAAGACGATGCCGAGGATGAGGTACGCGCCGCAGACGGTGCGGAACAGCGCCAGCGAATGCGAGCCCAGGGCGAGCGCGTCGCCGTAGATCAGCGTGATGGTCAGGAACAGCGTCGCCAGCGCGATGCGGTACAGGTTGAAGTAGCCGAGCGAGATCCAGAACGACTCGGGCGCGCGCTCGCGCGGCGGGGTGAAGAGCTCCGGGTAGCGGACCGGCGCGTCCATCAGCCGCGGCCCGGACCGAGGCGCGCGTGCTCGTCGCTGCAGTAGAGGCGGTCGCCGACCGCCCTCGCCTCGGCGAGCGGCAGGTGCGTGCCGCAGTTCGCGCACTTGACGAGCTCGCCCTGCACCGGGGGCTTGCCGGGCGGCGCGCCCTCGCCCGCCTTGGCGCGCGATGCCTGCACCAGGACGCGGCGGATGAGCCACACCGCCACGACGGCAAGCACGACGAGAATCAGGAGCCGCCCCATGGGATGATTATCCAACGGAACCGACATGAACATCCTGATCGCGGTACCCGGCAACCTGCGCACCGTCCCCATGAGCCGCTTCGTGCCCGAGGCCCTTGGCGCCCTCGGCCATCGCGTCTCGGTGCTCGACTACTCGCTGACCCTGGTGGAGAAGCTGCGCGCCCGCCTGCTGGGAAAGAGCGATGCCGACGCGGTCGCGGCGCGCCTGCTGCGCGCGGCCGAGCAAGCGCGTCCCGATCTTTTCGTCACCCTCTACGGCGTCAACGTCGCCGGGCGGGTCCTTGCCGAACTGCGCGCGCGCGGCGTACCGAGCGCCAACTGGTGGCTGAACGACCCGTTCCAGTTCGAGCGGGCGACCGGCATCCTGCCGGGCTACGACTTCGCCTTCACCAATGCACGCGACTCGGTGCAGGCCTATGCCGCGCGCGGCATCCGTAACGTCCACTTCCTGCCGACCGCCTGCGAGCCGAGCGTGCACCGGCCCGTCCCGCCGAGCGGCCCGGCCTGCGACATTTCCTTCGCCGGCGACTGGTCGGCGATGCGCGAGCAGATGGTGGGCGCGCTGGTCGCCCACGGCGTCGACGTGCGCATTTTCGGCCCCTGGCGGCGCAAGCTCGGCGCCGACTCGCCGCTGCGCGCGCGGCTCGAGCACGGCTTCTTCACGCCGCAGCGCATGGCCGAGATCTTCGCCGCCTGCAAGGCGACGCTGAACATCCACACCTGGCGCGGGCGCTTCGACTACGGCCTCAATCCGCGCGTCTTCGAGGCGGCGGCCTGCGGCACGCCGCAGCTCGTCGACCACAAGCGCGAGCTCGACGAGCTGTTCGACGAGGGCGAGCGCGCGGCGATGCTCGTCTATCGCAACGACGAGGAACTGCTCCAGCAATGCCGCAGGAAGGACCTGGCCGAGTTGCGCTCAAAAGCCGTCGCCGCGTCCGCGTCGATCCGCCAACGGCATTCGTACCTCGCACGCATGCGCGAACTGCTGAGGGTCTGCGGGAAGTGAAGTCGTCTGGACACCACGAAGCTCCAGCAATCCCAGGATTCGCTCCACGCAGTCGCGCACCGAGAGGCGCGCCGTATCCAGTTCGAGCTGGGGCGCTTCGGGCGGCTCGTACGGTGACGAAATGCCGGTGAATTCCGGCATCTCGCCGGCGCGCGCCTTGCGGTAGAGGCCCTTGGGATCGCGCAGCTCGCACGCTTGGAGCGGCGTGCTGACGTGGACCTCGATGAACTCGCCGGGATCGAACAGCTCGCGCACCCTGCGGCGATCCGCGCGGAAGGGCGAGATGAGGGCGACGAGCACGATCAGGCCTGCATCGATCATGATCTTCGCCACTTCGCCGACCCGACGGATGTTCTCTGCCCGATCGGCATCGCTATAGCCGAGGTCGCGATTCAGCCCGTGTCGAAGATTGTCGCCATCCAGCACGTAGGCGTGCATGCCCTTTGCGAAAAGAACCCTCGCGACGGCGCTCGCGAGCGTCGATTTGCCGGCACCGCTCAGGCCCGTGAGCCAAACCACGCGCGGTGTCTGACCTCTTTGCCGCGCGCGCGCAGTCTTGTTCATGGCCGGAATCCCCGAACTACCCGTCATGCGAAACGGGGTGATAGATCAGCCGAGCTTGCGCGCGCTCGACCTGCACACGCACCGCAGGCCCGAGCTCGTCGCGCCAGCGCTGGTCGAGCTTGACCTCATCGGACCAGGAGCGGGCGTACGACGACGTGCTCGAATGCGCGAAATGGTGTTCGTGCTCTCGAGGTCGCCGCATGCCGGCTTCGTAACCAAGGCCGATCCAGCGGCAGATCCGGCGCAACTCCAGCTCGGGCTTCGCGCAAAGATTCTCGTAGTGGACCACGAGGGTGCGTTCGGGATGGGACACCGCGAGGCGCTCGAACCGGGCGGCCCATTTGAAATGCTTCTCCATCGCTTCGGCGAGCGGCTGGTTCCTGCGCAGCTCGGAGGCGATGACCGCGCGGCTGTCGCGAACGAGATAGAGAAAGCCTGTGGATGCGCTCCGCCAGGGGCTCCATGGCCAGCGCACCATGCGCCAGCAGAGCGCCTTGGACAGGTCGACCAAAGCATCGGCGTCGAGTGCGGCACGCACGCGTTCGTAATCGGCGGGATGGTACTCGCGATAGGTGCGCCCGGGCAGGACCGGCAGAAGCCTTTGCCAGAACGGGCAGTCCGTGACGAGCCGACCGCAGCTGCAGGGCCGACGATTGGCGATGGCCTGGCCAAGCAGCCCAAGCTCGCCGGCGCAGGCAATGCGGGAGTGGCTGTTGAGCAGACGGCCCAGGAGGGTCGATCCTGAGTAAGGCGCGCCCATTACAAATACGTTACGGAAGCAAACCGCGCTCATGAGAAGGAGAACGGAGAGTCACGATGGGACCGCAACTTAGTCCGGCTTTGCCGGCGGGTCGACGTAAATACGTCACAACCCCGTGGACAATCGGCATTCGTTGCTTCGACGGGGGTGATGATGGTCGGGGCGAGAGGATTTGAACCTCCGACACCTGCGTCCCGAACGCAGTACTCTACCAGGCTGAGCTACGCCCCGACCGGGGCCGGCGACCGCCGACAATCTAGCTGCTGCGGGTCACCGAAAAGGACGCCAATTCTAGCAAAGATCGCTTGAATTCCGAGGCGGGCAGCGACGCCAGCGCCGCGCTCGCCGTCTCTGCTTCGCGCCGCGCGGCCTCGCGCGCGTAGTCGAGCGCGCCGCAGGCGCGAATCGCCCCGAGCACCGCCGCGAAATCCTCCCGTCCGCCGTCGACGATCGCGCCGCGCACGACCGCGGCCTGCTCGGCCGTGCCGGTGCGCAGCACGCGGATGAGGGGCAGCGTCGGCTTGCCCTCCGCGAGGTCGTCGCCGAGGCTCTTGCCGATCGTCGCTTCGTCGCCGGAGTAGTCGAGCACGTCGTCGATGAGCTGGAAAGCGGTGCCGACCCGGCGGCCGTATTCGGCGAGCTTTTCTTCCAGTGCGGATTGCCTGGAAAGAACGGCGCCGAGCCGGGCCGCGGCCTCGAACAGCTTCGCCGTCTTGCGGCGGATGACCTCCAGGTAGCGCGCCTCGTCGACCTCCGGGTCGTGGCTGCCCATGAGCTGCATCACCTCGCCGCCGGCGATGGTATTGGTGGCCTCGGCGAGCACCTGCATGACCCGCATGTCATCCATCTCCACCATCATCTGGAACGCGCGCGAATACAGGAAATCGCCCACCAGCACGGCTGCGGCATTGCCGAACGCCGAATTCGCGGTGTTGCGGCCGCGGCGCAGCGCGGACTCGTCGACCACGTCGTCGTGCAGCAGGGTCGCGGTATGGATGAATTCGATCACCGCGGCGAGGTCGTGAAGGCGGGCCTTTTCGCCCCGATAGCCGGCAGCGCCGGCAGCGAGCAGCAGCACCGCCGGGCGCAGCCGCTTGCCGCCGGAGGCGACGATGTACTGGGCGACTTCGCGGACCAGAGGCACGTCGGACTCGAGGCGCCGGCCGATGACCTCGTCGACCCGGCGCAGATCGTCGGAAACGGGGCCAAGCATGGACACGAAACTCATGATTCGCTTATAATTCCGCCCCTTTTCGGGGTTCAAAGGCAAGGCCAGCAATGTACGCAGTCATCAAGTCCGGCGGCAAGCAATATCGCGTCCAATCCGGCGAGAAGTTCCGCGTCGAGCTCCTCACCGCAGAGGTCGGCGCATCGGTCTCCTTCGACGAGGTCATGCTCGTCGGCGAAGGCGACAGCGTCACGGTCGGCGCGCCGCTCGTCTCGGGCGCCAAGGTCAAGGCGACCGTGCTCGCGCACGGCCGCGGCGACAAGGTGAAGATCTTCAAGCTGCGCCGGCGCAAGCACCACCAGAAGACGCAGGGCCACCGGCAGTCGTACACCGAAGTCCGCGTCGACGACATCGTTCAAGCCTAGTGGACTAGAGGCGAAGAGGCAGCCATGGCACACAAGAAAGCAGGCGGCAGTTCGCGCAACGGCCGCGATTCCCAGTCGAAGCGCCTGGGCGTCAAGGTGTACGGCGGCGAGAAAGTCAACGCGGGACAGATCCTGGTGCGCCAGCGCGGCACGCGCGTGCACCCCGGCACCAACGTCGGCATGGGCCGCGACCACACCCTGTACGCGCGGGTGAACGGCCAGGTGCAATACGCGGTCCACGGCGCGCAGCAGAAGAGCATCGTCAGCGTCATCCTGGAGAAAGCGCCGGCGTAGCCGGTACTCATTCCATAAGAAGCCCTATCGAAGCCGGTAGGGCTTTTTTATTTCCATCCCATGAAATTCATCGACGAGGCGAAGATCGAGATCCATGCCGGCAAGGGCGGCGACGGCTCGGCGAGCTTTCGCCGCGAAAAATACATCCGCTACGGCGGGCCGAACGGCGGCGACGGCGGCCGCGGCGGCAGCATCTGGGCGCGCGCCGACCGCAACATCAACACGCTGATCGACTACCGCTTCGCGCGCATCCACCGCGCGAAGAACGGCGGCAAGGGCGCGGGCGCCGATTGCAACGGCGCCGCCGGCGAGGACATCGAGCTGCGCGTGCCGGTGGGGACGCTGGTGCGCGACGAGGAAACCGGCGCCCTGATCGCCGACCTTGCCGCCGACGGCGAGAAGGCGCTGCTCGCGCGCGGCGGCGACGGCGGCCTGGGCAACCTGCACTTCAAGTCGAGCACCAACCGTGCGCCGCGGCAGTTCACGCGCGGCGAGCCGGGCGAGTCGCGCAACCTGGCGCTGGAAGTGCGCGTGCTCGCCGACGTCGGCCTGCTCGGCCTGCCGAACGCCGGCAAGTCGAGCCTGATCCGCGCCGTCTCGAGCGCGCGGCCGAAGGTCGCCGACTACCCCTTCACCACCCTCAACCCTTCGCTCGGCGTGGCGCGCGTCGGCGACGCGACCTTCGTCGTCGCCGACATCCCGGGGCTGATCGAAGGCGCGTCGCAGGGCGCCGGCCTCGGCCACCAGTTCCTGCGCCATCTCACCCGCACGAGCGTGCTGCTGCACGTCGTCGACTTGGCGCTGGACGAGCCGGCGAATGATGTGCGCACCATCGCCGCCGAGCTCAAGGCCTACGACGCTGCGCTCTTCCGCAAGCCGCGCTGGCTGGTGTTCAACAAGATCGACGCGGTCCAGGATGCCGACAAGCGCATCGCCAGGGCGGTGCGCGCGCTGCGCTGGCGCCGGCCGTGGTTCAAAATCTCGGCGCTCACCGGACAGGGATGCCCGGAGCTCGTGCGCGCCATCGCGCGCGACCTGGGGAAGAAAAAATGATTGCCGACGCCAAGGTCCTCGTCGTCAAGGTCGGCTCCTCGCTGGTCACGCGCGAGGGGCGCGGCGTCGACGCCGAGGCGATCGCACGCTGGGCAGCGCAGGTCGCGAAGCTGCGGCAGGCCGGCAAGAGCGTCGTCCTCGTCTCGAGCGGCGCCATCGCCGAAGGCATGCAGCGCCTGGGCTGGGCGAAGCGCCCGCACAGCATGCACCAGCTCCAGGCGGCGGCCGCGGTCGGCCAGATGGGCCTCGTGCAGGCCTACGAGAGCGCCTTCCGCAGCCACGGCCTGCACACCGCGCAGATTCTCCTCACCCACGCCGACCTCGCCGACCGGCAGCGCTACCTCAACGCCCGCTCGACCCTGCGCACGCTCCTCGCGCTTGGCGCCGTGCCGGTGATCAACGAGAACGACACAGTGGTCACCGACGAGATCAAGTTCGGCGACAACGACACGCTGGCGGCGCTGGTGACCAACCTCATCGAGGCCGATGCGCTCGTCATCCTCACCGACCAGCCCGGCCTCTACGAATCCGATCCGCGCAAGAACAGCGCGGCGGTGCTCGTCGCTCAAGCCGACGCCGACGATCCGAAGCTGGAGGCGATGGCGGGCGGCTCGGGCAGCGCCCTCGCCAAGGGCGGCATGCTGACCAAGGTGCACGCGGCGAAGCGCGCGGCGCGCAGCGGTGCGCACACCGTGATCGCCTCGGGGCACGAGCCCGATGTTCTGCTGCGCATCGCCCGGGGCGAGCGGCTGGGCACGCTGCTCACGGCGCGCACCGCGCCGATCGCGGCGCGCAAGCAGTGGCTCGCCGATCACCTCACCGTCAGCGGCCTCCTCACCCTCGACGCCGGCGCGGTGAAGGCGCTGGCGGGCGAAGGCAAGAGCCTGCTGCCGATCGGCGTCACGGCCGTCTCGGGCGACTTCGCGCGCGGCGAGATCGTCGGCTGCATCGATCCGCAGGGCCGGCAGGTGGCGCGCGGCCTGGTCAACTACTCGTCGGAGGAGACGCGGCGCATCATGCGCCGGCCCTCAGGCGAGATCGAGAGCGTGCTCGGCTATGTCGACGAGCCCGAGCTGATCCACCGCGACAACCTCGTGCTGCTGTGAAGAAGTTAATCCTACGGTGAAGAAACCCGAGCCGTTCTTCTTCATCATCATGGGCACCGCGACCGCGCTTGGGCTGCCGTTCGCGCTGGCCTTCCCCAGGACGCTGCTGGAGAAGCTGCTAGCGGTCGTGGCTCTTACGCTCGTGGCGGCGGGCATCGCCGCGCTCGTGGTTTCGCTGCGAAAGAAACCCGAGCGCGACCGCGAGCGCTAGCGGATCCAGTAGGTCAGCCAGAAGCCCAGGGTGTTGATGCCGTTCATCTCGTGCACCTTCGGCATCCACACCATGTTGACGGTCACCGAGCGGAACTCCCAGGCGGCGACCGGAAGCGGCGCGATGAAGGTGTTGCCGCCGTTGTAGGTCTTGCTGTTGAACATGACGAGCGCGAGCCCGAGCCGGGCGCTCTGGGTGGCGCGCCAATGCGCGGCGCCGCCGGCAAGGACAGCGGTGTTGCGCCCGGAGTCGCGGTACGCACCGGCGTCGAAGAAAAAATCGAAGGTCTCGCCGGGCACGCGGTAGCGCACGCCGAGCCCGGGATTGAACCAGTTGTCGGCGTTATCGGCGCGCGCCTTGTCGCCGTCGATGTGCCAGGAGAGCCCGTAGATGTTGACGCCGACGTCGGCGCAGCAGAGCGCGGGAGCAAGCAAAGCGGCGGTCAGCAGCGCTCGGAACATGCGCTGCAGTGTACTAGGTCGAGTTGCGCACGATCCGGTAGCAGGAGCAGGCCGCGGCTTCGAGGCCGCGGTCGTCCAGGATGCCGATGACGCCGCGGCTGTATTCGATCAGCTTGCGGCGCTGCAACGCGCCGGCTGCCTCGGTGACGCCGACCCGGCGCACGCCGAGCATGTGCGACAGGAAATCCTGGGTGAGGCGGAATTCATCCGAGCGCATGCGATCCCGCGTCATGAGCAGCCAGCGCGCAAGGCGGGCCTCGACGAGGTGGAAGCGGTTGCAGGCTGCGGTCTGCGTCACCTGCGACATCAAGGCGTTGACGTAGCGCAGCAGGCCGCGCTGCAGCGGCGGGCTGCGTCGCAGCGCGCTGCGGAACGATCCGGCGCTCATGCGCCTCGCCGCGCCGCCGCCCTGCACCAGCGCTCGCACCGGCGAGCGATCGACGCCCAGCGCAAGGGGAGAGCCCACCACGCCCTCGAGCCCGACGAGACCGACCTCGAGGGCGAGGTGATCCTCGACCAGGGTCAGCAGCGACACCATCGAGTCGCTGGGAAAATAGACCTGGTCGATCTTCTGTCCCGGCTCGTAGAGCACATCGCCGAACGTCAGCGTCACCGGCGTGAGCCCGGGCAGCAGCTCCGCGTAGGACTTGCGCGGCAACGCGGCGAGCAGCAGGTTCGGAATCGCGGCCATGCCAGTGTTGTGCCCTAAAGCAGGCCCGACGTATGTTCGTTGACGCACCGAGCCCCGGCGCCCGGAACCGAGGCTTACGGGCCGACCAGCTCCAGCTTGGTTCCGTTCTGCCTGAGCTTCTTTCCTTTGGGCAGCTTGAGGTAAGGGCGTGCTTCATCGGCGGTGAGCCCGTAGGAGAAACTCATCGAGCCGCGGCCGAAGTTGCCCGTGCCATGGCCTTTGCGCAGGGTCAAACGCTGAAACTTGAACGTCGAGCTGGTGCCATCGCTGCAACGCAGCTGGCCTTTGCCGCCCAGCTCCGCGCTGGAGGTGAACTCTCCCTTGCAGGTCAGTGCAGGGTTCTTCTGCGAATGGATGACGAGGGTTCCCGCCCCGTCGAGGTTGCCTTCGGCTTCGCCCACGAACAGCTCGCCAGCCATGATGGCGATGACTTCGCCGGTCGCGGAGAGCAGCCCGGCAGTCGCCGGCGCTGTTGCACCAGCCAGCGCGATGCACGCAATGCCCGCTATCGTTATCTTGCTCATGGGAGACTATCGACGTTCGCGGTCGGTTGCTCTGTACGCCAGCGCCCGTCTAGTGATTGACCACTTCCGGCAGCAGCCGGTCGTATTCCCTCTTCACCACGGCGTAGCACTCGCAGACCCGCTCCTCGAGCCGCGGCCGGTCGAGCACGGTGATATGGCCGCGGCTGTAGCTGATCAGCCCGTCAGCTTGCAGCTTGCCCGCCGCCTCGGTGACGCCCTCGCGGCGCACGCCAAGCATGTTGGCGATCAGCTCCTGCGTCATCACCAGGTCGTTGCCCTGCAGCCGGTCGAGGGTCAGGAGCAGCCAGCGGCAAAGCTGCTGGTCCACCGAATGGTGGCGGTTGCACACCGCGGTCTGCGTCATCTGCGTGATCAGCGCCTGCGTAAAGCGCAGCAGCAGGTGCTGCAGCGCGCCGCCGCTGTCGAAGTGCTGCTTCACCACGGCAGCCTTGAGGCGAAAGCCGTGTCCCGCGCTCTGCACCACCGCGCGGCTCGGCGTCGTCTCACCGCCCATGAAGAGAGAGATGCCGACCAGGCCCTCGTTGCCGGTCACCGCGATCTCCGCCGAGGCACCGTCCGCCAGCACGTAGAGCAGCGAGACGATGGCGGTGGTCGGAAAGTAGACGTAGCCCTGCGCGCCGCCGGACTCGTACACCGACAGCCCGAGGGGCATGGCCAGCGGCTCGAGGAAAGGAACCAGCGCTTCGTAGCCCTCTTCGGGGAGGGCGGCGAGGAGCCGGTTCTCCTTGGGGGAATACACTGCGGCGGCGGCCTTGGCCATGAAGGCCATTTTACTCTCGTGTGCGCTACCGAACGGAGAGATTTCCCCGCGCACCGCACGCTGGCCGACAGCGTTGAGCGTCCTGACGGCGATCGCTAGCGCAGCCTCAACACACCAGCTGCAGGTGCTTCGGACGCAGCTGGCGCCGGTCCCCCGGGCGGAAACAAACGTGCCCGAGAGATCGTCGACGACGCTGGGCCGCGTCTATCAGCGCGTAAGCCTGCTCAGCAGGTAACCGGCGGCCAGCGCCAGCCCAAGCGACTGAAAGGGATGCGCGGCAATGTACTTGACCGTGCTGTTAAGTATCTTTTCGCCGCCGGCGGTCAGGGTCTCGCTCTGCTCCTCCAGCCATTTCGCCGCGGGCGCCGCAGCGTGCGCCACCTGGTCGACCGCGCCGTGCACGCGCGCCGTAGCTTTGTTGATGACTTCCATGGCGTCTCTCCGGTTGAGGTTCACAAGAACCGAGGCTACGGCGCAACGCGAGAGGCATCTGTACGTTGACGCACTGATCGCGCGCCGGGCAGCGGTAATGATGGCCAATGCCCCGTGCCTATGCCCTGCTCCTGTCTGCACTGCTTCTGCCAGCGCTCGCTGCCTGCGAGGCCGACATCGAGAAGGAAGCGGTTGCGCTCCTGGCGCCGGCTGAGCTCCCGGCCCGCGAGGCGCGCCGCTGCCCGCACTGCGGCTGGATCGAATCGAAGCGCGAGATCCCGCCGGCGCTCGCGGGTCCTCGCCTCGCCCGCGTCTACGAGTACACGCTACGCCGGGCCGACGGCTCGAGCAGCGTCTTCCAGGAGACCCTTCCAGCTACCTGGCGCGTAGGCGAGCGCGTGGTGCTCATCGAAAGCGCGGCGCAGGAGAATTGAGGGCGGCAAAGAAAAAGCCCGGCGATCAGCTGGCGAGATTTCTGACGATCCCGTAGCAGGAGCAGGCGGCAGCTTCGAGGCCGCCGCGATCGAGGATCGCGATATCGCCGCGGTGGTAGCCGATCAGCTTGCGCCGCTGCAGGTCGCCGGCGGCGTTGGTGACGCCGACGCGGCGCACCCCCAGCACGTCGGCGAGGAATTCATGGGTCAGGTGGAATTGGTCGGAGCGCACCCGGTCGCCGGTCATCAGCAGCCAGCGCGCGAGGCGCGCTTCCACGAGGTGAAAGCGGTTGCACGCGGCGGTCTGCCTGGCCTGAGCAAGCTTCGCGTAGGCATAGCGCTGTACCTCGCGCTGCAGGGGCGTGCAGCGCGCCAGCTCTTCGAGAAACGCGTCCCCCCGCATGCGCAAGGCTGCCCCTGATCCCTGCACCAGGGCGCGAACCGGCGAGTGCTCCACGCCCATCGCCAATGCGATCCCGACCATGCCCTCGCGACCGACCAGGCCGACCTCGATCGCCTTGCCCTCAGCCATCACCAGAATGGACACGTGGCAGTCGGTCGGGAAGTAGACATGGCGCACGCGCTGGCCGGGCTCATAGAGTGCCTCGCCGTAGGTCAGCGCGACCGGCTCGAGCTCGGGCAGCAGTCGCTCGTAGTCCCGGCGAGGCACGGCGGCAAGCAGGCTGTTTACGACCGGGCTCGCAGCGAGCGATAGGGCGCGCTTCGCGGTACGCCGGCGCGGTAGTCCGCCTTTGCTGATCGCGTCGAAACCGGCGATGCCGCTGGCGATCTTGGGTAGAGGTTGAGGAGCCACGACCGGCATGAGACCTCTAACGCCGAATGTTTTCTGTTCGTTCCCGAACATACGCGGCGCGGGCAGGCGTACAGACGGCGGCGCTCCTGGCGGCGTACCCTTTTCTACATGAACTGGAATCGCATCCAAGAGGGCTGGCGGCAGTTTGTGCTCAGGGTCCGGCAACGAGGAGCCGGGCAGGCCCGGGAAAAGCAGGTCGCCGACTGGCTCGCCCGGCAGCACAAGGTCGATCCCATCCACAAGTAGGGGCAAGGCACGAATGAAATATTGCCCCTGCCGGATGCCGGTCATTCTCGCCGCGGCGCTCGCCTTCGGCGCGTCGGGCGTCGCGCTCGCCGACGACGGCTTACTCAATCGCAATCTCAATCTGCACGTCTACGGCGTTTCGTATCACACGGATCGGGAGGGCTCCCGCCGCGCCGGCCTGAACAACGAGCTCAACCCGGGGCTCGGCCTCAACTACATCCTGCACGAGGACGAGCGCGGCATCCGGTTCGTGGAGGCCGGGTTCTACCAGGACTCGGGGAGGCACGTCGCTAAGCTCGCGGGAGTGGGCTACCAGTACAAGCTTTACCAGCAGTGGCGGCTCGGCGGCGCCCTGGCCCTGATGCAGAGCCACACCTACAACCACGGCAGGGCGTTCGTCGCGCCGCTGCCGATCCTCACCTACGACTTTGGGCGCGCGAAGGTGAACGCGCTCTATGTTCCCCGCTACGGGGACTACAACCAGTTCGCCGTGTTCGGCCTCTACCTCAGCGTGCCCCTGCGCCAGTAGGCGCCGCGCCTTTCGGGCCGGGAAGGACGGTGGTTTCGTTCGAATGGCCGACTTGCTGCATGCGGATCTCCCAATCCGCGAGCTGCTTCTCGCCCTCTTCCTTGGAGACGCCGTAGAGCTCCTGAATCCGGCCCAGCAGCAGATCGCGTTTTCCCGCGATCACGTCGAGCTGGTCGCCGGTCAGCTTGCCCCACTGCTGCATGGCATTGCCCTTGAATTGCTTCCAGTTGCCTTCGATGCGGTCCCAGTTCATGTTCGTTCCTTTTTTTAGCGGGGTGAGTGGACTATCGGCGCGGGAACCGGCACGTCCTCGCGACGATCCGGAATCTTCAGCACGTGCCCGTCCAGCTGCGGGTTGACGTTGTTGCCCGGGAAACCGTCGGGATCGGCGCCGGCGACGCCGACCGACCAGCGGCTGCGGCTGCGGCTCACGCTTTCGCGTTTGTGCTGCCACGCAAAGTCGGACAGCGTTTCGCCCTTGTCGACCCGCACTTCGTGGGAGCCGCTGAAGGAGGGAACCTGGCTCCATGCCGCGGGAACCGCGAGCAGCCCCGCGCACGCCGACAGGATCGAGGCGACGTTCCTGGATGTTTTCATGTTCATCACGGCTCGCGCATCGCGGTTGTTTTCATCCGACCAAGGGTATATGTGCGCAGGCGCACACTCTGTGCGTTCGCCCACTGTCGGGATGCCGGGACGGCATCAGGTTACGAGGGCGACTGTGTGCTGGCGTACGGACGGCAAACCGCGGCCGCGTAACCATGCATGGGTCCAGACCCATGAACGCCAAGCAGGGAAACACCATGAAACCAGCCCGTTCCGCCTCCACCAGATCGCCGACCAAGGCCCCCACAGGGATCACCGGCTTCGATGAGATCACCGGCGGCGGCCTGCCCCGCGGACGCACCACGCTGCTGGTGGGCGGACCCGGCTCGGGCAAGACCATCCTTTCGCTTCAATTCCTCGTCCATGGCGCGCAGTGCAAGGAGGCGGGCATCTTCGTCGCCTTCGAGGAGGCCGCGAAGCGCATCGAGGCCAATGCCGAGGGCTTCGGCTGGAAGCTCGCCGAGCTGCGAAAGAAGAAGAAGCTCTTCTTCCTGGATGCCCAGCCGAAGCCCGATCTCGTGCAGTCGGGCAATTTCGATCTTGGCGGCATGCTCGCGGCGCTCGACGCCCTGACCAAGCAAACCAAGGCCCAGCGGATCGTCTTCGACGCCCTGGATGTCGTACTCGCGCTGCTGCCCGACGCCGCGGCAAAAAGGCGCGAGGTCTACCGGCTGCACGAATGGCTGCTGGCACGCGGGGTGACCGGCCTGATCACCGCCAAGGCCGGCGGCGACGACGCGAGCTCCATCAGCACGCAGCAGTTCGGCTTCATGCAGTTCATGGTGGACTGCGCGGTGATCCTCAACCACAGCGTGGTGCTGGGTGTCTCGCAACGCAACCTGCGCGTGCAGAAGTATCGCGGCTCGAGCTTTGACGAGAACGAATCGCCGTTCCTGATCGGCCTCGGCGGCCTCGAGGTCGCCGCCGCGCACGCGCTGGACGGCGCCCGCGCCAAGGTGACTAGCGAACGCGTTTCGAGCGGCGTGAAGCGGCTCGACACCATGCTCGGCGGCGGCTATTACCGCGGCGCCAGCGTCCTCATCACCGGCTTTCCCGGCACCGCCAAGACCACGCTCGCCGGCACCTTCGCCGAGGCAGCCTGCCGGCGCGGCGAGCGCACGCTCTTCGTCAGCTTCGATTCGGATTCGAACGAGGTGATCCGCGACCTGGGCTCGGTCGGAATCAAAATGGCTCGCTACGTCAAGAGCGGGCACTTTCGCATGGCCTCGGCGCGCACCATCACCGGCAGCGCCGAGACCTATCTCGGGCGCATCAAGAGCCTGGCGAGAGAGCACACGGCGCGCTGCGTGGTGATCGACCCCGTATCCACGTGGTCGAAGTCCGGCAATGAACTGAGCGCGCACAGCGTGGCCGAGCGCCTGACCGACTGGTCGAAGGCCAACGGCATCACGCTGCTGTGCACCAGCCTGCTCGACGAGATGTCGAGCCAGACCGAAGGCGGCTCGCCGCTGCAGATCTCGACGCTCGCCGACACCTGGATCCACCTCAACTACCTGGTGCAGGCGGGAGAGCGCAACCGCGGCCTGTCGATCATCAAGTCGCGCGGCACGGCGCATTCGAACCAGGTGCGCGAGCTGATCCTCAGCGATGCCGGCGTGACCCTCACCGACACCTACAGCGCGGGCGGCGAAGTGCTGATGGGCACGCTGCGCTGGGAAAAGGAGCGCGCCGAAGGGGTCGCGCACGAGGTCACCGAGGTCGCCGGCAAGCTGAAGCGCGTCCGGCTCGATGCCGAGGAAGCCGAGCTTGGTGTGAAGGTGAAGTCGCTGCAGGTGGAGCTCGAGGCGAAGCAGGTCGAGAAGGCGCTGCTCGCGCGCACCACCGAGAGCCGTCGGGGCGAGCTGTCGCGCGGGCTGACCCGGATGGGCGAGCTGCGCGGGGCCGATGCCGCGGTTCCGGCGCGCAAGGCGACCTCGTGAGCAAGAGCGCCAAGTTCAGGTTCCGGCTCTACATCGCCGGCGACGCCCAGAACTCCGCGCAGGCGGTCGCCAACCTGACGGCGTTCTGCAAGACCTACCTGGAGAACCGCCACGCCATCGAAGTGGTGAACGTATTCAAGGAGCCGAAGCGCGCGCTGGCCGACGGCATCCTCATGACCCCGACCCTGGTCAAGCTCGCGCCGACGCCCGCTCCGCAAAGAATCGTCGGCACGCTCAGCCAGACGCAGCCCGTGCTGCAGCTTCTCGGACTGGAAACTCTCGCCGGCGCCGCATGAGCCGGGAAGAGGCGGGCCGCGCGCTGCGCCAGTGCGAGGAACGCCTGGCGAACCTGCTCGCGCTCTCGTCCGACTGGTACTGGGAGCAGGACGAGAACTGTCGGTTCACCCTGTCCACGGCAGCATCCAGCGCTGGTCAAGCCGGGCTAGGAACCGGGCACTACATCGGCACCGCCCGCTGGGACCATGGCGGCATCCCGGTCGCCGATGGCGGCAGCTGGGATGCGCACAAGGCGGTGCTCGCGGCGAGACAGCCGTTTGCCGATTTCGTCTTCAAGCGCGTCAGTCCGCAGGGCGAGCTGCACTACATCAGCGTCAGCGGGCAGCCGGTGTTCGACGCGGGAAAGCGGTTCACGGGCTACCGCGGCACGGCGCGGGACATCACCGCGGGCATGCGCGCCGAGCAATTGCTGCGGCTCGAGCATGCGGTCACCGGCAGCCTCGCCAAGGCCGACAGCGTTTCGACGGCGCTGACGCAGGTCATCCACGCCATCTGCGACACGGAAGGCTGGGAATGCGGCCGCTATTTTCGCGTCGACGAGGAGGCCGGGTTGCTGCGCTTCGACGCGTCGTGGGGCTCGTCGGATGCCGCCATCCAGAAGTTTCTGGAGAGCTCCCGCCGGCGCGCGCGAGAAACTGTCTACAAGCCCGGCGTCGCGCTCGTCGGCCAGGTGTGGCAATCGGGACAGCCGCTGTGGGTTGCCGACGTCACCACGGACGCGCGGGCGCTGCAGGCGCCTTTCGCGGTCGATGTCGGCATCCGCGGCGGATTCGTCTTTCCGGTCACGTCGAAAGGCAAGACGATCGGCGTGCTGGCTCTCAACAGCCGCGCAGTCCGCACCCCCGAGGAGCGGCTGCTGCAGGCGATCGAGGCGATCGGCGGCCAGATCGGCCAGTTCATCGAGCGCAAGCGCGCGGAGGAGGAGCAGCGCCTGTTCCGCCTCGCGCTCGACAACTCGGCGGACATGATCCTGCTCATCGACCGCAAGAGCATGCGCTACGTGGACGTGAATCAGACCGCCTGCACGCTGCTTGGCTACTCGCGCGAAGAGATGCTCAGGATGGGCCCGCCGGACCTGCTGCCGAAAAGCCGCGCGGAGCTCGAAAAAGCCCATGACGCGCTGGTCGCCGATCCTTCGAGCCGCAGCGGCATGCGCAGCGCCTTTCGCTGCAAGGACGGCTCGACGATACCCTTCGAGTCGACCCGGCACGTCCTGCGCTCCGGCGACAGCCAGATTGTCGCCGCCATCTGCCGGGACGACCGCGAGCGCCTTGCCGCCGAGGAGGCGCAGCGCGAGAAGGTCGCGTTGATCGCCCAGTCGGCGGACAAGGACCGTCTGCTGCGCCTCTTCTACGACCTGCCGTTCGTGGGACTGGCCGTCACTGCGCCCGGCAGCAAGCGCTGGCTTCAGGTCAACGACTATATGTGCGCGATGCTGGGCTACTCGCGCGAGGAGCTGCTCGAGCTCGCCTGGACGCAGACGACCCATCCGGACGACCTGGCCGAGAACCTGGCGCTCTTCAAGCGCCTGCTCGCCGGCGAGTTCGACGCCTTCCAGTACAACAAGCGCTTTCTGCGCAAGAGCGGCGGCATCGTCGACACCACCATGGAGTGCAGGTGCGTGCGGCGCGCAGACGGCACCGTCGAGACGGTGGTCATCATGGTGCAGGACATCACCGAGCGAAAGCGCTCCGAGGAGGCGCTGCGCCGGAGCGAAGCGCGTTTCCGCAGCCTTACCGAGCTTTCCTCCGACGTCTACTGGGAGCAGGACGATCAGTACCGCTTTACCTCGTTTTCGGGACTGGGCGCGGCGTACGGACTCGAGGTCATCGGCAAGAAACGCTGGGAACAGAGCTACGTCAACATGTCCGCGGCCGATTGGGCGGCGCATGTCGCGGTTCTCGATGCGCGCCAGCCCTTCCACGACGTGGAGCTGTGCCGGCAGGACGAAGCCGGCAAGAAGATGTGGATCGATGTCAGCGGCGAGCCCGTGTTCGACGCCGCCGGCGCCTTCCAAGGTTATCACGGCGTCGGCAAGAACATCACGGAGCGCAAGGAGGGCGTCGAGCAGATCCGCTACCTGGCCAACCATGACCCCCTGACTTCCCTGCCCAACCGGGCGATGTTCAGCGACGTCCTGAACCTCGAAATCCAGAACGCGCGGCGCTACAACCGCCCTTTCGCGGTGCTGTTCATCGACCTGGACCGCTTCAAGATCATCAACGACACGCTCGGCCACGAGGCCGGCGACAAGCTGCTGCAGGAAATGAGCACGCGCCTGAGCCAGACCGTGCGCTCGAGCGACCTGGTCGCGCGCCTGGGCGGGGACGAGTTCGTGCTGCTGATCCAGGAGGTGGGCGAGCCCAGGCAGATCGAGGCGGTGGCGCGCAAGATCCTCGCCGCCCTCGTCAAGCCGATGTTCATCGGCGAGCAGGAATGCCGGGTGACGGCGAGCATCGGCATCTGCATGTACCCGGCGGACGCCCGGGACGAGCAGTCGCTGATGAAGAACGCCGATATCGCCATGTACCGGGCGAAGGAAGAAGGCAAGAACACCTATCAGTTCTTCTCCCAGGAAATGAACGTTCATTCGTTCGAGCGGATGGCGCTCGAGACCAGCCTGCGCCGCGGCCTGGAGCGCAACGAATTCTTCCTCCACTACCAGGCCAAGCTCGATCTCAGGACGGGGCAGATCACCGGCGTGGAGGCGCTGGTGCGCTGGCAGCATCCCGAGCTCGGCGTGATTGCGCCCGCCCAGTTCATCCCGCTCGCCGAGGAAACCGGCCTGATCGTGCCGGTCGGCAACTGGGTGCTGAATACCGCCTGCGCGCAGAACGTCGCGTGGCAGCGCGACGGCCTGCTGCCCCTGAGCATGGCGGTCAACCTCTCCGCGCGCCAGCTCTCGGATGCAAACCTGCTCAGGGACATCACCGAGGCGCTGCGCAAGAGCGGGATGAAGCCGGAGCTGCTCGAGCTCGAGCTCACCGAGAGCATGGTGATGCAGCACGCCGAGCGCGCCGGCAAGGTGCTCGCCGCCATCAAGCAGCTCGGGGTGCGCCTCGCGATCGACGATTTCGGCGTCGGCTACTCCTCGCTCGCGAACCTCAAGCGTTTCCCGATCGACACGCTCAAGGTGGACCGGTCCTTCATCCGTGATATTCCGCAGAATGCCGAGGACATGGCGATCGCCAAGGCGATCATCGCCATGGGCACGAGCCTCAACCTCACGGTAGTCGCCGAGGGCGTGGAGACGCTGGAGCAGGAGGCGTTCCTGCGCGAGCAAGGCTGCGACGAAACCCAGGGCTTTTATTTCAGCAAGCCGATGGCCGCCGACCAGATCGCCAGTCTGCTGCGGACCAACCTCGCTCCAAAGCGGGTCGCATGAGGCCGACAAAATCTCTGCTTCTCGAGGACGCGAGCGAGGAAGTCGCCGCCTTGATCGAGACGCTGCACAAAACCGGCCAGCGCCTCGAGGAGCTGACGGCGGGGGAAGTCGACGCGGTGGCCGGCCGCGACGGCCGCGCGTTCCTGCTGGGGCGCGCGCAGGAGCAGTTGCGGCATATCGAGTCCGCCAAGCAGGCAGCCATCCTGAATGCGCTACCGGCGCATATCGCGCTGCTCGATACCGAAGGGGTGATCCTCTCGGTGAACGACGCGTGGCGCCAGTTCGGCCGCGCGAAGGCCGTGCAGTGCGCCGGACACCCGATCGGCGTCAACTACCTCGACCTTTGCAGCAACGCGACCGGCGAGGACGCCGCAGACGCTCATCGTGCCGCCGAGGGCATCCGTGCGGTGCTGTCCGGCGCAGCAAAGAGCTTTTCGACCGAATATCCCTGCCATCTGCCGGCCGAGCAGCGCTGGTTCCTGCTCACCGCGACACCTCTGGGCGATGGCCACCCGAGCGGCGCCGTCGTCATGCACCTGAACATCACCGAGCAGAAGAAAGCGGAAGGCGAAATACGCAGGCTGAACGAGACGCTCGAGCAACGCGTCGTCGAGCGCACCGCGCAGCTGGAATCGGCCAACGAGGAGCTGAAAGCGTTCAGCTATTCGGTCTCGCACGATTTGCGCGCGCCGCTGCGTCATATCGCGGGCTTCGTGGCGATGCTGCAGGAGGACGTGGCGCCGTCGCTTTCGCCGGAAAGCCTCGGGCATCTGGCGACCATCGCCCGGTCAGCGAAACGGATGGGCGATCTGATCGACGACCTGCTGGCGTTCTCGCATCTCGGGCATGCGGAATTGCGAAAGACGGACGTCGATCTCGAGCACCTGGTGCGGGAGACGCTGGGCGATTTTCAGGCAGAGACGAAAGCGCGCAAGGTCGCGTGGCGAATCCATCCGCTGCCGCCGGTGCGGGCCGATCGCGCCTTGCTGAAAATGGTGCTGGTCAACCTGCTTTCCAACGCGCTGAAATTCACCGCCGCTCGCGCGGCGCCCAGCATCGAAATCGGCTGCGCTGCCGGCGCAAGCGGCGAGACCGTGGTCTTCGTTCGCGACAACGGCGCCGGCTTCGACCCGAGATATGCCGGCAAGCTCTTCGGCGTGTTCCAGCGCCTGCACAGCCAGGACGAGTTCGAGGGCACGGGCATCGGGCTGGCCAACGTGCAGCGAATCATTCATCGCCACGGCGGCCGGGCATGGGCGCAAGGCGTGGTGGACGGCGGCGCGACGTTCTACTTTTCCCTGGCACGCGCCACGGCATGAAGCCGATAAAAACGCTGCTGCTCGAGGACGCGACCGAGGAGCTCAGCGCCTTGATCGAGACCCTGCACAAGACCGGTCAGCGCCTGGAGGAGCTGACGGCAGGCGAGGTCGACGCGGTGGCGGGCCGCGATGGCCGCGCGTTCCTGCTGGGGCGCGCGCAAGAGCAATTGCGCCATATCGAGTCCGCGAAGCAGGCGGCCATCCTTAATGCCCTGCCCGCCCATATCGCGCTGGTCGATACCGAAGGGGTGGTGCTGTCGGTGAACGACGGCTGGCGCCAGTTCGGCAGGACAAACGCGGTGCAGTGCGCCGGACACGAGGTCGGCGTCAACTACCTCGACCTTTGCAGCAGCGCGCTCGGCGAAGACGCCGGCGACGCTCATCGGGCCGCCGAAGGGCTCCGCGCGGTGCTGGCCGGCACGGTCAAGAGTTTCTCGATCGAGTTCTCCTGTCATTCGCCGGCGCAGCCGCGCTGGTTCGTCATGACGGTGAGCCCGCTCGCCGGCGAGCGCCCGAACGGCGCCGTGATCATGCACCTCGACATCACGCAGCGCAGGCGCACCCAGGCGGCCCTTGCGCGGAGCGAGGAGGGACTGCACCGCGCCCAGGTCATGGCGAAGCTCGCGCACGTGATCACCGCCGCGGACGGGTCCTTCGAGCAGTGGTCGGAAACCCTGCCCGGCATGGTCGGCGTCGAGCCGGCCGCGCTGCCCCGCACCACGCGGGCCTGGCTCGAGCTGCTTCATCCCGACGACCGGGCTCGTTTTCGCGCCACGGCCATCGAGGCATCCGTCCGGAAGGTGCACGTGGAACTGGAATATCGTCTGCAAAGGGCCGACGGCGAATGGATCCACCTGCGCCAGACCATGGAGCCGCTCAGAGCCGAGCAAAAAACCGCCGACCGCCTGCGCTGGTTCAACACCCTGCAGGACATCACGGCGGAGCGCCTCGCTCATGAGAGCCTTCTCGCCAGCGAGCTGCGGTTCCGCCAGATGGCGGACAGCATCAGCGACGTCTTCTTCCTGCAAAACCTCGACAGCTCGCAGATCTACTATGTCAGCCCCGCTTACGAGCGCATCTGGGGCCGCAGCCGCGACAGCCTGTATGCCGATCCGGCCTCGTGGTCGCAGGCGATCCATCCGGACGATCTGCAGCACGCGTTCGCCAAGGTCACCGCCGGCCGCCATACCGGCTTCGATCACGAGTTTCGCATCGTGCGCCCCGACGGCGAGCTGCGCTGGATCCACGTCCGCGGATTTGCGATCCCCGACGAAGCCGGCAGGCCCTACCGCACGGCGGGCATCGCCTCCGACATCACCGAGCGCAAGGATGCCTCGGACGCGCTGTGGGAAAGCGAGCGGCGCTTCAGCGACCTGCTCGGCAATATCGAGATGGTCTCGCTCATGCTCGACACAAAGGCGCGCATCACCTACTGCAACGACTACCTGCTGCGGCTGACGGGCTGGCGGCGCGAGGAGGTGATGGGCCGGGACTGGTTCGAGCTGTTCATACCGCCCGAAGCCGGCGATATGAGAGAGGCTCACGCGAGGCTCATCAGCGCCCGGCTCGAGGCATTGCATCATGAAAACGAGATCCTCACCCGCTCGGGCGAGCGCCGGCTGATCCGCTGGAACAATTCAGTGCTGTGGTCGGCCGCCGGCGAGGTGGTCGGCTCGGCAAGCATCGGCGAGGACATCACCGAGCAGAAGCGCGCCGAGATCAGGATCAAAGGCTTGAACCGCGTCTACGCGGTGCTGAGCGGCATCAACACGCTGATCGTGCGGGTGCGCAGCCGCGAAGAGCTGTTCCGGGAGGCGTGCCGCATCGCCGTCGAGCACGGCGGGTTTCGCATGGCATGGATCGGCGTTGTCGACGCGGCAGCCGGCGCCATCAGGCCGCTCGCCTCGGCGGGCGAAGTCGGTGATTTCTTCGCCTCCGCCCCTCTGGCGATCACCGAGACCAAGGCGGGCAGCCACGGCCTCGCCGGGCGCGCAGTGCGCGAGATGAAGCCGATGGTCTCGAACGACGTGCACAACGACCCGCAGCGCATGATGAAGCGCGAGCTCGCCGAGCGAGGCATCAACTCGCTCGCCCTCATTCCGCTGATCGTCGCCGACGAGGCGATCGGTGTGCTGGCGCTGTATGCCGCCGAGATCGGCGCATTCGACCAGGACGAAGTGCGCCTGCTTCTCGAGCTCGCCGGGGACATCGCTTTCGCGGTGCAGCATCTCGAGAAGGCCGAGAAGCTCGAGCGCATGACGCGGGTCAACGCGATGCTGAGCGGCATCAACGGGGCGATCGGGCGCATCCGCGACCGCCAGGGGCTGTTCGAGGAAGCCTGCCGCATAGCCGTCGAGACCGGCGGGCTGCCCTTTGCATGGTTCGGGGTGGTGGACGACGCCGGGATGCGATTGCTGCCGGTGGCATCGGCGGGCACCGACGGCGGTTTTCTGGAAATGATCCGCGACCGGCTCTCGCTGCGCGACGATGCTCCCGCAGGCCATGGGCTCGCGGCGCGCGCGGTGAGGGAAAGACGCGCGACGGTATTGCACGACGTCGACGCGCAGGTTTACCCCAAATATCAGGCGCTGTATGCCGAGCGCGGCATAAAAACGGTGGCGGCCCTTCCTCTGCTGGTCGCGGGGCGGGCCGTCGGCGCGTTCGGCCTGCTCGCGACCGAGGCCGGCTTCTTCGACGAGGATGAGATGAAGCTCCTCGGCGAAGTGGCGGGCAACATCGCGTTCGCGCTGGAGCACCTGGAGAAGGAGGAAAAGGTCAGGCGGCTGACCCGCGTGCGCACGGTCCTGAGCGATATCAACGCGCTCATCGTGCGCGTGAGCGAGCGCGACGAGCTGTTCAGCGAAGCCTGCCGGATCGCCGCGGAATCGGGGCAGTTCCCCTTCGCCATGGTGGCCATCGCCGATCCGCCCGCTCACCGCCTGAGAGCCGTGGCATGGGCGGGCGACAAGGATGGATTCGTGCAGGCCATGCAGCCGATCGGCGACGCGAAGGAGGTCAAGCCCGGCCTTGGCGCGATGGCGATGGCAAAGGGCGTTCCCGTCATATGCAACGACATCCAGGCGGATGGCAGCTCGCTGCGCTTCTCAAAGGAGGCGCTCGAGCGCGGCTATCGATCCGTTGCCGCCTTGCCGCTGGTGGTGGCCGGCAAGGCGATCGGCGCCCTCGTGCTGTACGCCGCCGAGGTGGGATTCTTCGACGACGCAGAGATGCGGATGCTGCTGGACCTTGCCGCAGACATCTCTTTTGCGGTCGATCACATCGAAAAGGAGCACAAGCTCGACGAAAGCGAGGCGCGCTTCCGCCAGATGGCGGACAACATCAGGGATGTGTTCTTCCTGCGCGACGCGGACCGCGCGCGCATGCTCTATGTCAGCCCGGCCTATGAGGAAATCTGGGGGCGCAGTCGCGAAAGCCTGTACTCCGATCCGGCCTCGTGGGCCCAAGCGATCCATCCCGATGACCGCGCCGCCACCGCCGCGCGAAGCAAGCCGGGGGCGCTCTCGGGGACCTACGAAGTCGAGTTCCGCATTGTCCGGCCGGACGGCTCGATCCGCTGGATCGAGACGAAGGGGTTTGCGGTTCGCGAGGCCAGCGGGGAAAGCGCGCGCATCGCAGGCGTTGCCAAAGACATCACGCAGCGCAAGCTCGCCGACCTGGCCCTGCGCGAAAGCGAGCGGCGCTTCGGCGACGTGCTGGGCAATGTCCAGATGGTTTCAATGATGCTCGACACCAAGGCTTGCATCACCTACTGCAACGACTATCTGCTGCGGCTGACCGGCTGGCAGCGCGAGGAGCTGATCGGGCGAAACTGGTTCGAGGTATTCATACCGTCCGATCTGGGCGACCTGACAGAGGTTCACGCCGCGCTGGTCGCCGACCGCCCCGGAGCCCTGCACCACGAGAACGAGATCCTGACGCGCGCGGGAGAGCGCCGGTTGATTCGCTGGAACAACTCAGTGCTGCGCTCGGCCGCCGGCGAGGTGGTCGGAACGGCGAGCATTGGCGAAGACATCACCGAGCAGAAGCTCGCCGAGGTGCAGATCGAGCGCCTGAACCGCGTGTACGCGGTGCTGAGCGGCATCAATTCACTCATCGTCCGCGTCGGCGATCGCGATGAGCTGTTCCGCGAAGCGTGCCGCGTCGCCGTCGAGCACGGCAAATTCGCCATGTCCTGGATCGGCACGTTCGATCCGGCGACGCAGGATGTGACACCCGTGGCCTGGGCGGGTGAGGCCGCCCACGAGCTGACCCGAGCCAAGTCTTCGGCCCGGGACGATACGCCGCGGGGCACGGGGGCGGTCGGGCAGTCCATCCGGGAGCGGCGGCCGGTCTTCAACAACAACATCCTCACCCAGAGTTTTGGCGGGCCGCGCCTGCAGGAAATCCTGAGGCTGGGCTTCCAGTCGCATATCACGCTGCCGTTGTACGAAGATCAGGCCGTGGTGGCGACCCTGACGATGTACACCAGGGAGCGCGACTACTTCGACGACGAAGAGGTCAGGCTGCTGACCGAGCTTGCCGGGGACATCTCGTTTGCCCTGCAAAACATCAGCCGGCAGCAGAAGCTCGACAAGCTGGCGCGAATTCGCGCGGTCTCTAGCGAGATCAACGCGGCGATTATCCGGATCCGCGAACGCAAGGCCCTTCTCGAGCAGGCCTGCCGCATCGTGGCCGAGCATGGGAAGTTCGGGATGGTCTGGATCGGTACGCTCGATCACGATGCACAGCAGGTCCAGCCCGTCGCCTGGAAGGGATTTTCTGAGGAGACCGCCCACGCGGTGACCTGGGCTGGCATCGGTAGCGCAAACGGCACCCTCAGCGAGGCCATCCGGACGCGTAAGGCATCGGTTCGCAACGACATCGAAAGCGAGCTGCCCGGGGGCAAGCTGCGCGGGGAGGCCATGAAGCAGGGCTGCTGCTCCTCGGTATGCCTGCCGCTGGTGGTGGACGACAGGGTGGCGGCCCTCCTCGTCCTGTTCGCAACCGAGCGGGGATTTTTCGACCAGGACGAGCTTGCGCTCCTCGACGAAGTGGCGGCGGACATTTCGTTCGCGCTGCAGGCCATCGAAAAACAGAACAAGCTCGACTACCTGTCGTACTACGATGTCCTCACCGGCCTCGCCAACCGCGGATTGTTCCTGGAGCGGGTCGCGCAATACACGCGCAGCGCGACCGCGGGCGGGCACAAGCTCGCCTTGTTCCTGCTGGATCTCGAGCGCTTCAAGAGCATCAACGACAGCCTGGGACGGCCGGCGGGCGACGCGCTGCTGAAGCAGGTCGCCGAATGGCTGACGCGCAACCTGGGGGACGCCAACCTCTTGGCGCGCATCGGCGCCGACCATTTCGCCGTCGTGCTGCCCCAGGTGAAGCCCGACGGCAACGTCGCGGGGCTGCTCGAGAAAACGCTGGCCGCGTTCATGGAGCATCCGTTCCGGCTGAACGACGCGGTCTTTCGCGTTGCCTTCAAGATCGGCGTAGCCATCTTTCCGGAGGACGGCGCCGACGCCGATACCTTGTTCAAGAATGCCGAGGCGGCGCTCAAGAAGGCGAAAACACGCGGCGATCGATACCTCTTTTACAAGCACCAGATGACCGAGACGGTCGCCGGCAAGCTGACCCTGGAGAACCAGCTGCGCCAGGCGCTCGACAAGGAAGAATTCGTCCTCCACTACCAGCCCAAGGTGAATCTGTTGAGCGGCAAGCTCACCAGCACCGAGGCGCTGATCCGGTGGAACGATCCGCGCAGCGGCCTGGTGCCGCCGGGCCGGTTCATCCCGATTTTGGAAGAAACCGGGTTGATCCATGCGGTGGGCCGCTGGGCGCTGCACAAAGCCGTCGCCGACTATCTTCGCTGGCGCGCCGCGGGCCTCAAGGCGGTGCGCATCGCGGTGAACGTGTCGGCGCTGCAGCTGCGCAGCCGGGGCTTTGTCGCCGAGGTCCAGCAGGCAATCGGCGTTCACGCCAACGCGGCGGCGGGCCTCGAGCTGGAGATCACCGAAAGCCTGATCATGGAGGACGTCAAGCACAATATCGCCAGCCTGCAGGCGATCCGCGCGCTGGGCGTCACCATCGCCATCGACGACTTCGGCACCGGCTTCTCGTCGCTCGCCTACCTCTCCAAGCTGCCCGTGGACACGCTGAAGATCGACCGCTCGTTCGTGGTCGACATGACGGCCGGGCCCGATGGACTGTCACTCGTCTCCACCATCATCAGCCTCGCGCACTCGCTGAAGCTCAAGGTGGTGGCCGAGGGCGTCGAGACCGAGGAGCAATCGCGCCTGCTGCGCCTGCTCAACTGCGACGAGATGCAGGGCTATCTCTTCAGCAAGCCCGTGCCGACGGAGATTTTCGAGGAGAAATTCCTTGTCCCGATCGCCGCCTGAGCGCGGCGTGTTCCGCTCTAGGCGGAGGCGACGCCTTCGCGCCGCCGCACATCGGCAAGCAATCGGCCGAATTCGTTCTTGACCACGCCGTAGCACTCGCACACGCGCGACTCCAGCCAGGCGCGCTCGAGCACGGCAAGGTGGCCGCGGCGACCGTGGACGACCCCGGCCTGCTGCAGCTTGCCGGCCGCCTCGGCGATGCTCTCCCGGCGTACGCCGAGCATGCCGGCGACCATTTCCTGCGTCATGACCACCTTGTCCGAGGGCAGGCGGTCGAGCGTCATCAGCAGCCAGCGGCACAGCTGCTGCTCCACCGAATGATGCCGGTTGCACACCGCGGTCTGCGACATCTGCGTCATCAGCGCCTGCGTGTAGCGCAGCAGCAGGCGCTGCGTCGGGCCGGAGCGATCGAACTCCTGCTTGAGCAGGCGCCGCTCCAGGCGATAGGCGTCGCCGGCAGTCTGCACCACCGCAGAGCTCGGCGTGGTGTCGCCGCCCATGTAAAGCGATACGCCAACCACGCCTTCGCTGCCCACGCCGGCGACCGAGGCCGAGGCGCCCGACTCCATCACATAGTGCAGCGAGATGATGGCGCTGGCGGGGAAGTAGGCGTGCTGAAGCTGCGCGCCGGGCTCGTAGAGCATTTCGCCGAGCGGCAGGGCGACCGGCTCCAGATGCGCGGCGAGTCGCGCGAATTCGGCCGCGGGAAGCAGGAAAACCGCAGGGTCAACATCATCCTCGACTTCCCGAAATAGAAGCCTAGACCTTCAGCAGATCGGGCGAGAGGTATTGCTGCCGGAAGGTTTCGAAGTCCACCTTGTCGCCCGCCTCGATGCGCCGCTGCTCCTCGAGCGATTCGGCGGCGAGATGCTCGAAGCGCTTCTTGATCTCCGCGCCTAGGGGCAGGCCGCGCAGGCTGCCGGCGTGCAGCAGCGACTCGGCGAGCACGAAGCGCACGTAGGAATTGCCATGGTTGCGCGCCATCGCGTGCAGCACGCGCGCAGAGGGCGCGGCATTCGGATTGGACACCACGACGGCAGCAGCCATCAGCGCGTCGCGATAGGCGGTACCTCCGCCGTGCGCGGCATCGAGCGCCTTCGCGATCGGCTGGCAGGCGTCGAGCAGCTGCCGCCCCCACGCCGCCAGTGTCACCTTGTCGCCGTTTCTTTCCAGTTGCAGGCCCGGCTCGCGGCCGCGCAGTGCCACCGCCTGCTGGTTGCGGCTGAGCGCGGCGATCTCCTCGGGCGTGTCCTCGGGACTCTCGTCGAGCAGGCAATGCAGGAGGAAGACGTCGAGAAAGCGCATGGTGCTCGCGCCGATGCCGATGGCGACGAACGGATCGAGGTCCATGAGCCGCACTTCGACGTACTCGACGCCGCGCTCGCGTAGCGCGTGCAGCGGCCGCTCGCCGCGCTTGATGCGGCGCTTGGGGCGGATCGTGCCGTAGAACTCGTTCTCGATCTGCAGCAGCGTGGTGTTGAGCTGCAGATACTCGTTGTTCTTCAAAATTCCGGTTTTCTCGTACGGCGGATAGGGCTTGGTGAGCGCATCGTAGAGCGACGCGGTGTAGCTCTTCAGGCTGTTGTAGCTGACCTTGAGCGAAGCCTGCGCCTCGCTCTGGTAGCCCAGGCGCCCCATGCGCAGCGACGTGCCGTGCGGCGCGTACATGGTGCCGGGCGCGAGCTCCTTCAGCTCGTGCTGACGCCCGGCGACGAAGCTCGAGCAGACGGCCGGCGAGGCGCCGAAGAGATACAGCAGCAGCCACGAGCGTCGCCGGAAGTTGCGGATCAGCGCGAAGTACTGCTCGCTCGTCGTGCCCGGCACCGAGAGGTTGTAGTGGATGCCCGAGATGGTCTGCATGCGCCGCCCATAGCGGTGCGACAGGCCGTTGCGATAGACGGTCTTCGCGCGGCCGACATTCGAGGTGCCGTAGCGGCCGATCGGAATTGCATCGTCGCCGGGAAGCCCGCAGGGCATCGACGCCGCCCACATGAGCTCGTCGCCGATGTGGCGGTAGACGACCTTGTGGACCTCGCTCAGCTCCTCGAGGCAGGCGTCGACCTGCTCGTGCGGGCCGGTGATGAGTTCGAGCTGCGACTCGCTGAAGTCGGTAGTGATGTGCGGATGCGTGAGCGCGGCGCCCAGCGCCGCCGGGTGCGGCTGCGTCGAGAGCGAGCCGTCGGGCCGCACGCGCAGGCTTTCCTTCTCGATGCCGCGGCGGATGCCCTTCAGGATTTCGGGCGCAAGGGTGCGCATGGAACCCCGAAAGGTAGCAGACGCCCCTATGTATGAATATACAGTATTTCGCCTATAGTTGCGCCGTGGACAGACTGAATACCAGGCAGCGCGAAGCGGCGACGTTTGGCGAAGGGCCGCTGCTGATCCTCGCCGGCGCCGGCACCGGCAAGACCAACACGCTCGCGCACCGCGTCGCTCACCTCCTGCTCGCCGGCGCGGCGCCCGAGCGCGTGCTGCTCCTGACCTTCTCGCGCCGCGCGGCGCAGGAAATGACTCGCCGCGCGCAGCACATCATTGCCGAGAAGGTGAAGCAGGTGCGGCTGCCGTGGTCCGGCACCTTCCACGCGATCGCCAACCGCCTGATCCGCCGCCACGCGCAGCGCGTCGGCCTCGATCCCAGCTTCAGCGTGCTCGACCGCGGCGACGCCGCCGACCTGATCGACGTGATCCGCCACGAGCTCGGCCTGTCGAAGACCGGGAAGCGCTTCCCGCGCAAGGACACCTGCCTCGCCATCTACTCGCACCGCGTCAATACGCAAGGCGGTCTCGCCGACACGCTGCAGACGACTTTCCCCTGGTGCGGGGAATGGCAGGAGCCGCTGACGCGCCTCTTCCGCTCCTACACCGAGAAGAAGCTGGCGATCCAGGCGCTCGACTACGACGATCTCCTCCTCTACTGGCGGGCGATGATGGAGGACGAGGCGCTCGCCGCCGAGATCGGCGAGCTCTTCGACCACGTGCTGGTGGACGAATACCAGGACACCAACGTCCTGCAGGGCGAGATCCTGGCGCGCCTCTCGCCGCTCGGCCGCGGCCTGACCGTGGTCGGCGACGACGCGCAGGCGATCTACTCCTTCCGCGCCGCCACGGTCGAGAACATCCGCTCCTTCGCCGGGCGCTTCAATGCTTCGGTGGTCAGCCTCGAGGACAACTACCGCTCGACGCAACCGATCCTCGACGCCGCCAACGCGCTCATGGGCAGGAGCCTCGTCTCGCGCAGGGGCGCGGGCGTGAAGCCGCGCTACGTCAGCATCGCCGACGATTCCGCGCAGGCGAACTACGTGGTTTCGAAGGTGCTGGAGAACCGGGAAAAATCGATCGCGCTGCGGCGCCAGGCCGTGCTCTTTCGCAGCTCGCACCATTCCGACGTGCTCGAGCTGGAGCTCGTGCGCCGGAACATCCCCTACGTGAAGTACGGCGGCCTGAAGTTTCTCGAGGCCGCGCACGTGAAGGATCTGCTGGCCGTGCTGCGCTGGGCCGACAATCCGAAGAATCGCGTCGCGGCGTGGCGAACGCTGCAGCTCCTGCCGGGCGTCGGCCCGGCCACGGCCGCCGGCTGCTTCACTCGCTTCGAGGTTCAAGGGTGGGCGGCGCTGAAGGACGTCGATCCCGCGCTCTCCTCGTTGATGGAGTCGCTGGCGATTCCGGAAGCCCCGTGGGCGGGCCAGGTGGGCCGCGTGCGCGAGTGGTACGCGCCGCACCTTGAGCGCCTCTACGAGGAAGCGCAGGTGCGTGCCGGCGATCTCGAGCAGATGGAACGGATCTCGAGCAATTTTGCCAGCCGCGAGAATTTCCTCACCGAGCTCGCGCTCGATCCGCCGAGCGCGACCGGTGATCTTTCCGGCCCGCCGCTGCTCGACGAGGATTACCTCGTGCTCTCGACAGTGCATTCGGCGAAGGGCCAGGAGTGGGACGCGGTCTACCTGCTGAACGTCGCCGACGGCAGCTTTCCGTCGGAGTTCGCCACCGGCAGAGCGGAACTGATCGAGGAGGAGCGCCGCCTCCTCTACGTCGCCATGACGCGCGCGAAGACGAGCCTCGACGTACTGGCGCCGGTCAAGTATTTTGTGACACAGCAGTCCCGCTCGGGCGACCGCCACGTGTACGGCGCGCGCAGCCGGTTCTTCACGCCCGAAGTGATGGCGTGCTTCGAGCCGTTGGCGTGGAGCGACGAAACAACTACAGCGATTCCCCGCGCGCGCGGCACAAACGCGGTCGATGTAGCAGGGAAATTGAGGAGCATGTGGTAATTCGGTCCTAGTTGCGCCGCGCCCATGTCGCACGATCCCGACAGTTTTTTTCAACTACGAAAACTGTCGAAATTTCCGCTTCACCTCTGTCGTCATGACCGCTACACTTGTGGCGGTAACTACGACGGAGGAACGAGGTGAAGCAAGGACACAAGGTCGTTCGCGCGCTGGCTCTGCTCTGCGCGTTGCTCGTCCCGGCGCTCGCCTCCGCCGCGGATGAAAGCTATTACGGACCGCGCCTCGTCGAAGAGCAGGTGCGCATCCCCTCCGCCGCCGGCTACGAGATCGCGACCACCATCCTGCGCCCCGAAGGCAACGGCCCGTTCGGCGTCGTCGTTCTCAACCACGGCGTCTCGGCGAGCGCGCGCGAGCGCGCGCGCGAATCCTCGGAACTTCTGCTCGGCGCCGCATCGGTGTTCGCGCGCCGCGGCTATGTCGTGGTGATGCCGCTGCGCCGCGGCTTCGGCGCGACCGGCGGCTCGATGGCGGAAGACCCGGGCAGCTGCGCCAACCCCGACTACGTCAAGGCGGAGCATGCGGCGGCCGACGACGTCATGACCGCCTACGCCTACGCGCGCGGCCTGCCCTACGTCGACGGCTCGCGCATGGTCCTCGCCGGCCAATCCGCCGGCGGCATGGTTTCTCTTTTCACGGCGGGAACGCGCGCGCCCCAGGGCCTGGTGGCGGTGCTCTCCTTCGCCGGCGGGCGCGGCGGCGATCCCGAGTCGAGCCCCGGCGTGCCCTGCGCGGTCGAGCCGATCGCGAAGGTGCTCGACACGCTCGGCAAGCAGACGCGCGTGCCGGTGCTCTTCAACTACGCGGAGAACGACCTCTTCTTCAGCCCGCGCATCACGCGCCTCTGGTTCGACCGCTACACCGCCGGCGGCGCCGACGCCGAGTACATCCTGCAGCCGGCCTTCGGCAAGGACGGCCACTACATGTTCAGCGACGTGGTCGGCGTGCGCTACTGGCTGCCGACGGTGGAGCGCTTCTTCGCCCGCCACAACCTGCCGTTCGAGCGCATCGACGCCACCGACCCGTCACGCCAGCCGCTGCTCGCGTTGGACCGCCTCCCCAAGGTGAAGAGCGAAGGCTGCAAGGGCCTCTACCGCGCCTTCCTCGAGTCGCCGGGGCCGCGCGCCTATGCGGTGAGCGAGGACGGACGCTGCGGCTTCGCCGGCGGCCTGCGCGACGCGTCCGAGAACGCGATGCGCCAGTGCTCGAGCGTCGCCAAGGGAGCCTGCGTGCTCTACGCGGTCGACGACGCCGTGGTGTGGAAAGACACCGCCCTCGCGGGCGAGCCGGATCGGGCGCAGAACCCGACGTCCGGCGTCACGGCACCCGGGACGCGGGCTGTCCCCGTCTCACACTCGAAGTAAGGCTAGCTTCCCGAAATCGTCCGCTGTGCCCACTCGAGCACGGCGGCGAGGCGCGGCGGCAGCAGGTCCTCGGCCTCCTCCGGGCTGACCCAGCGGTACTCGTGATGCTCGGGACGCCCGAGCTCGGGCGAGACCGGCAGCACGATCTCGACTTCCTCCGTTTCGGCCAAGTAGTAGCGCGCCACCTTGTTGCCGGCGTACGGCACCGTCTCGCGGAACCCGTCGCCGAAGGGATACTCGAGGTTCGTGAGGCCGGTCTCCTCCTCCACCTCGCGCTGGGCGCAGGCGAGCTGCTCCTCGCCGGTGTCGACCAGGCCCTTGGGGAAATCCCAGTTCTTGAAGGCGCGCAGCACCAGGTAACGGATGCCGCGCGGCGTGCGCCGGAAAACGACGCAGCCCGCCGCCTTCACAGGGGGCTTCATGCCCCAATTAAACCATTCCGGGATTGCAGCGAACTAGCGGACTACAGATGCTCGCCGCCCGAGCGGGACCCTAGGCCAGAGGAGGAGGAGGAGGCTTCGGAGCTCGGACGGCGAGGCAAACGGTTCAGTGCTGGTGCGTCGGGCGCGCGAACGCCCGGGCGAACACGGCCTTGATTTGCGACCAGGCATCGATCACGCCTTCGAGCAGCAGCTCGAAGCGCTCGGCGCGCGCGATATCGCCGATGTGGCGGGCGCGAACCGAGGCCGGCAGAGTGGCGGCGGCTCGCTTCCAGAATTCGGTTTTAAGCATGGCGTAGTCCTTTCAGCTTGAGCGCATTCACGAGTGCGTACAATTGCGCGGATCCATTCATACGCTGGTCAAGATAAGGGCGCGGACGCAACAAAACAAACGATCAATAGTCACGTCTTGCATAAGAAAAACTCATCGATCGCATGATTTATCGCCTGCCACCCCTGAATGCATTGCGGGTATTCGAGGCCGCCGCGCGTCATCTTTCCTTCAAGGAAGCCGCGCACGAGCTTTCGATTACCCAGGCGGCGGTGAGCCACCAGGTCAAGAGCCTGGAGGACTATCTCGGTGTGGAATTGTTCCGCCGCTCCGGTCGCGGCGTACAGCTCACCGAGGCCGCGCGCGCGGCGCTGCCGCGGCTGCGCGACGGCTTCGACGCCCTCGCCGCGGCCGTCGAGCAGATCCGCGAGCGCGGCGAAGAGACCGATCTTGCGATCACCGCGCCGCCGGTGTTTACCGCGCGCTGGCTGATGCCGCGCCTCGCCGACTTCTCGAAGCGCAATCCCAAGATCGAAGTGCGCGTCGTCGGCTCGAGCAAGATGGTCGACGCCGGCGCGCTCGACACGGCGGTGATGACGGGAACGCTCGACCTGCGCGACGACACCTCGGGGGTCGAGATCCATCTCGGCCTGGGCGAATACCCCGGCTATCGCAGCGACCGCCTGTTCGGCGTCTCGATGGTCGTGGTCGCGAGCCCCGAGCTGGTCAGGAACAACGATCTGAAGAAGCCGCAAGACCTGGCGCGCCACATGCTGCTGCACGACGACGCCATGGACCTCGTCGCCCACGGCAACGCCTGGCAGAAATGGCTGGAGGCGGCCGGCGCCGGCGAGAGCGTCGACGCGGCGCACGGGCCGCATTTTTCCAGCAACATCCTCTCGCTCGAGGCGGCGTCGCAGAAGCTCGGGGTC
>JAXDQC010000227.1:0-2773 GCA_034668045.1 Betaproteobacteria bacterium | reverse complement strand
TCGCCAGCGTTCGCTCGGCGCCGACCGCGTCGCCCTGCGGCGCCTCGATGACGAGATGCTCCAGCGCATAACGATACGCGACGAGGCGTCCATAGGTTTCATAGCGAACCCAGGCGATCAGGCAGCGATTCTCGGCGACGCGCGCAAAGGCATGATGGACCTGCTCCTCGTCCACATTGCGCACGTAGGAGAGGCTGCCGAGGCGGACGCGGTCGGCGGCCATGACCCGCGAGGCGCGCGCGGCGAACGGCGCGATGAGCTTCAGGTCCGCGAAGGCATCTTCGGATAGCTGCCGATAGCGCGAAGCGGGCGACCGGAAACTCTCGCTCGTCAGCGCATCGTGGTAGGCGGTCCTGTCCGCCGGATATAGGTCGACAGGCAGGATGCGGGTGCGCACGAGGTCGGCGATGGCCGTCTCGAACCAGAAGCGCTCCTTGGCCGGCATGAGGAAGCGCCAGGCCCGATCGCGAAGCTCATTTTCGTCGTCGGTCAGCGGGTAGCGCGAGACGGGCTCGTTGCGCAGATGCGCCGCGAGGGCGCCGGTCTCCGGCACAACCACGTCGTTCCAGAAGGATGCCCTGGGGCGGCCGAAGTCGCCCGTCTGAACGCATCCGGCAGCGCTGAAGGAGAGAAGAAGCGCGAAGCAGGGCTTTCGCAAGGTGCGCCCACCATTGCGCGGGGGCGCGGATGTCCTAAGGGCGGCGGCGACGGCGGCCGGTGCGGGAGGTGGTGCCGCCCGGCAGAAGCGGAGCGGACGGCGCGGGGGTCGGCTCGGACTGCCACTCATAGCGAATGCCGGTGAAGAGGAGAATCTCGCCGCGCGGGCCGCTGCTCGGCGGAATTGGGCGCAAGCCACGGGAGGCCATGTCGGGAAAAGGGATGACCACCCCCGTCTCGTGTGTCCGAACCTCGCCCATGCTCCGCTCCTTCGCGCCGGTGCAGCGGTTCACCCATGTGTGCTGCATCGCCACCCAAGAAAAGTGTTTTGCGGTTAACACTCCGTTACGGCTCGCCAGTGGATCATCCGGCAGAGCCGGGCTGTGACCTGAAACCAACGCCACGCCAAGCGTCGCAGTTCCAGATCGGCTGGTCCAAGGAGGGCGCGAGATGGTGGCTCAGGCGGCCGGCCATGCCTCGGCGCCGCCCGGCCCGGCCGGCATATCCGTGCTCAGGCGCCGGAAGGCCGCAACGATCTGCTCGGGGCGATAGGGCTTACGAAAGAAATAGCTGCCGTGGAGCTGCTGGCGGGCCTGCTCGGGCGCATAAGCCGTTGCATAGACCACGGGGCGGAAGGGATGGGTGAGCCGGAACTCATCGGCAACGCGCCAGCCGTCGATGACGCCGGGCAGGCGGATGTCGGTGAACAGCCAGTCGATGTTGCGCACTTTACCCTGCAGCAGCGTCAGGGCCTTCTCGCCCGTATCGGCGGCGACCCTGGTAGCCCACGTCCTGGAGCTCGGCCACGAGACAATCGCGCACGATCGCCTCGTCTTCGACGACGAGGATCGTGGTCGGCGCGCGGTCAGAACTCATCACGAACCCCAAATGCCTTCCGTGGCCGGAGCGTCTCTCTCGACGACTATCCTTCACTTTCTACTGCCGAGCTGTTCAGCAGTTCCGAACAGTACGCAAAAATGCGTGTCCCGCTCCTGCGGGTCGGCCCTATCGTTAACAGACGATCAACGCTGCCGGGATAATGTAGCCGTGCCGATTGCCTGGCATGTGAAGAGTTGCGTATGTCGCGTTTCGAGTGGCCCGATCTGTCGTGCCTTGCCTCGCTCGCCCGAAACCAGGATCTCGACGTGCGTCCGGTCCTGCTGCGGGTTCACACCGATCTGTTTGTCACGGCGCCGAGCCGCGACCGCGCCACCATCGAGGCGTTCGAGGCGCTTGTGCTGGGCTTCCTGCCGACCGTCGACGATGCCACGGCGGCCATCGTCGCCCAGAAGCTCGCACCCATCGCCGACACGCCGGCACGGATCATCGATGCACTGCTGCAGCGCGGCGGCGAGGCACGCAAGACGATGCTCGAGCGGGGCAACGCTGTCGCCGGGCCGGCGAACGCCGTTCCGCGCGCGCAGGCGCTGCTGGCGCTGGCTCCACAACGGGCACTCGGACCGGACCAGATCCAGGACCTGCTCGCCTTGAAGGATGCCGACGTCGACCTCGCCCTAGCGCGCAACCGCCATGTCAGCTTGAACGGCGGGCAGCTCGAGGAGCTGGTGCAGCGGGGGCGCGAGCGTCCGCTCCTCGCCATGACCTTGCTCGACCGGCGCGACCTGAGTGCCGCCGATGAGGCGATCCTTTATCTGCACGCCGACGATTCGCGCCGGCGACGTATCTGCGCACGGCTTGCGTCCGCGGCGGCGCTCGCTGGGCGTGGGGTGTCGCTGCCGCGGGCGGACCAGAACTCCGTCGATCTGCTGCTCGCCCATGCGCGCGAACTCGACATAGGCGCCTTTGAGGCCCAGTTGACGCTGCTGTTGCGGCTCACGCCGGCTCCGTCGTGGCGCTTCCAGTCGGAGCCGCGGCGCGAGCTCCTCGCGCTCGCGCTCGTGGCCGCGGGCGTCGCGCCCGACGACTGCATCCGCATTTTCCTCACGCTGCATCCCAGCATCTCGCGCTCGGTCAGGACCGTGTTTCATCTCGCGGAGGTCGCCCGGACCGTGTCGCGACCCGTCGCCCTGCATCTGATCGAAGCGATTCTCGGCGCCACCGTCGAAGCGAAGCGCGAAGGCCGCTACGTGCCGGCGGCCGATCCGTCCGGCACCCC
>JAXDQC010000226.1:0-4329 GCA_034668045.1 Betaproteobacteria bacterium | reverse complement strand
CGATCGTCAAGGCCGAGAACGAGCTGGTCAGCGACTTCGCGACGAAGTACGGCAAGACGGTGGTGAAGTCCGACCGGGATGCGTTCAAGAAGGTCGCGGCGCCCTTCCTCGTGGGCAAGGACGTGCCCTGGGACAAGGCGCTCTACGACAAGGTCCAGGCCCTTAAATAGCCGTGGCGAAGAAGCCCGCGCAGCGGCGCAGCGTCCAGTGGTTCTCGCGCCAGGACATCTACGGCTTCATCTATCGCAGCTGGGTGAAGAACCGGGGCGTGCCGCAGGACCAGTTCGACGGCCGCCCCGTCATCGGCATCTGCAACACCTGGTCCGAGCTCACGCCCTGTAACACGCACTTTCGCGTGCTGGCCGACCACGTGCGCCACGGCGTGCTCGAGGCGGGCGGCTTCCCCCTCGAGTTCCCGGTGATGTCGCTCGGCGAGACGCTGCTGCGCCCGACGGCGATGCTGTATCGCAACCTCGCCAGCATGGACGCGGAGGAGTCGATCCGCGGCAACCCGCTCGACGGCGTCGTCCTCCTCGGCGGCTGCGACAAGACCACGCCCTCGATCCTGATGGGCGCGGCGAGCGTCGACCTGCCGACGATCTTCGTCTCGGGCGGGCCGATGCTGTCGGGCAAGTACCGCGGCCACGACATCGGCTCCGGCACCAACACCTGGTCGATGTCGGAAGACCTGCGCGCCGGAAAGATCACGCTGGACGAGTTCCACGAGGCGGAGTCGTGCATGCACCGCTCGCACGGGCACTGCATGGTGATGGGCACCGCCTCGACCATGGCCTCGATGGCGGAAGCGCTCGGCGTCGGCATGCCGGGCAACGCCGCCTATCCCGCTGTCGATGCGCGCCGCAACGTCATCGCCCGCATGGCGGGACGGCGGATCGTCGACATGGTGAAAGAGAAAGTTCCTCTTTCGAAAATCCTCACCAAGGAGGCGTTCGAGAACGCCATCCGCGCGCTCTCGGCGATCGGCGGCTCGACCAATGCCGTCATCCACCTCATCGCCATCGCCGGCCGCATCGGCGTCAAGCTCGACCTCGACGACTTCGATCGCCTCGGCAAGGGCATGAGCACCCTCCTCAACCTGATGCCCTCCGGCAAGTACCTGATGGAGGACTTCTGCTATGCGGGCGGATTGCCCGTCGTGCTGCGTGAGCTGGGCGAGAACAAGCTGCTCCACAAGGATGTTCTGACGGTCAACGGCAAGACGATGTGGGAGAACGTCAAGGACGCGCCCTGCTGGAACCGCGACGTGATCTTCCCGATGAAGAAGCCGTTCAAGAAGAACACCGGCCTCGCGGTCCTGCGCGGCAACCTCGCGCCGGGCGGCGCCATCATCAAGCCCTCCGCCGCGACGCCGAAGCTGCTCAAGCACAAGGGCCGCGCGGTGGTGTTCGAGAACATCGAGGATTTCCACGGCCGCATCGACGATCCGAAGCTCGACATCGACGAGAGCTGCGTCATGGTGCTGAAGAATTGCGGCCCCAAGGGCTACCCCGGCATGGCCGAGGTCGGCAACATGCCGCTGCCGCCGAAGCTGCTGAAAAAGGGCATCACCGACATGGTGCGCATTTCGGATGCGCGCATGAGCGGCACTGCCTACGGCACGGTGGTGCTGCACATTTCGCCGGAAGCGACCGCCGGCGGCGTGCTGGCGCTGGTGCAGAACGGCGACCTGATCGAGCTCGACGTCGCCAAGGGAAGATTGAATTTGCTGGTTTCTGAAAAAGAACTTTCCCGTCGGAAAAAGAGCTGGAAGAAACCCAAACCACCCCTCGAGCGCGGCTACTGGCGCCTGTATTTCGACCATGTGCAGCAGGCCGACAAGGGCGCCGACCTCGACTTCCTCGTCGGCAAGAGCGGCGCCTTCGTGCCGCGCGACAACCACTGACCTCAGGTCAGGGCTCGTACTCCGGGCTGACGGTGAGAAGATCGTCGGCGAGCAACACTCGCTCCGCCCGCCGTGGATCGACAAGGATAGTCACGGGCTTGCCCGCGTCGAGCGCTTGCTGCGCGCGCTCGATCGCAAAGCCGGAGATCGTCGCTTCGCTTTCGCGCGGCTGGCCCTGCAGCGAATAGCGCAGACGCAGCCTCCAGAGGGCACCGGTCGTGCTCGTCCACCAGCCCGTGTCCTCGAGGCGCTCGATTCGGGCGGAAACCACCTCGCCGCGCCTCAGCAAGCGCATCAAGCGCAGGTGGGTGCGGCCAGTGAAGAACGCGACCGGCGCTCCCACGGCGACGAACGCGGCGCCGAACAGGATCCCTTTCCAGTCGCCTTGTACGCCGAAGCCGTACGCGAAGGCCGCGCCCACCGTGGCGAAGATCAAGCCGATGCCGGGCCACATCGGCGGCGAGCGCCGCTCGCAGTACTCCCGGATGTTCGACCCGGGCTTTCGCGGCAGAGGCTGCGCCAGGAATGCTGCGAGGTCCGCGCGCGTGACAAGCTCCTTGCGCACCCGCTTGCCGAGCGGGCCTTGCGTGGCCTCGGCGGCGGACCGCGCATCCTGCGGGGCGACCGGCGGCGCATTGCGCTGCGATTCCGCCAGTCGATGGAAGATCTCCGCCGCATCGCGCGCGAAGCTTTCCGGCTCCGGACGGGATCGGCCCGCGCAGTAGAGAAGCATGCCGCGCCCGGAGGATTCGAGTCGCAGGCCGGGATGCGCTGCGAGCCAGGCGACTACGCCTTCGTTGAAAAGTGCGCGCGTCTTCTGTGGATGCACGGCGCTGAGGTGGTACGCGCGCGCGAAGCCGGCATCGCCCGCCACCTTGACCGCTTCGAGGCCGAGGATGCCCGGCATCAGTTTCAGCAGCACGCTTTGCGGCTGCAGGCTGAACGCGGGAAAGCGCAGGCCCTCGGCCTCGCCAAAGGCCGCGGCGCGCGTCTCGCTTATGGTGCTGCCGTCGCTGTCCGAGCCAATGATGGTCAGCTCGCCCACCACCGCATCCATCCCTTCGACGTGCAGCGACCGGACACCGGCAAAGGAAGCCTTCATCGCCGGGAACGCGCGCTTCAGACGCTCGTTGACTCCGCCATCCGTATGCATACAGCCCTCCCGCCGCAAGTCTAGCGTCGCGTGCATGCCTGTAAAATGCCCGCTCTGCCGCCGAAGAGGTAGCCATGCTGCAAGCCGCCGACCTCACGATCCGTCTCCATCCGGATGATGACGTCGTCATCGCCCGGGTCGAAATTCTCGCCGGCACGATGGTGACCAAGGAGAACGTGCGCGCCGCGGTGCGCGTCCCCGCCGGCCACAAGATCGCCGTGCGCGCGGTCGAGCAAGGCAAGCCGCTACATCGCTACAACCAGATCATCGGCTTCGCCACCCAGGCGATCGAGCCGGGCGATCACGTGCACGTGCACAACGTCGCGATGGGCGATTTCCAGCGGGATTACGCTTTTTCTTCTTTGAAAAAAGATACTCGGTTTTTTTCTGAGCCGGCGACCTTTCTGGGAATCGTCCGCGCCGACGGCCGCGTGGCGACGCGCAACTACATCGGCATCCTCACCAGCGTGAACTGCTCGGCGACGGTGGCGCGGATGATTGCGCGGCACTTCGAGAACAGGCTCGACGAATATCCAAACGTCGACGGCGTGGTGGCGCTCACGCACAAGAGCGGTTGCGGCATGGCGAGCGAGGGCGAGGCGACCGACCTGCTGCGCCGCACGATCGCCGGCTACGCGCGCCATCCGAACTTCTTCTCGTCCCAGCTCGTCGGCCTCGGCTGCGAGGCGAACCAGGTCAATGTTCTTCTCGCTTCCCAGAAATTGAAGAAGAGCGACAAATTCGGCGCCTTTACCATCCAGGAGAAGGGTGGCACCCGCAAGGCCGTGGAAGCGGGCATCGCGCGCGTGAAGGAGATGCTGCCGGAAGCGAACAAGGTGCAGCGCGTGCCGGTGCCGGCGAGCCATCTCGTCCTCGGCCTGCAATGCGGCGGCTCGGACGGCTACTCCGGCATCAGCGCCAACCCGGCGCTCGGCGCGGCAGTCGACCTGCTCGTGCGCCATGGCGGCACGGCGATCCTGTCAGAGACGCCGGAGATCTATGGCGCCGAGCATTTGCTGACACGGCGAGCCGTATCCAAAGACGTCGGTGAAAAGCTGATCGAGCGCATCCGCTGGTGGGAGGCGTACACCGAGCGGATGGGCAACGAGATGAACAACAACCCGTCGCCGGGCAACAAGGCGGGCGGGCTGACGACGATCCTCGAGAAGTCGCTCGGCGCGGTCGCCAAGGGCGGCACGGGCAACCTCGAGGCGGTGTACGAATACGCCGAGCCGGTCGCGGCCCACGGCTTCGTCTACATGGACACGCCCGG
>JAXDQC010000225.1:0-28564 GCA_034668045.1 Betaproteobacteria bacterium | reverse complement strand
GCTGATCGCGGGCATCCTCGTGATCTCTTTCCCTCTGTACGTGACCTTCGTCGCCTCGACGCATACGCTGGACGACATCCTGAAGGTGCCGATGCCGCTTCTGCCCGGCGACCAGCTGTGGGAGAACTACCGGCAGGTGCTCACCGCCGGCACCAGCAAGGACGTGACCGCGCCGGTCGGCCGCATGCTGTTCAACAGCCTGGTGATGGCGCTCGCGATCTCGTTCGGCAAGATCGCAATCTCGATCATCGCTTCCTTCGCGATCGTGTTCTTCCGCTTCCCGTTGCGCAATTTCTTCTTCTGGATGATCTTCGTCACCCTGATGCTGCCGGTGGAGGTGCGCATCATCCCTACCTTCAAGGTGGTCTCCGACCTCGGCATGATCAACTCCTACGTCGGGCTGACGCTTCCCCTGATCGCCTCGGCGACCGCGACCTTCCTGTTCCGGCAGTTCTTCCTCACCGTGCCCGACGAGCTCGCCGAGGCGGCGCGCATGGACGGCGCCGGCCCGCTTCGCTTCTTCTGGGACGTGGTGCTGCCGCTATCGAAGACCAGCATCGCGGCGCTGTTCGTGATCCAGTTCATCTACGGCTGGAACCAGTACCTGTGGCCGCTCCTCATTACTACCGACGAGTCGATGTACACGGCGGTGATCGGTATCAAGCGCATGATCGTTACGGGCGACGCACTCACCGAATGGAACCTGGTCATGGCTACCGCGATGCTCGCCCTGCTGCCGCCGGCGCTGGTGGTGGTGCTGATGCAGCGCTGGTTCGTCAAGGGCCTGGTGGAGACGGAGAAATAGGGATGGCCGAGCTTTCCCTTCGCGACGTCAGGAAGAGCTACGCCGGACTCCAGGTGATCCACGGTGTCTCGATGGAGGTAAAGGACGGCGAGTTCGTGGTGATTGTCGGCCCTTCGGGCTGCGGCAAGTCGACGCTGTTGCGCATGGTGGCGGGCCTCGAGGCGATCACCTCGGGCGAAATCACGATCGGCGCTCGCGTAGTGAACCGGCTCGAGCCCAAGGACCGGGACATCGCGATGGTGTTTCAGAACTACGCGCTCTATCCGCACATGTCGGTGTACGAGAACATGTCCTACGGACTGCGCATCAAGGGTTTTTCGAAGATCGAGATCGAGCAGCGCGTGCAACGCGCCGCGGGCATCCTCGAATTGAAGCCATTCCTGGATCGCAAGCCGCGGCAGCTGTCGGGCGGGCAGCGCCAGCGCGTGGCGATGGGGCGGGCGATCGTGCGCGAGCCGGCGGTGTTCCTGTTCGACGAGCCGCTCTCCAACCTCGATGCCAAGCTGCGCGTGCAGATGCGTGCCGAACTGCAGGCGCTGCATCGCCGCCTCGGAACCACCAGCCTGTACGTGACGCATGATCAGGTGGAGGCGATGACGCTCGCGCACCGCATGATCGTGATGAACGCTGGCCGCGCCGAGCAGATCGGCACGCCGCTCGAGGTCTACGCGCGCCCGGCCACGACATTCGTCGCCGGCTTCATCGGCTCGCCGCCGATGAACCTGGTGCCGAGGGACGGCAAGCTGCTCGGCGTGCGGCCCGAAGACCTCGAGCCGTGCGCGGACAGCGAGGCGATGCTGACGGCGCAGGTCACTCTCGTCGAGCAGCTCGGCGCCGATATCCTGGTGCACGGCAGCGTCGAGGGCGGGCGGATCGTCGCGCGGTTGCCGGCGTCGCGCAAAGTCGGCGAGGGCAAACTGCCGCTGCGCTTCGATCCGTCGCGCGCGCACTATTTCGACCCGGCGAGCGGCGCGCGAATCGATTCGTGAAGTACGACGCGATCGTCGTTGGCGCCGGCCACAACGGCCTCACCTGCGCCTGCTATCTCGCCAAGGCCGGCCTGAAGGTCAAGGTGCTGGAACGCCGCGGCGTGGTCGGCGGCGCGGCGGTGACCGAGGAATTCCATCCCGGCTTCCGCAATTCCGTCGCCGCCTACACCGTGAGCCTGCTGCAGGCGAAGGTGATCCGCGAGCTGCGGCTCGCCGATCACGGCCTTCGGATTGTCGAGCGGCCACTGTCGAATTTTCTTCCCTTGGACAACAACTATTTGAAGGTCGGCGGCGGGATCGAGGCGACGCAGCGCGAGTTCGCCCGCTTCTCGCCGCGCGACGCGAAACGGCTGCCTGCCTATTGGGAAAGTCTCGAGCGCATCGCCGACGTGCTGCGCGCCATGGCGTTGGAGACGCCACCGAATGTCGGCGGCGGTGTCCGGGATGTTCTTCGTCTTTTTTCCGACGCGAGAAGACTGAAGCGCCTCGACATGGCCGCCCGGCGCGATCTGATCGGGCTTTTTACGCGCAGTGCCGCGGACTGGCTCGGCGACTGGTTCGAGTCCGAGCCGGTGAAGGCAGTCTTCGGCTTCGATGCGGTGGTCGGCGCCTACGCGAGCCCGTATCACCCCGGCACCGCTTACGTACTGCTGCATCATTGCTTCGGCGAGGTCAACGGCAAGCGCGGTATCTGGGGCCATGCCATCGGCGGCATGGGCGCGATCACGCAGGCGCTCGCCGCCGAGGCGCGCAGGCTCGGCGTCGAGATCGAATGCGACGTGGCGGTCGAAAAGATTCTCGATGGCAAAGTCGTCGCGAATGGTGCCGAAATCGCCGCGCGTGCCATCGTCGCCAATGTCAATCCGAAGCTGCTGTTCCTCAAGCTGGTCGACCCGGCGCGGCTCGACCGCGATTTTCGCGAGCGCATGGAGCGCTACAAGTGCGGCTCCGGAACGTTTCGCATGAATGTCGCGCTCTCCGCGCTGCCGCGCTTCTCCGTGCTGCCCGAGCCCGGGCCGCACCACGGCTCGGGGATCATCATGGCGCCGTCGCTCGACTACATGGACCGCGCCTATCTCGATGCGCGCGCCGAAGGGATCGCGCGCCGGCCAATCGTCGAGATGGTGATCCCGAGCACGGTGGATGACAGCCTGGCGCCGAAGGGCGCGCACGTCGCCAGCCTCTTCTGCCAGCACTTCGACCCGGCCGCCGACTGGAAGTCACGCAAGAGCGAAGCGGTCGAGCGGATCTTCGATGTCGTCGAGTCCCACGCGCCGGGGTTCAAGGCGAGCGTGGTCGGTCACAGCGCGCTGTCGCCCGCCGACCTCGAGCGCGAGTTCGGCCTCGTCGGCGGCGACATCTTCCACGGCCAGCTCTCGCTCGATCAGCTCTGGTCGGCCCGCCCGGTTCTGGGCCACGCGGACTACCGCACCCCCATTCGAGGGCTGTACCTTTGCGGCTCGGGCGCGCATCCCGGCGGCGGTGTCACCGGCGCACCCGGCCACAACTGCGCGAGGGAGGTCCTGCGCGATTTCGGGAAAGGGTTTCCGCGCTAGACTGGACGTTCCCTCAGGAGAGATCCATGAGCATCTACCTGCAAACCAAGGCGCGCCCGGTCAAAGACCTGCCGATGAGCGAGGCCGAGCGCAAGGCGCGCGTCGAGCTCGCTGCCGCCTACCGCATCTTCGACATGCTCGGTTGGGACCAGCTGATCTTCAATCACATCACGCTGCGTGTGCCGGGCCCCGAGCATCGCTTTCTCATCAACCCGTTTGGCTTGCGCTACAGCGAGATCACTGCTTCGAGCCTGCTGCTCATCGACCTGGAAGGCAACACGCTACGCGAGACGAAGTGGCCGGTGAACCGCGCGGGGTACGTGATCCATTCCGCCCTGCACGAGTCGCAGCCCGAGGCCCATTGCGTCATGCACACGCATACGACGACCGGCATGGCCGTGGCCTGCCTCAAGGACGGCCTGTCGCCGCACAACTTCTACGGCGCGATGCTGCAGGGCCAGATCGCGTACCACGACTTCGAGGGCATCTCGGTCGAGCCGGGGGAGAAGGAGCGGCTGGTGCGCGACATCGGCGACAAGCGTGCCGTGATCCTGCGCAACCACGGTTTGCTCGCTTGGGGACGCGACATCGCCCAGGCCTTCCTCACCCTTTGGACGCTGCAGCGCGCCTGCGATGTGCAGATCGCGGCGGCCTCCGCGGGGGCGCTCTATCCGGTGACGCCGGCGGCCATCGCCCAGTCGGTGCGCGAGTCGGGGCAGGGCGAAAAGCGCACCTGCGAGGACGTGTTTGCCGCCATGCAGCGCATGGTGGATACGCGCGACCCCTCGTACCGGGATTAGCCAAGTTGACGTTAACGTAAACGTCAACTACGCTAGCGGGTCGGCCCCATGACTGATCTCTCCGACTCGGGAAAGCTCATCTACAAGGCGAAGCACAAGATCCGCTTCGTCACGGCGGCGAGCCTGTTCGACGGCCACGACGCGTCGATCAACATCATGCGGCGCATCCTGCAGGCCTCGGGCGCCGAAGTGATCCACCTCGGCCACAACCGCTCGGTCGACGAGATCGTCACCGCCGCGCTGCAGGAGGACGTGCAGGGCATCGCCATCTCCTCCTACCAGGGCGGGCACGTCGAATTCTTCAAGTACATGCTCGACCTGCTGCGGCAGCGCGGCGGCGCGCACATCAAGGTGTTCGGTGGCGGCGGCGGCGTCATCGTCGCGAGCGAGATCCGCGAGCTGCAGGAGTACGGCGTCGCGCGCGTCTATTCGCCCGAGGACGGCCAGCGCATGGGGCTGCAGGGCATGATCAACGACATGCTGGCGCGCTGCGACTTCAGTACGGTACAGAAGGAGCCAGAGACCCTGGCGCAGACCATCACGGCGCTCGAGCTTGGCGTTCTGAAGAAGAAACCTGAAAGTACCAAGGCCGTTCCCGTGCTCGGCATCACCGGCACCGGCGGCGCGGGCAAGAGCTCGCTCACCGACGAGCTGGTGCGCCGCTTCCGCCTCGACCAGGGCGACAAGCTGAAGATCGCCGTCCTCTCGGTCGATCCGACGCGCCGCAAGACCGGTGGCGCGCTGCTCGGCGACCGCATCCGCATGAACGCGATCCACGGGCCGGCGACCTTCATGCGCTCGCTGGCGACGCGCGACACCGGCAGCGAAATCTCGGCGGCGCTCGGCGGCGCCATCGCCGCGTGCAAGGTCGCGGGCTACGAGCTCGTCATGGTCGAAACTGCGGGCATCGGCCAGGGCGACGCGGCGATCGTGCCGCACGTCGATGCCTCGCTCTACGTCATGACGCCCGAGTTCGGCGCCGCCAGCCAGCTCGAGAAGATCGACATGCTCGACTTCGCCGATTTCGTCGCCATCAACAAGTTCGACCGGCGCGGCGCCGAGGACGCGCTGCGCGACGTGCGCAAGCAGATGCAAAGGAACCGCGAGGCATTCCGCTCGGCGCCGGAGGAGATGCCGGTGTTCGGCACCATCGCCGCGCGCTTCAACGACGACGGCGTGACCGCGCTCTACCACGCAGTGGCAGAGAAGCTGGGCCTGAAGTCCGGCAAGCTGCCGCGGCCGGCGGGCAAGCGGTCCTCGGCGGTGCACGTCATCATCCCCGCGCAGCGCCAGCGCTACCTGGCGGAAATCGCCGAGAGCCTGCGCGGCTACCACCAGCTCGCGGCGAAGCAAGCCGGGATCGCGCGCGAGCGCCAGCAGCTCGAAGCCACGCAGGCCATGCTCGGCAAGCGCCTGCCCGAGATCGACGCGCTGCTTTCTTCCCGGCAACTCGATTCGGAAAGCGGGCGGCTGCTCGATTCATGGCCCGAAATCGTCGCCTCCTATTCCGGCGACGAGCGGGTGGTCAGGGTGCGCGACAAGGAGATCAGCACCACGCTGACCGCCACCTCGCTGTCGGGCACGCACGTGCCGAAAGTGGCGCTGCCGAAGTTCGAGGATCACGGCGAGCTCCTGCGCTGGCGTCTGCGCGAGAACCTGCCGGGCGAGTTTCCGTTCACCGCCGGCGTGTTCCACTTCAAGCGCGAGAACGAGGATCCGACGCGCATGTTCGCCGGCGAAGGCGACCCTTTCCGCACCAACCGGCGCTTCCACCTGCTCTCGAAGGACATGCCGGCGAAGCGGCTGTCGACCGCGTTCGATTCGGTGACGCTCTACGGCTTCGATCCCGACGAGCGGCCGGACATCTACGGCAAGGTCGGCAATTCGGGCGTCTCGATCGCGACGCTGGAGGACATGAAGGCGCTCTACGCCGGCTTCGACCTCTGCGACCCGGCGACCTCGGTGTCGATGACCATCAACGGTCCGGCGCCGACCCTCCTCGCCATGTTCTTCAATACCGCCATCGACCAGCAGGTGGAAAAGCTCGGCCGCCAGCCGACGAAAGAGGAATTCGAGGCGATCAAGGCGAATGCCCTGTCGGCGGTGCGCGGCACGGTGCAGGCCGACATCCTCAAGGAAGACCAGGGGCAGAACACCTGCATCTTCTCGACCGAGTTCTCGCTCAAGGTGATGGGCGATATCCAGGAATACTTCATCGCCAACCGGGTGCGCAACTTCTATTCGGTGTCGATCTCGGGCTATCACATCGCCGAAGCCGGCGCGAACCCGATCTCGCAGCTCGCTTTCACCCTCGCGAACGGCTTCACCTTCGTCGAGGCCTACCTCGCGCGCGGCATGAAGATCGACGATTTCGCGCCCAACCTCTCGTTCTTCTTCTCCTACGGCATGGACCCGGAGTACGCGGTGCTCGGCCGGGTGGCGCGGCGCATCTGGGCGGTGGCGATGAAGAAGCGCTACGGTGGCAACGAGCGCAGCCAGAAGCTCAAATTCCACTCGCAGACCTCGGGCCGGTCGCTGCACGCGCAGGAGATCGCCTTCAATGACATCCGCACCACGCTGCAGGCGCTGATCTCCACCTACGACAACACCAATTCCCTGCACACCAACGCCTACGACGAGGCGATTACCACGCCCACCGAGGATTCGGTGCGCCGGGCGATGGCGATCCAGCTGATCATCAACAAGGAGTGGGGCCTGGGCAAGAACGAGAACCCCAACCAGGGCAGCTTCGTCATCGACGCGCTCACCGACCTGGTCGAGGAAGCGGTGCTGAAGGAGTTCGAGGCGATCTCGAGCCGCGGCGGCGTGCTGGGGGCGATGGAAACCGGCTACCAGCGCGGCAAGATCCAGGAGGAGTCGCTGCTCTACGAGCACCGCAAGCACGACGGCTCCTACCCGATCGTCGGCGTCAACACCTTCCGCAACGTCGCGACGGAAAATGGCGGCGAGCCCGTGCCGCAGAAGATCGAGCTGATCCGCTCGACCGAGGACGAGAAAAAGTCGCAGCTGAAGCGTTTGAGGGACTTCCATCAAAAGCATTCGTCCGTTTCAACTAAGATGCTCGAGAACCTGAAAAAAGCCGTGATCCAAAACGAAAACGTCTTCGCCGTGCTCATGGACGCAGTCCGCGTCTGCTCGCTCGGGCAGATCACCCACGCGCTGTTCGAAGTCGGGGGCCAGTACCGCCGCAGCATGTAGGCGCCGAAATAGCCAGGTGCGCTAATATCCGCGCACCGCTCCCGGCGGCCAATCTCTGCACGGAGGATTTCCATGGCAGCTTTCACCGCTCAGGTTGTCGTCGCCTCGGCAGGCATACTGACGATGGCGAGAGGCAGCACCATCTCCTTCACCGTGACCTGGGGCAGCAATATCAGTCAATTCCGCTTCAATCGGATCTGGGCCGGCGTCGTCGGTGCGAGCGACGAAGACCGGCAGCAGAGCGTGACCATCGTGTCGGAGGGCTCTCAGTGGAGCTCGTCGAGCCCCGCCAGTACACCGATGGCCATGAGCCTTCGCGCAAACGGCGAAAGCGGAGCACCCATTCAGGCGCGGATCCAGGTGATGGCGTCCCAAGTGGACACGTTCTAGAGGAGAAGAGCATGAAGGTCCTCGCATTGTTCGACAAAGGCGGAAAAATCCACGCGCTTTTTCACCCTTCGGCGGAAGCCAATGCGCCTCAGCTGCGCTTTCATCCGGAACGCGGCCGGCGCGCGGAAATGCTCGACGTTCCCGGCGAGTTCCACCATCTGCAGCCCGCGCAGCTGCACGCGGCGCTTCGCGTCGACCTCGCCGGAGGGAAGCCAAGGCTCGCGGCGCAGAAGAAGAAGCCAGTTGCGGGGCGAAAGAAGAAGCAGAAACGCTGATCCCGTCGCTGACAAAAACTCTGGCATGGAGCGGTCGCTGCCATGTGATATCTAGCGGAATGCGGTTTTTCGCATTCCTCGTTCTGCATGTCGCCGCGCTCGGCGCCGCCCACGCGCAGGAACGTCCCAAGCCGGAAGTCCTGACCGAGTGGGGCGCCTACTACTCCAGCATCGGTCTGTACGTGCCGATCTCCGACGATCCCTTCCCCGATGGCGGCCGCCTCGATGAGGCCGACGTCTACCGGCAGCTGCTGGCGCGCTCGTGGAGCCCGAACGTGGTCGCCTTCGAGGCGAGCGTCTACCCGATGCCGTTGCTGGGCGTCTGGCTGCGCAAGGACCACCCGAGCTTCTACGATATTTCGCCGAGCATCATTCAAGCGGTGACCGCCGGCTTCCAGGAACCGTGGGCGGTATCGGCGTTCTTCGGCAGCCAGATGAAGTTCACGCGCCCGGAGGAGACCGAGCGCAGCAACAACCGCGGCTACCTGGGATATCTGGTCTCGGCCGGCACCAAGCACATCAAGAGCAACGTCCTCATCGCCGACAACTGGGCCGAGCTGGAATGGAAGCTGAAGGGCGATCGCGTCTTCAACCAGGAAAGGCTGAGCTGGAGCATGCGCGCCGGCGGCCGGTACAACAGCAACCGCGATATCGCCGATACCCTGCACCTCGGCTTGCGCCGCTCGAACCTGGATTTCCGCAGCCCGTTCCTTTCCTGGCTCGACAACTCGCGCATCGACCTGCTGACCGAGCTCGCGGTCGACGGCCTGGCGCTGGTCAGGCAGGAGGTGATCTTCGGCAAGAAATATCCCATGGAGTCGCGCAAGCTCGCCTGGGAATTCGACTTCGGCGTGATCTACGAGCGTGCCAGCAAATACACCGGCGATCTCGCGCCGCTCGCCAAGACCTCCTTCACGCTGGTCTTTCGCCCCAACATCGTTTTCTGAACGAGTCGGCCTAGATCTCTTCGGTGGCCGAAGGCAGCCGGCGGTCCACGTGGCCGAGGCGGCGCTCACGCTCGACGGCCAGGTCCTGTTCCCGACGGTCTCGCCTGTTGCTGCGGTGCTCGGCTGACAGTTCCGGGCGCCAGGCGAAGTGCGCAGCGAGCGCAGCCGCCCCCCCATGGAGCCACAGGTCGAGACCTTGCGACGGCGGCATCCCCAGCAGCGTGCTCATCCCCGGGATAAATCCGATCAAGGCTAGTCCAGTGAAGACGATGGCGAGCGCGGCGCAGAAAACTCTCGGACTTGTGATGCGCCGCCAGGCCGAGATGCCCCAGGCGCCCATTGCGAGGTGGACAGCGCTGTCCGGCAAGCTCACCGCTAGGCCGATAAATCCGAACAGTCCGAGGACCAGACAGCCAAGGCCGGAGAACAGTGCAAACGTTTCGCTTCTCATGCTTCCTCCCCCAGGTTCTAGTTCACGGTGGCGCCGGTGTCGCGCACCACTTTGCCCCATTTATCGTACTCGGAGCGCATGTAGGCGGTCAGCTCGTCGGGCGGCATCGACATCGCCTCGACCCCGCCGGTGTGGAAGTTGGCCTTCAATTCCGGATCCTGCAGCGCCTTGCTGATCTCGGCGTAGAGCCGCTGCACGATCGGCGCCGGCATGCCGGCCGGGCCCGAGATGCTGAGCCAGAGGACGGCTTCGTATCCGGGCACGCCCGCCTCGGCGATCGTCGGCACGTCCGGCAGCTCGCTCCAGCGCTTGCTGGTCGTGACGCCCAGCGCCTTCAGCCGGCCGGCTTTCACCTGGCCGAGTACGTTGGGGACGCCGGCAAACGAAACGCCCACCTGTGCCGCGAGGAGGTCCTGCATCGCCGGTCCGCTGCCCTTGTAGGGCACATGGTTCAACTCCACTTTCGCGAGCGAATTGAAAAGCGCGCCCATCAAGTGCTGGGAGCTGCCGTTTCCCGAGCTGGCGAAGTCGATCTTTCCCGGCTCCGCCTTGGCCATGGCGATTAGCTCGCGCACCGAACCTGCGGTGGTCTTCTTGGGGTTGACGACCAGCACATAAGGACCCGAGGCGATCATGGAGATGTGCGTGAAGTCATTGATCGAGTCGTACGGCAGCTTCTTGTAGACGTGGCCGGTGATGAGGTGCGTGCTGCCCGTGATCACCAGCGTGTGGCCGTCGGGCGCCGATTTGGCGACGAAATCCGCGCCGATGGTGCCGCCCGCGCCGGGCCGGTTCTCGACGAACACCTGCTTGCCGAGCTGCTCGGACAACCGCGGCGCGAGCATTCGCGCAGGAGTGTCGGCGAAGCCGCCGGGCGAAAGCGGCACGACGAGACGCACGGGCCGCGAGGGCTGCCAGGTCTGCGCAAATGCATTTCCGGCAAGCAGGAAAATGAGGAGGAAACGAATCATCCGCGGTAGACCGGTTCGGGTTGGCTGAAGAAGGCGTGCAGTATGTGATAGACCATGAGGTAGTTCTTCTGCTGGAAGCTCGCGTGCGAGATGCCGGCCATGACAGTGAACTGCTTGTCCGGATGCGGCAGGCGCTGGAAGAACTTCAGCAGGTCGTCCACCGAGGCAATGCCGTCGTGCTCGCCGCGCATGACGATCGTCGGCACGTTGATCTTCTCCGGATCGACGAGCGGCAACCTGGAGCACATGTCGACGTAGGTGCCGGTCGGCACCGAATCGTCCAGCTCGAGGATGGCGTCGGCGAACGCCTCGATGGTCGCCTTGTCCGCGGTGCCGGGATGGTCGCGATTGAAGATGCTGTGCACGAAGGCGCGGTCGATCGGCCGGCGGTTCTTCGCCTGGAATTCCGGCAGGCGCTTCTTGCGCTCGGCGAGCGTCGGGCTGCCTTCGCCGGTCCAGACAAAGGCATCGAGCGCGAGGCGCGCGACCCGCTCGGGATGGCGTTGCGCGAAGAGCGCCGCCTTCAGTGCTCCCGACGAAATGCCGTAGATCATCACTTTCTTGCCGATGTGCGCGGTCGCAGCCTCGATGTCGTCGGCGCCGTTGACGATGTCGAAGTTGATCGGCCGCGACTTGTCGGAGCGCCCGTAGCCCTCGTTGTCCATCGTCCAGGTGTCATAGCCCTGCTCGGCGAACCATTCCATCGCCGAGGAATGCGGTCGCCCCGGCACCTGCAGATCGAAGGTCGGCTGCGAGGCCATCGACGAGCCGTGCACGAAAAGGACGGTGCCTTTCGATGCGCCGACGGCGGGTTTTTGCCAGAGGAAGAGCTTGATGTCGCCCTTCTTCCTGATCCAATGCTCTTTACCTTTCATCGGCCGTACTTTATCGGATTTTGTGCAAGAATCCGCCGGCTTATCGAAGGAAGAGGAGGCCTGCGATGGCACCGGATATCGGAACGTTCGACACGTTCCCGAAGCTGCTGCTGCACCACGCGCGCGTTCGTCCGTCGCGGCCGGCGATCCGCGAGAAGGACCTCGGCATCTGGCAGACCCACACCTGGCACGAGTTCGCGGAAGAAGTGCGCGCGCTCGCCTGCGGGCTTGCCGGCGCGGGCTTCCGGCGCGGCGAGCACTTCGCGCTGGTGAGCGACAACCGGCCGCGGCTCTACGCGATGATGTACGCGGTGCAGTGCCTCGGCGGCATCCCGGTGCCGCTCTACCAGGACGCGGTCGCGACCGAGATGGCGTTTCCGATCCAGAACGCCGAGATTCGCTACGCCTTCGCCGAGGATCAGGAGCAGGTCGACAAGCTGCTCGAGATCATGCCGCAGTGCCCGACGCTGAAGCGCATCGTTTACGACGATTCGCGCGGCCTGCGCCACTACCGTCAGCAGGAGCTCCTGAGCTACGAAGGCATGCTGGCCAAGGGGCGCGAGGCGCTCGCGCGCGACCCCGCTTTCCTCGAAAGCGAAATCGCCAAGGGACATGGCAGCGATACCGCCGCCATGCTCTTCACCTCCGGCACCACCGCCACGCCGAAGGGCGTCGCGCTCACCCATCACGCGCTCATCGACCGCGCCAAGGTCGCCGCCGAGCTGGAAAACCTGGGCGACGCCGACGTGGTGCTCGCGTACCTGCCGCCGGCCTGGGTCGGCCAGTTCATCTTCTCGCTGGCGCAGCCGCTCGTCACCGGCTACTGCATCTGCTGTCCCGAGGCGCCGGATACGGTGATGATGGACATGCGTGAGATCGGCCCGACCTATTACTTCGCCCCCCCGCGAGTGCTGGAGGCGCTGCTCACGCAGGTGTCGATTCGCATGGAGGACGCGAGCCGCCTCAAGCGCTGGCTCTACCGCCGCTTCATGGCGGTGGCCCACCGCGCCGGCGGCGCCATCCTCGACGGCCGGCCGGTGTCGCTGGCGGATCGCTTTTTCTACTTTTTCGGCGACCTTTTCATCTACGGGCCGCTGCGCAACGTCCTCGGCATGAGCCGCGTGCGCGTCGCCTACACCGCGGGCGAGGCGATCGGCCCGGATCTGTTCAAGTTCTACCGCTCGATCGGCATCAACCTGAAGCAGCTCTACGGCTCGACCGAGACCAGCGTGTTCGTCTGCATCCAGCTCGACGGCCAGGTGAAGTCCGACACGGCGGGTCCGCCGGTGCCGGGCGTGGAGCTCAAGTTCACGCCGGAGCGCGAGCTCCTGATCCGCTCGCCGGGGCTGTTCAAGGAGTACTACAAGAATCCGCAGGCGACGAGCGAGGCGAAGGATGCGGAGGGCTGGTTCCACACCGGCGACGCCGGCTACTTCGATCCCGACGGTCACCTGAAGATCATCGATCGGGTGAAGGACGTCGGCAAGCTCGCCGACGGCACGCTGTTCGCGCCGAAGTACCTCGAGAACAAGCTGAAGTTCTTCCCCTACATCAAGGAAGCGGTCTGCTTCGGCGACGGCCGCGGCACGGTCTGCGCCTTCATCAACATGGACCAGGACGCGGTCAGCAACTGGGCCGAGAAGCGCAACATGCCGTATTCCGGCTACACCGACCTCGCCTCGCGCGACGAGGTCTACGACCTGGTGCGCGACTGCATCGAGCGGGTGAACCGCGACCTCGCCGCCGAGCCCGAGATCGCCGGCTCGCAAATCACCCGCTTCCTCATCCTGCACAAGGAGCTCGACGCCGACGACGGCGAGCTGACGCGTACGCGCAAGGTGCGCCGGCGCTTCATCGGCGAGCGCTTCGACAGCCTGGTCGACGCTCTCTACGCAGGCAAGGATGCGGTGCACGTCGAGGCGCAGGTGAAGTACGAGGACGGCCGCAGCGGCACGTTCTCGGCCGACCTGAAGATCCGCGACGCGAAGACCTTCGCACCCGCCGCGGCAAAGAAAGCGGCGTGAGCGAGCGCCCCGCGCCGGGCGAAGTCGTGCTGTCGGTGGAGGGCGTGTCGCTCTCCTTCGGCGGCGTCAAGGCGCTGCAGGACGTGTCCTTCGACGTGCGCAGTCGCGAGGTGCGCGCCATCATCGGCCCCAACGGCGCCGGCAAGAGCTCGATGCTGAACGTGCTGAACGGCGTCTACCATCCGCAGAAGGGAAAGATCCGCTTCAAGCAGAAGGAATTCGCCGACATGGATTCGCACGAAGCCGCGGCGCTCGGCATCGCGCGGACGTTCCAGAACATCGCCCTCTTCAAGGGCATGACGGTGCTCGACAACATCATGACCGGGCGCAACCTGAAGATGCGCTGCAATATCTTCCAGCAGGCGCTCTGGATCGGGCCGGCGAAGCGCGAGGAGCTCGAGCACCGGCGCGCGGTCGAGGAGATCATCGATTTTCTCGAGATCCAGCACATCCGCCGCACGCCGGTCGGGCGGCTGCCCTACGGACTGCAGAAGCGCGTCGAGCTGGGACGCGCGCTCGCGGCGGAGCCGGAGCTGCTGCTGCTCGACGAGCCGATGGCCGGCATGAACCTCGAGGAAAAGCAGGACATGTGCCGCTTCGTCCTCGATGTCAACGACCACTTCGGCACGACCCTCGTCCTGATCGAGCACGACATGGGCGTGGTGATGGACATCTCCGACCGCGTGGTGGTGCTCGACTATGGCCGGAAAATCGCCGACGGCATGCCTGAAGAGATCAAGGGCAACCAGAAAGTCATCGATGCCTATCTGGGCGTCGCGCACTAGATGAATTTCTTCCTCGAAGTCGTGGCGGGAGGGCTGCTCGCGGGCGTGATGTACGCCCTCGTCGCGCTGGGGTTCGTGCTGATCTACAAGGCCTCGGGCGTGTTCAACTTCGCGCAGGGCTCGATGGTGTTCTTTGCCGCGCTCACCTTCGTCTCGCTCACCGAGCGCGGCTGGAACTTCTGGCTGGCGCTGGCGGTGACCCTGGGTGTGATGATCGTGCTCGGCATGCTGATCGAGCGCATCGTGCTGCGGCCGCTCATCAACCAGCCGCCGATCACGCTGCTGATGGCGACCATCGGCCTCACCTTCGTGCTCGAGGGCCTGTCGCAGCTCGCCTTCGGCTCGCAGCCGCACGGCCTCGAGCTCGGCATCCCCGACGTGCCGATCGAGTGGCTGTCGGAGAAGTGGAACATCAACATCAGCCAGTTCGATCTCTTCGCCGCTTTCGTCGCCGGCCTGCTGGTGGTGATCCTGGCGGTGCTGTTCCAGAAGACGCGCATCGGCCGGGCCCTGCGCGCGGTCGCCGATGATCACCAGGCGGCGCTCGCGGTCGGCATTCCGCTGCAGCATATCTGGACCATCGTCTGGGCGGTGGCGGGCTGCGTCGCGCTCGTCGCCGGGATGATGTGGGGCGTGAGGAATGGCGTGCAGTACGCCCTTACCTTCACCGCCCTCAAGGCGCTGCCGGTGCTGATCCTCGGCGGCTTCGTGTCGATCGCCGGCGCGATCGTAGGCGGCCTGATCATCGGCGCGAGCGAGAAGCTCGCCGAGGTATACATCGGGCCGATGGTCGGCGGCGGCATCGAGTCCTGGTTCGCCTACGTCGTCGCGCTGCTCTTCCTGCTGGTGCGGCCGGAAGGGCTGTTCGGCGAGAAGCACATCGACCGGGTCTGACCATGCTCTACCGCGAAGCCGGACAATTCAAATCCACCTACGGCCAGGACCAGCAGATCTTTCCGATCCTGCAGGACCGCGTCGCCATGGTCGCGCTGCTGCTGGTGGCTTTCGTCGCCGTGCCGATCGTCGGCGACCAGTACTGGCTTTCGGCGATCATCACGCCGTTTCTCATCCTCTCGCTCGCCGCGCTCGGCCTCAACATTCTCACCGGCTACGCCGGCCAGCTCTCGCTCGGCACCGCCGCGTTCATGGCGATCGGCGCGTTCATGGCCTACAACGCGATGCTTCGCATTCCGCACATTCCGGTGCTGGCGGCATTCGCGCTCGGCGGCCTCTCCGCGGCGGCGGTCGGCATCGTCTTCGGCCTGCCGAGCCTGAGGATCAAGGGGCTCTACCTCGCGGTGGCCACGCTCGCCTGTCAGTTCTTCGTCCTGTGGCTGATCAACCGCGTCGGCTGGTTCTCGAACCACAGCTCCTCGGGAGTCATCACCGCGCAGCGCATGCAGATCCTCGGCTACGAGTTCGTCTCGCCGGCGTCGAAGTACCTGTTGACGCTCGGCGTGGTCGCCGCCATGGCGCTGGCGGCAAAGAACCTGATGCGCAGCGAGACCGGCCGCGCCTTCATGGCGGTGCGCGACATGGACGTCGCTGCCGCGGTGGTCGGCATTCCGATGATGCGCACCAAGCTGCTCGCCTTCGCCATCAGCTCGTTCTACTGCGGCGTCGCCGGCGCGCTCTACGCCTTCTGCTATCTGGGCACGGTCGAGCCCGAGGCGTTCACCCTCGACCTCAGCTTCCGCGTCCTGTTCATGATCATCATCGGCGGCGTCGGCTCGATCCTCGGCTCCTTCCTCGGCGCGGCCTTCATCATCCTGTTCCCGATCCTGCTCAACTTCGCCTCGAAAGGGCTGGAAGGCATCCTGGGGATCGAAATGAACCACGCCATGGTGTCCAACACCGAGGCGATCATCTTTGGCGGCCTGATCATCTTTTTCCTCATCGCCGAGCCCGCCGGCCTGGCCCGGCTCTGGCAGATCGCCAAGGAGAAGATGCGCCTGTGGCCCTTCCCGCATTAACAGGGCTATACTCCGGCGTTCCGCTATTCTGAACAGACTCTTAGGAGGAGGATTGTCATGAAACGGACCGCAACCCTTATTGCGGCTCTCGCGCTCGCCGGCATGGCAACGACGGCATCGGCGCAGCAAGAGCAGTTCGTCCCCGCCAACTTCTACTGGGTCGGGCCCTATGCCCCCGGTGGCTCGGGCTTCGGCGGCGGCCTCATCGACTACATGGCGATGCTGAACGAGCGCGACGGCGGCATCAACGGCGTCAAGCTCACGTGGGAAAAGTGCGAGACCGAATACAACAACGCCCGCGGCGTCGAGTGCTATGAGCGCTCGAAGAAGAAGGGGCCGACCGGCGCGACCGTCGTGCATCCGCTCTCGACCGGCATCACCTATTCGCTGATCGAGAAGGCGACCGCCGACAAGATCCCCGTGATCTCCATGGGCTACGGCCGCACCTCGGCCGCCGACGGGCGCGTGTTCCCGTACGTGTTCCCGCTCATCACCACCTACTGGTCGCAGGCGACCGTGATGGTGAAGTTCATGGGCCAGAAGTCCGGCGGCATGGACAAGCTGAAGGGCAAGAAAATCGTCCTCGTCTACCACGACTCGGCGTACGGCAAGGAGCCGATCCCGGTCCTCACCGACATGTCGAAGCAGTACGGCTACGAGCTCACCACGATCGCCGTGCCGCACCCGGGCAACGAGCAGCAGTCGCAGTGGCTGCAGATCCGGCAGATCAAGCCCGACTACGTGATCCTGTGGGGCTGGGGGGTGATGAATCCCACCGCGCTCAAGGCCGCCGCCAAGATCGGCTTCCCGCGCGACAAGGTGATCGGCGTGTGGTGGTCCGGCGCGGAAGAGGACGTGCTGCCCGCGGGCAGCGCCGCCAAGGGCTACATCTCCGCCGGCTTCAACGCTCCCGGCTCCGACTTTCCGGTGATGAAGGACGTGCAGAAATTCGTCTACGGCAAGGGCAAGGGCGAGTTCGAGGACAAGTCGCGCTTCGGCTCGATCTACCACACCCGCGGCGTCGTCGCCGGCATCGTCACCGCCGAGGCGATCCGCACCGCGCAGGCGCGCTTCGGCAAAGGCAAGGCGATCACCGGCGAGCAGATGCGCTGGGGCATCGAGAACCTGAACATCGACGAGAAGCGCCTGAAAGAGCTCGGCGCCGTCGGCCTCATGCCGCCGCTCAAGGTCTCGTGCATGGACCACGAAGGCTCCGGCCTGGTGAAGTTCCAGCAGTGGGACGGCGCCAAGTGGAAGGTCATCACCGACTGGATGGAGCCCGACCGCAAGCTGGTGCGCGCCAAGGTCGAGGAAGACGCGGCGCAGTACGCGAAAGAGAAGGGCCTCACCCTGCGCGACTGCTCCAAGGAAAAGTAACCGGCTGAACGATCAGCACGGCCGCCTTCGGGCGGCCGTTCTTTTATGGCCAGCAAAACTTATCTCGCAATCAGCAACATCGAGGTCATCTACAACCACGTCATCCTGGTCCTGAGAGGGGTCTCGCTCGAGGTCCGCGAAGGCCAGATCGTCGCGCTGCTCGGCGCCAACGGCGCCGGCAAGACGACGACCCTGAAGGCGATCTCCAATCTCCTGCGCGCCGAGCGGGGCGATGTCACCAAGGGTCAGATCCTCTTCGGCGGCGAGCGCATCGACCAGCTCGACCCCGCGGCGCTGGTGAAGCGCGGCATCTGCCAGGTCATGGAGGGCCGCCATTGCTTCGCCCACCTGACCGTCGAGGAGAACCTCCTCACCGGCGCCTACACGCGCGGCGCGCTCGGCACGGGCGTCAAGGAGGACCTGGAAAAGGTCTACACGTATTTCCCGCGCCTGAAGGAGCGCCGCCAGACGCAGGCGGGCTACACCTCGGGCGGCGAGCAGCAGATGACCGCCATCGGCCGGGCGCTGATGGCGCGGCCGAAGATGATCCTGCTGGACGAGCCGTCGATGGGCCTCGCGCCGCAGCTGGTCGAGGAAATCTTCCAGATCGTCCAGCGCCTCAACCGCGACGAGAAGGTGAGCTTCCTGCTTGCCGAGCAGAACACCCACATCGCGCTGCGCTACGCCGACTACGGCTACATCCTCGAGAACGGCCGCGTGGTGATGGACGGCGAGGGCAAGGACCTGGCGCAGAACGAGGACGTGAAGGAGTTCTACCTCGGCTTTTCGTCGGGCGAGCGCAGGAGCTTCCGCGACGTGAAGTCCTACCGGCGGCGCAAGCGTTGGCTGTAAAGAAGGAATTCTTCGACAAGCTCGAGACGCGCTCGCCCAAGGCGCGCGAAGCCGCGCTCATGGCCGCGCTGCCGAAGCACGTTGCCTGGGCGAAAAAGCGCGCGCCCGGATTCGCGAAGATTTTGTCCTCGATCAGTCCGGCGAAAATCAGGTCGCGCAGCGCGCTGGCGAAGCTGCCGCTGACGCGCAAGAGCGATCTCGCCGCCCTGCAGAAGGACCTGCCGCCCCTCGGCGGGCTCAACGCCACGGCGCCGGCCAAGCTTTTCGTCTCACCCGGCCCGATCCACGATATGGAAGGCGCCGGCGCGAACTGGTGGCGCACCGCGCGCGGATTGTTCGCCGGCGGCTTCCGCAAGGGCGACGTGATCCTGAACAGCTACGCCTACCACTTCACCCCGGCAGGCTCGATGCTCGAAACCGGCGCGATTGCCTTGGGCTGCACGGTGGTGCCCGCCGGCACCGGCCAGACCGAGATGCAGGTCGCGGCGATCGAGCGGATGCGCGTTTCCGGCTACGTGGGAACGCCCTCGTTCCTCAAGCTGATCGTCGAGAAAGCCCATGAGCTGAAGGCCGACATCTCCTCGCTGAAGAAGGCGCAGGTGGGCGCCGAGTACCTGCCGCCGGTCCTGCGCACCGCGCTGCAGGAGTGCGGCATTTCCGTGACGCAGATGTACGGCAGCGCCGATCTCGGCCTGATCGCCTACGAGTCGTTGCTTCCGGGCGGCGAAGTGACCCCCGGCATGATCCTCGAGGAAGGGCTGCTGCTCGAGATCGTCCGCCCCGGTACGGGCGATCCGGTGCAGCCAGGCGAAGTCGGCGAGGTCGTCATCACCAACTTCAACCGCGACTACCCGCTGATCCGCTTCGCGACCGGCGATCTCTCCGCCGTCCTGGCGGGCGCCAGTCCTTGCGGCCGGACCAATGTGCGCATCAAAGGCTGGATGGGCCGCGCCGACCAGAGCACCAAGGTGCGCGCCATGTTCGTCACGCCAGGGCAGGTGAGCGAGATATTGCGCCGCCACCGCGAAGTATCAAAGGCGCGGCTCGTCGTCGAGGGCGAAGCCGGCAACGATCGCATGACGCTCAGATGCGAAGTTGGACAACCTTCTTCAACCTTGAGCGACGCGATCGTCAACTCCATCCGCGACGTCACCAAGCTGCGCGGCGAGGTCGAGTTGGTCGCGCCGGGCAGCCTGCCCAACGACGGCAAGGTCATCGAGGATCTGCGGAAGTACGGCTGAACGCTGGCCGTAGCTACTGGATCACTTCATCCGCCAGCGAGACGAGATTGCGCGGCAGGGAGATACCGAGCGCTTTCGCGGCCTTGAGATTGATGGTCAGGTCGAATTTCGTAGGCAGCTCAACCGGCATCTCCGCCGGCCGGCCGCCCTTGAAGATCCTGTCCACATAGACCGCCGCGTGCCGGTAGCTCGCTGCCCGGTTGGGCTGATAGCTCATCAAGCCGCCCTCAGTGACGAGTTCGCGCGGTCCCATGATCGGCAGGCGCGCGCTCGCCGCCAATTTCGTTATCTTCGCGGCATGCGAGATATACACGGAATCCGTTTGCACGATCAACGCCCGGACGTCTAGCCGGCCAAGTTTCGCGAAGGCGCCTTCGAAGTCTGCCGCCGCCTCTGCCGTGACCACATGCAGGGTGATCTTGGCCTTCCGCGCGGCGCCCTCCAGGCTCGCACGATTGGCGGAATAGGTCGGATTGCCGGAATTGAGGAGTGCGCCGACGCGAGTGACCTTCGGCAGCGCCGTCAGCAGAAGGTCGACGCGCTTGGAGTTGATCTCCACGTTGACGTTCGAGATTCCGGTGACGTTTGCCCCGGGATGGGCAAAGCTCGCCACTAAGCCCGTCCCGACCGGATCGCCGGTGAACACCATCACAATCGGAATGTCGCTTGTGGCGCGCCGCGCCGCTCTTGTGGCGGGAGTTCCGCCGGTGACAATCACGTCGACCTTGCTCCTCACGAGGTCCGCGGCCAATTCCGCGAGTGCGTCGAGGTTGGCGTCGGCGTGCCGCGCCTCGTACTGGATACTCCGGCCCTCGATATAGCCGAGGTCGCGCATGCCCTGCCGCAAGGCGTCGAAAGATTCGCCGCGCGCCGCCGTGTCGATGAAGCCGATGCGCCACACCTTTGCCTGCTGGGCGGAAGCCGCGCCGGATACGAGGCAGATGCCAAGCGAGGCTGCGACCAGGAGCTGCTGCGAACCCATGACCGCATTGTCGCCTAGCTGCTCGCGTCCCGCGACCTCGGGAAGTACGGCTAGCCGAAGCGTGGCGTGATTTTGATGCTGTCGTCCTCGATTTCGATCTCGACGTCGGGCCGCTTCGAGCGGATGAACTCGCGCAGCTCCTGCATGCTGGGATAGCCCGGGTCGTTGCCGAAGCAGCGGGCATCGTCGATGACGATCACGTGCTTTCTGTTCTGGGTGTCGAAGATGTGCGCCAATTCCTCGTAGATCGGCGTGTCCTTGGTTCCGCGGGCCGTGATTCCGGCCGAGTAGTGGCCGTCCAGATAGAACAGCGCCGGTTGATCGATCTTGCGCACGAGCTTACCGAGCTCGGTGCCGCTGTCACCGTGGATGATCTCGACGTTGCCGTCGCCGCGGAACCGCTTTGCGGCCCGCTCGGAGAGCTCCTTGCTCAGCTCGATCGAGTAGATCCGGGTGAAGCGGCGCTTCATGGCTTCCACCATGTCGCCGTAGTACGTCCCCGTTTCGACCAGCATCTTCAGCCCGAACCGCTCGGCGAGAACGTTAATCGTCCGCTGCTTCACCACATGCGGCGGCGGGACCGGCCGTCCCTGCCTTTCCCAGCGGCGGAGCTCCCGGCTGCGCCGTCTCGCGCGCAGCCAGTTCCTCACTGGGTGGTAGAGCGGCGTCCCCCGGATGAATTCTTTTAGTCGTTTTTTCATTGCCCTTTCCTGTGTCGGCAATGTGATGACACTGACGCGGCATTCTGACGAGTTCGTCAGCGTTGGTGTGTGACAAATTACCCAGCCGCTACCCAGCGTAAGCTAGGAATTCCTCGCCGCGCCGACCGGCAGCGCGTCGACGCGCCGCATCTCATCGTTTCGCAGCACTTCCTCGTCGTGCAGGAACGCCCGCACGAAGGAAATCGAATCGGCGCCCCAGAAGACTTCGCCGTCGACGACGAAGCTCGGCACGCCGAAGACGCCGCGCGCTGCCGCTTCCTCGGTGTTCTCGCGCAGCTGGTTTTTCGCTTCGGCGAGCCGCTCGTTCGAGACGCCCAGCTCCGCGCACAGCTTTGCGAACCGGTCGGGGTCGCTCGCATTCTCTCCGGTCATCCACACCCATTCGAAAATGCGTTTGACCGCTTCGGGATGGCAGCCGCAAGCTAGCGCGAGGCGCAGGTGCGGCAGCGGGTTGAACGGATGCTGCTCCGGAAAGCGGAAGGTGAGATCGAGCTCGCGCGCCCACCAGGTGCACCAGCGGTAGGTCCAGCGGCGCTTGGCGGTGATCTCGGCCGGCCCTTTCTGGCCCCAATGCTTCAGCAAGCCGGCGAACAGCACCGGCTTGTAAGAAACTTGCACGGGCAGCTCCTTCAGCCGGTAGAGGCTGATATAGGAGAAGGGCGATACGAAATCGAAATACCAGTCAATGGAGGCGGGCATGGCGGTCAGAATCGAGAAGAAGGGAAAAGTCTGGACGGTGATTCATTCGCGGTCGCAGGCGCGCAACGCGATGGATCCGGAGAGCGCGGACGCGCTCATGGCGGCGTTCGAGCAGTTCGACAAGGACCCGGACGCCGCGGTCGCGGTGCTGTGGGGCGAGGGCGGCGCGTTCTGCGCCGGCTGGGATCTCAAGTACTGCGCTTCGCTGACGGAGAACGTCGCCCAGCTGCACGAGATCGACTACCCGCTCGAGGACCGCAAGGCCATTCCGCGCGGGCCGCTCGGGCCGACGCGCCTGGAGCTCGACAAGCCGGTGATCGCCGCCGTTGCCGGGCCGGCGGTGGCGGGCGGGTTCGAGCTCGCCCTGTGGTGCGACATGCGTGTCATGGAGCAGTCGGCGTACTTCGGCGTGTACTGCCGCCGCTGGGGCGTGCCGCTCATCGACGGCGGCACGGTCAGGCTGCCGCGCATCGTCGGCATGGGACGGGCGATGGAGATCATCCTCACCGGCCGCAAGGTGCCGGCCGACGAGGCGCTGCGCATAGGCGCTTGCGAGCATGTCGTGCCGGAGGGCAAGTCGCGCGAGTTCGCCGAGGCGATGGCGCACGAGATCGCGCGCTTTCCGCAGACCTGCATGCGCGCCGACCGGCGCTCGGCCTACGCGCAGCAAGGGCTCTCGCTCCGCGAGGCGATGCGCAAGGAGTGGTACAACGGCTTCCCGGCCTTCGTGGTCGACGGCGCTGCCGGCGCCGCGCGCTTCGCCTCAGGCAAGGGGCGGCACGGGGACTTCAAGGACATTTAGGTCACGAGGCAGCTCGCGCCGCGGCAACTCGGCCAGCACTCTTTCACGCTCCGCGTCGCTCATCGTTCCCCACTGGGCGATTTCGTCGAGCGAGCGCTTGCAGCCGAGGCAAAGGCCGCGATTCGGATCCATCTGGCAGACGTTGACGCACGGCGTTTTCACTTCGCTCTTTTCGCCGCGATCGCTTTGCCGGCTTTCGAGCCGTAGTCGCGGCCGAGAACGCCGGAGATCCAGGCGCCGATGCCGACCAGGGCGTCGAGGTCGACGCCGGTCTGCATGCCGAGGCCGTGCAGCATGTAGATGACATCCTCCGTGGCGACGTTGCCCGACGCGCCCTTGGCGTAAGGACAGCCGCCCAGCCCCGCGACCGAGGCGTCGAAAGTCCGTAGGCCGAGCTCGAGCGAGGCGTACGTGTTGGCGAGCGCCTGGCCGTAGGTGTCGTGGTAGTGGCCGGCGAGCTTCGCGATCGGCACGCGTTCCGCGCAGGCATCGATCATCACCTTCGTTCTGGCAGGGGTGCCGACGCCGATGGTGTCGCCGAGCGAGATCTCGTAGCAGCCCATGTCGTAGAGCGCTCCGGCCACTTCGGCGACACGTCCGGGTGACACTTCGCCTTCGTAAGGGCAGCCGAGGACGCACGAGACATAGCCACGAACCCTGATATTGTATTTTTTTGATTCAGAAACAATGAGTCTGAAACGATCGAGCGATTCATCGATCGAGCAATTGATGTTCTTCTTCGAAAACGCTTCGGACGCAGCGCCGAAGATCGCCACCTCGGTCGCGCCCGCGGCGCGCGCCGCCTCGAAGCCCTTCAGATTGGGCGCCAGTACCGGATAGGACACGCCGGGCTTGCGCCGGATGCGCTCCAGCACCTCGGTGTGATCGGCCATCTGCGGCACCCACTTGGGCGAGACGAACGCCGTCGCTTCCACCACCGGCAGCCCGGCGTCGGCCAAGCGCTCGATCAGCTCGACCTTCACCGCGGTCGGCACCTCGCGCGCCTCGTTCTGCAGGCCGTCGCGGGGCCCCATCTCGACGATGCGGACCGCGCTCATTCGAGGCTGACCAGCTCCGCGCCTTCCAGCACCTGCTCGCCGGCGGCGAAATGGATCGCCTTCACCGTGCCGTCGGCGGGCGCGGTGATGGTGTGCTCCATCTTCATCGCCTCGAGGATCAGCAACGCTTCGCCCTTGCCGACTTTCGCGCCGGGCCTGGTCATGACCTTGACGATGCGCCCGGGCATCGGCGCCGTCAACGAGCCCGTGGCCTCGGCGTCGGCTCCGCCGAGCTCGGCCTTGAGCGACAGGCGCCGGTAGGTGCCGTCGCACAGAACGTGCCAGTCGTTCCCGTCACGGATCGCACGCGCTTTCAGGCTCTTGCCGTCGTACTCGCGGCCGGCGAGGGAGATGCGCGGCGCGCCGTCGGCGAAGCGCATCCGCACGGCGTGCTCGACGCCGCCTTCGATGAAGACGAAATCATGGTGCGCGTCGGCGTTGAGCTGCCAGCCGTCGACGCGGCCCCAGGGGGAATGCGGATCGCCGGTGGCGGCGGCGAAGCGCGCGGCTTCGGTCTCTTCGCGCGCCAGCTCGGCGAAGGCCGCCGTCGCGAGGAATGGCTCCAAATCCATCGACGAAATCAATTCGGCGCGGTTGCGCTCGATCAGTCCGGTGTCGAGCTCGGCGGAGCTGAAGGCGCGGCTCGCGGCGACGCGGCGCAGAAACTCGACGTTGGTCGTCACGCCGGCGATTTCGACCTCGGCGAGCGCGGTCCGCAGGCGCGCCAGCGCGTCGCCGCGGTCACGCCCGTGCACCACCAGCTTGGCGATCATCGGGTCGTACCAGGGTGTGATCTCGCCGCCCGCCTCGACGCCGGTATCGACGCGCACGTCGGCGCTTTCCGCGGGGAAGGCGAGGTGCAGCAGCCGTCCGGTCGCGGGCAGGAAATCGCGGCGCGGATCCTCGGCATAGATGCGGGCCTCAATGGCGTGCCCCGACACGGCGAGTTGCTCTTGCTTCAAGGGGATTTTTTCACCGGCAGCAATTCGCAGCTGCCATTCCACCAGGTCGAGGCCGGTAATCATCTCCGTTACAGGGTGCTCGACCTGCAGGCGCGTATTCATCTCCATGAAGTAGAAGCGCCCGTCCTGCTCGGCGATGAACTCCACCGTGCCGGCGCCGGTGTAGTGGATCGCTTTGGCCGCGGCGACGGCCGCTTCCGCCATCTGACTTCTATTGTGAAAATGGGGAGCCGGAGCCTCCTCGAGAACCTTCTGGTGGCGGCGCTGCACCGAGCAGTCGCGCTCGAACAAGTGCACGACGTTGCCGTGCGAGTCGCCGAACACCTGCATCTCGATGTGACGCGGCCGGTCGAGGTAGCGCTCGATCAGCACCCGGTCGTCGCCGAACGAGGACTTTGCCTCCCGCTTGGATGACTCCAGCGCATCTGCAAAAGCGGACTTTTCGGAAACTACCTTCATCCCTTTGCCGCCGCCCCCCGCCGAGGGCTTGATCAGCACCGGGAAGCCGATGCGCGCGGCTTCCTTCTCGAGGAAGGCAGCGTCCTGCTTCTCGCCGTGGTACCCGGGCACGAGCGGCACGCCGGCCTTCTCCATCAGCCGCTTTGCCGCCGACTTGTCGCCCATGGCGGCGATTGCCTCGGGCGTCGGGCCGATGAAGGTGACGCCGGCCTTGGCGCAGGCGCCGGCGAAATCCTCGTTCTCCGCCAGGAAGCCGTAGCCGGGATGGATCGCCTGCGCGCCGGAAGCGCGTGCGGCGGCAAGGATCGAATCGATGTCGAGGTAGCTCTTGATGGCCTGCGCTTCATCGGCGCTCTTCACATGCAGCGCCTCGCGGTCGCTGTCGGCGAACACGGCGACGCTGCGCACGCCGAGCCGCCGCGCCGTCCGCGCCACGCGGCAGGCGATCTCGCCCCGGTTGGCGATCAGGATTTTCTGGAACACCAGGACGGCTTGCGCTTTTCCAGGAAGCTGGCGATGCCTTCCTTGCCTTCCGGCGAGCCGCGGATCTCGGCGATGCGCTTCGCGGTCTCGGCGACGAGCGCGTCGTCGAGCGGCCGCGACGAGACCGCCCTGACGAGGTCTTTGATCTTCTTCATCGCTTCGGGGCCGCCGGCGAGGAGATGGCCGAGCAGGCCGTCGATTGCCTCGTCCAGTTTCTCGGTGAGGATGGTCAGCATGCCGATGCGATGCGCTTCCGCCGCGTCAAATACTTCCGCCGTCAGGAAGTAGCGCCGCGCCGCGCGCTCGCCGATGGCGCGGATCACGTGCGGGCTGATGGTCGCCGGCGAGAGGCCGAGCTTCGCCTCGGAGAAGCAGAACTTCGCCTCCGCCGTGCCGACGGCGATGTCGCACGCGGCGACGAGACCGGTGCCGCCGGCGAAAGCCGGCCCGTGCACGCGCGCGATGGTCGGCTTCGGCAGGCGGTCGAGCGTCGCGAGCATGTCGGCGAGCGCCTGCGCGTCGCGCAGGTTGGCGGCGTGGTCGTAGCCCGCCATGCGCTTCATCCAGTTCAGGTCGGCGCCGGCACAGAACGCGGGGCCGTTGCCACCGAGAACCATGGCCCTGACGGACGGATCCCCTCCAATGTCCACGAACACCTTCTTCAACTCGGAAATCAGGGAATCGTCAAAGGCGTTCCTAACCTCCGGCCGATTCAGCGTGACGCGGGCGACGCCGTCCTTCTTCTCGACCAGCAGCATCGTCACATCCTGAAAATGCCGAACTTCGTTTCCTCGATCGGCGCGTTGAGCGAGGCGGAGATCGCCAGGCCGAGGAGGCGACGCGTATCGAGAGGGTCGATCACGCCGTCGTCCCACAGGCGAGCGCTCGAATAGTAGGGATGGCCCTGCCGCTCGTACTGCTCGCGGATCGGCTTCTTGAATTCCTCTTCTTCCTCACGCGAGGCGAAATTTCCCTTGACGGTGGCCAAAACCGAGGCGGCTTGCTCGCCGCCCATGATGGAGATGCGCGCGGTCGGCCACATCCAGAGGAAGCGCGGGCCGTAGGCGCGGCCGCACATGCCGTAGTTGCCGGCGCCGAATGAGCCGCCGACGATGAGCGTGAACTTCGGAACCTTCGCCGCCGCTACGGCCTGGACCATCTTCGCGCCGTCCTTGGCGATGCCGCCCGACTCGTATTTCTTGCCCACCATGTAGCCGGTGATGTTCTGCACGAAAAGAAGCGGGATGCCGCGCTGCGCCGCGAGCTCGATGAAGTGCGCCGCCTTGAGCGACGACTCGGAGAAGAGGATGCCGTTGTTGGCGAGGATCGCCACCGGGTAGCCGTGCAGCCGGGCGAAGCCGGTGACGAGCGTGGTGCCGTAGTTTTGCTTGAACTCGTCGAGCTCCGAGCCGTCGACCACGCGCGCAAGGATCTCGCGAATGTCGTAGGGCTTGCGCGCGTCGGCGGGAATGACGCCGTAGAGCTCGTCGGCGGCGTAGAGGGGTTCGCGCGGCTCCGCGACCGAAAGGGAAACTCTTTTCTGGAAATTCAGGTTCGAAACGATGCGGCGCACGATCGCGAGCGCATGGCGGTCGTCCTGCGCATAGTGGTCGGCGACGCCGGAGACGCGCGTGTGTACCTCGGCGCCGCCGAGCTCCTCCGGCGTCACCACTTCGCCCGTCGCCGCTTTCACGAGCGGCGGGCCGCCGAGGAAGATCGTGCCCTGTCCCTTGACGATCACCGTTTCATCGGACATCGCCGGCACGTAGGCGCCGCCGGCGGTGCACGAGCCCATGACGCAGGCGATCTGCGGGATGCCGGCGGACGACATGTTGGCGATGTTGTAGAAGATGCGGCCGAAGTGCTCGCGGTCGGGGAAGACGTTGTCCTGCTCGGGCAGGAAGCCGCCGCCCGAGTCGACGAGGTAGATGCACGGCAGACGGTTCTGCGCCGCGATCTCCTGTGCGCGCAGGTGCTTCTTCACCGTCATCGGATAGTACGTGCCCCCCTTGATGGTCGCGTCGTTCGCCACGATCACGCACTCGCGGCCGGAGACGCGCCCAATGCCGCAGATCATCGACGCCGAGTGAACGTCGCCGCCATACATGCCCCAGGCGGCGAGCTGGCCGACCTCGAGGAAAGGCGAGCCGGGATCGAGCAGGCCGCGCACCCGGTCGCGCGGCAGCAGCTTGCCGCGGGCGAGGTGCTTCTCGCGCGCTTTCTCGTCGCCGCCCATCGCCACCTTGTCGGTCTTCTCCTTCAGGTCGGCGACCAGACCGCGCATGCGCTCCGCGTTGGCGCGGAATTCCTCGGAGCGGGGGTTGAGCTGGCTCTTGATCATCAGAAGGGCTTCGCGAGCCATCGCTCGAGCTGGTCGAAGCGGTCAATTCCCCAGAACGGCTCGTTGTCGACGACGACATAGGGCGAGCCGAACACGCCGCGCGTGGTCGCCGCGTCGACTTCGGCCTTTGTTTTTTCTTTCAACGCGGAATCACCAAGGTCCGGCTTGAGCCCCAGGGCACCGGCAACCTTGAGGACGTTCTCGGGCTCGCTGATGTTCACGTTGTCGACGAAATAGGCGCGATACAAGGCCTTCGCCAGCGAAACTTGCTTGTCCTTGGGTGCGGCATAGAACGCCCGGCAGGCGGCGAGCGTGCTGACGGGAAATGCATCAGGGATGCGGAAGGGCACGCCGTGGAATCGCGCCGAGCGCACGAAATCGCGCTTCGCGTATTCGCCCTTGATCGGGATCTGCGGCAGCGGTATTGCGCCGGTAAGCTTGAACGCGGCGCCGAGCAGCGTCGGCCGCCAAGTCACGCTGCGGCCATGCTTCGCGGCGAGGGCGTCGATCTTCTCCGCCGCCAGGT
>JAXDQC010000224.1:0-2751 GCA_034668045.1 Betaproteobacteria bacterium | reverse complement strand
TCGCTGCTCTCGGTGGAGAAGCGGAAATTGAAGTCGAGGGTGAGGGCGCCGGGAATGACGTTGCCCGCGCCCGTGCCGGCGTGGATGTTCGACACCTGCCAGCTCGTCGGCTGGAAGTGCCGGTTGCCGCGGTCCCACTGCATCGCCGTGAGCTCGGCGAGCGCGGGCGCGAGCAGGTGGATCGGATTGCGGCCGAGCTGCGGGTAGGCGATGTGCGCCTGCACGCCGCGCACCGTGACGCGGCCGGAGAGCGAGCCGCGCCGTCCGTTCTTGATCATGTCCCCCAGCTCGCTCACCGAGGTCGGCTCGCCGACGATGCAGTAGTCGATGGTCTCGCCGCCGCGCTTCATGCGCTCGACGATGCGCGCGGTGCCGTCGACCGACGGGCCTTCCTCGTCGGAGGTGATGAGAAGAGCGATGGCGCCGGAATGATCCGGGCGCTCGGCGACGAAGCTCTCGACCGCCAGCACGAAGGCGGCGAGGGAGGACTTCATGTCGGCGGCGCCGCGGCCGTACAGCCGTCCCTGGCGCACCGTGGGCACGAAGGGGTCGGACTCCCATTCCGCGAGCGGGCCGGTCGGCACCACGTCGGTATGGCCGGCGAGGCACACGAGCGGCCGCGCCGTGCCGCGCCGCGCCCAAAGGTTGGTGACCTCGCCGCAGACCACCGATTCGCACTCGAAGCCGACGCGCGCCAGGCGCGCGGCAAGGAGCTGCTGGCAACCGCCGTCCTGGGGTGTGACCGACCTGCGCGCGATCAGATCCTTGGAAAGCTCAAGAACTGCACCCTCAGGCATTCGCGTCGATCTTGAAATCGTTGAACGAGGGCCCGCCGCGCGCGTCGGACAGCGCGCTTTCCTTCTTCTCCTCGGGGGCGGGCCTGGCCGGCGGGGTGGCGGCGCCGGAGAGGCTGAGCTCGCCCGCGGTGGCCTGGTTGATGAGCCAGAGCATGTTGCTCGCCGAGTCGGCGTTGGCGAGCGCCTCTTCCTGGGTGATCTTGCCGTCCATGAAGAGCTTGAACAGGGCTTGCTCGAAGGTCTGCGAGCCCGGCGCAAGGCTCTTCTCGAGCGCCTCCTTGATCTCGCTGATCTCGCCCTTCTCGATCAGCTCGGAGATGTTGCGCGTGTTGAGCAGGATCTCGACCGCCGGCATGCGGGCGCCGGTCTTGGTGCGCACCAGGCGCAGCGAGATCACCGCCTGCAGCGCCGCGGCCAGGTCGAGCAGCAGGCTCGGCCGGGTCTCGAGCGGATAGAAGTTGATGATCCGGTTCATCGCGTGATAGCTGTTGTTGGCATGCAGCGTCGCCAGGCACAGGTGGCCCGACTGCGCGTAAGCGATTGACGCGCTCATCGTGTCCTTGTCGCGGATCTCGCCGATCAGGATGCAGTCGGGCGCCTGGCGCAGGGCGTTCCTCAGCGCGATGTCGAAGGCCTTGGTGTCGGTCCCGACCTCGCGCTGGTTCACGATCGACTTCTTGTTGTGGAAGATGAACTCCACCGGGTCCTCGAGCGTGAGGATGTGGCCGGACTTGCGCTCGTTGCGGTAGTCGATCATCGAAGCGAGCGAGGTCGACTTGCCCGAGCCGGTGGCGCCGACCACGAGGATCAGGCCGCGCTTCTGCATGATGACTTCCTTCAGGATCTCGGGCAGGCCCAGGCTGTCGATGCCCGGGATCGTGTTCGGGATGTAGCGCACGACCACCGCCGGCGCGCCCTTCTGGCGGAACGCGCTGATGCGAAAGCTGCCGACGCCTTCGAGGGAGATGGCGGTGTTCAGCTCCATCTCGTCCTCGAACTCCTTGATCTGGCGCTCGTTGAGGATCTCGTAGAGGAGCTGGCGCACCGTGTCGGCGGTCATGATGGCCTGGTTCACCGGCACCGCGACGCCGTTGATCTTGATGTTGATCGGCGCACCGACGGACAGGAAGATGTCCGAGGCCTTCTTGTCGGCCATCACCTGGAACAGCCGCTTCATCGCAGACATCTTTTTTTACCCCTTGTTCTAGTTTATCCCCTAGTCGCCGCGAAGCAGGTCGTTGAGGCTGGTCTTCGCCCGGGTCTTGGCGTCGACCTTTTTTACGATCACCGCACAGTACAGGCCGTGGCTTGCGTCTGGGGAGGGCAAAGTGCCCGAAACCACCACGGAACCCGCAGGGACGCGCCCGTAGAGGATCTGGCCGGTGGCGCGGTCGAGAATCCGGGTGCTCTGGCCGAGGAATACGCCCATCGAGACGACGCTGTTCTCCTCGACGATCACGCCCTCCACGACCTCGGAGCGGGCGCCGATGAAGCAGTTGTCCTCGATGATCACGGGGTTCGCCTGCAGCGGCTCGAGCACCCCGCCGATGCCCACGCCGCCTGAGAGATGCACGTTCTTGCCGATCTGCGCGCAGGACCCGACGGTGGCCCAGGTGTCGACCATGGTGCCCTCGCCGACGTAGGCGCCGATGTTGACGAAGGAGGGGGTGAGCACCGCGCCCTTGGCGATGAACGCGCCCTTGCGGACCACGCAGCCGGGCACGGCGCGGAAGCCCGCGGCCTCGAACCGGGGCGCATCCCAGCCGGTGAACTTGGACGGCACCTTGTCCCAGTAGGGGCCGGGGGCGGGCGAGTTCATCAGCGAATTCGGGATCAGGCGGAAGTAGAGCAGGATCGCCTGCTTGGCCCACTGGTGGGTGACCCATTCCCCGGCGTCGTTGCGTTCGGCCACGCGCAGGGTTCCGGCGTCGAGCAACTCGATGGTCTCCTTCAC
>JAXDQC010000223.1:0-41966 GCA_034668045.1 Betaproteobacteria bacterium | reverse complement strand
ACGATCTCCTTCGCGGGCTCGACCTCCTCGATCGGCACCGGCTTGCCAGGACGAAACTCGAACAGGCCGCGGAAGGTGAGGTGGCGCCGCGCCTGGTCGTTGATGATCGCCGCATATTCCTTGTACGTGGCGTACGAGTTGGCGCGCGAGGCCTGCTGCAGCTTGGCGATCGCGTCGGGCGTCCAGGCGTGCTCCTCGCCGCGCACGCGCCAGGCGTACTCGCCGCCCGCGTCGAGCGCCTCGGCGAGCACCGGATCGCGCTCGTCGAACGCGGCGCGGTGCACGCGGATCGCCTCGTCGGCGACGTCGAAGACGTCGATACCCTCGATGTTCGAGGTCGTGCCGCTGAAGTATTTGTCGACCAGCGTGCGCGCCAGGCCGACCGCCTCGAACTGCTGCGAGCCGGTGTACGACATGTAGGTGGAGATGCCCATCTTGGACATCACCTTCTTCAGGCCCTTGCCGATCGCCTTGACGTAGTTCTTGACGGCTTTGGTCTTGTCCGCGGAAGAAGAAAGCAACGTCTCGAGCGCCAGGTACGGGTGCACGGCCTCGGCGCCGTAGCCGCCGAGCAGCGCGAAGTGGTGTACTTCGCGCGCGCTGCCGGTTTCAACCACCAGGCCGGTGGACGTGCGCAACCCCTTGCCGACCAGGTGCTGGTGGATCCCGGAGAGGGCGAGCAGCGCCGGGATGGCGACACGCTCTCGATCGACCAGGCGGTCGGAAATGATGATGATCGAGTAGCCCGAGCGCACCGCATCCTCGGCCTGCGCGGCGAGCGAGGCGAGGCGCGCCTCCACCGCATCCTTGCCCCAGGCCACGGGATAGGTGACGTCGAGCTCGCAGGCCTTGAACTTGCCGCCGGTGTAGCGCTCGATGTGGCGGATCTTCTCCATCTCGAAGAAGTCCACCACCGGCTGGCTCACCTCGAGCCGCAGCGGCGGATTGAGCTCATCGATGCCGAGCAGATTGGGCTTCGGGCCGATGAAGGAGACGAGCGACATCACCAGGTCCTCGCGGATCGGGTCGATCGCCGGGTTGGTGACCTGCGCGAACAGCTGCTTGAAATAGCTGTAGAGCACCTTGTTCTTGTTGGAGAGCACCGCCATGGGCGAGTCGTTGCCCATCGAGCCGATCGGCTCTTCGCCGGCGGCCGCCATCGGCTGCATGATGAATTTCAGGTCTTCCTGCGTGTAGCCGAAGGCCTGCTGGCGGTCGAGCAGGCGCACGCGCGACTTGAGCGGCGGCGTCTTCTCGGTCTCGACCTCGTCGAGCTTGACGCGGATTCGCTCGATCCACTCCTTGTACGGCCTGGCGCCGGCGAGCGAGTCCTTCAGCTCCTTGTCGTCGACGATGCGGCCTTTCTCGAGGTCGACGAGAAACATCTTGCCGGGCTGCAGGCGCCACTTCTTGACGATGCGCTCCTCGGGCACCGGCAGGCAGCCGCACTCCGAGCCCATGATGACGAGATCGTCGTCGGTGACGATGTAGCGCGAGGGGCGAAGGCCGTTGCGGTCGAGCGTCGCGCCGATCAGGCGGCCGTCGGTGAAGGCGATCGACGCCGGTCCGTCCCACGGCTCCATCATCGCCGCGTGGTATTCATAGAAGGCGCGCCGCGCCGGGTCCATGAGCGTGTGGTTCTCCCACGCTTCCGGGATCATCATCATCATCGCGTGGGCGACGGAATAGCCGGCCATCACCAGCAGCTCGAGCGCGTTGTCGAACGACGCCGAGTCGGACTGGCCGTCGTAGATGAGCGGCCAGAGCTTGTCCAGGTCTTCGCCGAGGATCGGCGAGGAGATCGCACCCTGGCGCGCGCGGATCCAGTTGACGTTGCCGCGCAGGGTATTGATCTCGCCGTTGTGGCAGATCATGCGGAACGGGTGCGCCAGGTCCCACGACGGAAAGGTATTGGTCGAGAAGCGCTGGTGCACGAGCGCGAGCGCCGACTCGACGCGCGCGTCCTTGAGGTCGAGGTAGTACTCGCCCACCTGATAGGCGAGCAGCATGCCCTTGTAGCAGACGGTGCGCGCTGACATCGAGGGAACGTAAAACTGCTTGCCGTGCTTGAGGCGCAGCGCCTGGATCGCGTGCCCCGAGCTCTTGCGGATGATGTAGAGCTTGCGCTCGAGCGCGTCGGTGACGGTGACGCGCCTGCCGCGGCCGATGAAGACCTGGCGGATGACGGGCTCGAGCTGGATCGCCGGCGCGGCGAGGTCGGAGTTGTCGACCGGCACGTCGCGCCAGCCGAGCAGCGCCTGACCTTCGTCCTTGATCGCGCGCTCGATCTCGTACTCGCAGGCGATGCGCGAGGCCGGGTCGCGCGGCAGGAACACCATGCCGACGCCATACTGCCCCGCGGGCGGCAGCTTCACGCCCTGCTTCGCCATCTCTTCGCGGTAGAAGCGGTCCGGGATCTGGATCAGCAGCCCGGCGCCGTCGGAAAGCTTCGGGTCCCAGCCGACCGCGCCGCGGTGGCTCAGGTTCTTCAGCACCGCGAGCCCCTGCTCGACGATGGTGTGCGACTTCTTGCCCTTGATGTGCGCGACGAAGCCGACGCCACAGGCATCGTGCTCGTTGGAAGGGTGATACAGCCCCTGGGTAAAGGGAAGCTGAGGCAAGTTCATGACAGGACTACTGAATATACAGTTACTGCGCTGCAGCGACAATGGCTTCGCGGACGAGACCCTCATCGACATCGGCGCGCAGCGCGGCGCGACCGATCGATTCGAGCAGCACGAAGCGCTTTTTTCCTTTCGCCGCCTTCTTGTCGACCGCCATCAGCTCCAGCAGCCGCTCCGGCGCGAGCGCCGGGCCCTTGACCGGCAGCCCAGCGCGTTTCAGCAAGTCCCGCACGCGGCGGACTTCAGTTTTTCTCAAGTCACCCATGAGCGCCGATAACTCGGCCGCCATCACCATGCCGACGGCGATCGCCTCGCCGTGCAGCCAGGCGCCGTAGCCGGCGCCGGTCTCGATGGCATGGCCGAAGGTATGGCCGAAGTTGAGCAGGGCGCGCTCGCCCGCCTCGCGCTCGTCGGCGGCGACCACCCGCGCCTTCAGCTCGCAGCTCCGGCGCACTGCGTGGACGAGCGCATCGCCGTCCCGCGCGAGAATTTTTTCCACGTTGCCTTCCAGCCAATCGACGAACGCGGCATCGAGCGCGAAGCCGTGCTTGATCACTTCGGCGATGCCGGCGCGCAGCTCCCGGTCGGGCAGCGTATCGAGGGTGGTGACGTCCGAGATCACCGCGCGCGGCTGGTGAAAGGCGCCGATCATGTTCTTGCCGAGCTCATGGTTGATCGCCGTCTTGCCGCCCACCGAGGAGTCGACCTGGGCGAGCAGCGTGGTCGGCACCTGCACGAAGTCGACGCCGCGCTGGTAGGTCGCCGCCGCGAAACCGGCGAGATCGCCCACCACGCCGCCGCCGAGCGCGACGATCAACGTGTCGCGCCCGCACCTCGCCTTCAGGAGGACGTCGAAAATGCCGTTCAAGACTTCCCAACGCTTGGCCTGCTCGCCGTCGGGCACGACGATCTCCGTGATGCGCGCGCCCTTCAGCGCCGTCCTCACCCTTTCGAGATAGAGCGGCCCGACGACGGCGTTGGTGACGATCGCCACGCTGGCGGGCGGATGCGGCGCATAGAGCTCCGCCTGCCCGAGCAGATCGGCGCCGATGTGGATCGGGTAGCTGCGGCTGCCGAGCTTTACGCCGAGGCTTTCCATCGCTCACCCAGCTTGCCGAGAAGATCGCGCGCCAGCGCCGCGACGCCCTGCTTTCCGGTGTCGATGACGACATCGGCGATCGAGCGGTAGAGCGGATCGCGCTCCGCGTAGAGCTCGCGCAGCCGCTCCAGCGGGTCCGCGGTGGCGAGCAGGGGCCGGTTGCGGTCGTGCCGCACCCGCTCGTAGAGATCCTCGGGTTGCGCGTGCAGGTAGACGACGGTGCCGCTGGCCGCGAGCAGCTGGCGGTTTTCCTTCGTGCCCACCACGCCGCCGCCAGTGGCGAGGACGATGCCGCGCAGCTGCGACAGCTCGCTGATCGCCGCCGCCTCGCGCGCGCGGAAGCCGGGCTCTCCCTCGATCTCGAAGATCACCGGGATCTTGACGCCGCAGCGGCGCTCGATCTCGTGATCGCTGTCGAGAAAGCGCAGCTTCAGCCGCCGCGCCAAGACCCGCCCGACGGTGGTCTTGCCGGCGCCCATCAGGCCGACGAGGTAGAGGTTAGCGGCGCGCTTCATTGCCGTCATTGTAGAAACAAAAACGGCCGGGAGGTCCCGGCCGTCGTAGGTCACGAAGAGAGCGAAGAGACTGGGCGGTCAGCGAATGGTGAGGCGCTCGTTGACGATGCGCGGCGTGATGAACACCAGCAGCTCCGTCTTGCGCGTGGAAGTCGTCGTGTTGCGGAACAGGCCGCCGATCAACGGCAGGTCGCCGAGGAACGGGATCTTGGTGATGTCGGTGCGGTCGGTCTGTTCGTAGATGCCGCCGATCACCACCGTGCCGCCGTTCTCCACCAGCACCTCGGTCTTGACGTGCTTGGTGCTGATCTGCACCCCCGCGGGCGTGGTCGCGCCGGGCTGGTCCTTGTTGACGTCGAGCGTCATGATGACGTTGCCGTCGGGCGTGATCTGCGGCTTCACTTTGAGCGCCAGGCTCGCCTTCCGGAACGAGACCGAGGTCGCGCCCGAGGAGCTCGCCTGCTGGTAGGGAATCTCCGTGCCCTGCTCGATCAGCGCCTCGACCTGGTCGGCGGTGAGCACGCGCGGGCTGGAGATGATCTTCCCCTTGCCGTCGGCTTCCAGCGCCGAGAGCTCGAGGCTGAGGAAGCGGGACAAGCCTTCGTTGAACAGGATGAACGAGAACGTGCCGGCGTTGAAGCTGTTCAAGCCGGCGCCGGGCAGGTTGACCTGCAAGCCGTTGCCGGTGAGCGCCGGCGTGCCCGTGACGAGCTGCGTGCCGCCCTCGCGCGCCGCCTGGCCGGTATTGCCGAGCTCGGCGCCGGAGGTAATGCGGCTGCCGCCCGGGCCGCGCGCGGCGCCGAGCTGCGCGAAGCCGAAACGAACGCCCAGGTTCTTGAAGAAGTCGTCGCTCGCCTCGACGATCCGCGCCTCGATCATGACCTGGCGGACCGCGATGTCGATCTTGGCGATCAGGCGGCGCACTTCCTCCAGCCGCGCCGGCGTGTCCTGCACGAACAGCGTGTTCGTGCGCGCGTCGACCACCGCGCTGCCGCGCTTGGAGAGGATGCGCTGGTTGGCGTCCGAGAGCAGCTTCTGCACGTCGGCCGCCTTCTGGTAGTTCATCTGGAACGACTCGGTGCGCGTCTGCTCGAGGTCGTTGATCTGCTGCGCCGCTTCCAGCGCCAGCTTCTCGCGCGTCGCGAGCTCGTCGCGCGGCGCGATCCAGATCACGTTGCCGCTGCGCCGGCTGTCGAGGCCGCGCGTCTGCAGGATGATGTCCATCGCCTGGTCCCACGGCACGTCCTTCAGGCGCAGCGTAATGTTGCCGCCCACCGTGTCGCTGGTGATGATGTTGAGATCGGTGAAGTCGGCGATGACGTTCAGCACCGCGCGCACTTCCACGTTCTGGAAGTTGAGCGACAGCTTCTCGCCGGTATAGCGGCCGCGCTGGGTTGCGCGCGAGGGGTCGGCCGAGACCGGCTTCACCTCGACCACGAACTGCGTGTCCGACTGGTAGGCGTTGTGCTCCCACTGGCCTTTCGGCTCGATCACCATGCGCACGTTCTCGCCCTGCTGGAACGCGCTCACCGTGTTGACCGGGGTGCCGAAGTCGACCACGTCTAGGCGCCGGCGCAGGTTCTCGGGCAGCGCGGTCTTGATGAAGTCGACGACGATGTTCTGGCCCTGCTGGCGGATGTCGATGCCGGTGCTGGTGTCGGAGAGCTCGATCACCACGCGGCCTTCGCCGGCGCGGCCGCGGCGGAAGTCGACGTCGCGAATGGCGTGCGTCGCGTCGGCCCTGCCCTCGGCGAAGTGGGAGATCTGGCCGCCGGGGGCGAGCTGGACCTGCGCGGGTTCGGCGAGCGTCACGACCAGCGTACGGCCGTCGACCTTCGCCTCGTGCGCGACCGGCCGGCGCAGGTTCAAGACCATGCGCGTGCGCTCGGCACCCTGAACCACGTTCATGCTGCGCAGCTCGCCCTGGCCGATGTCCTGGCTGGCGCGGCCGAGCGCGTTGACCGTGTTGGAGAAATCGAAGGCGATGCGCGCCGGCGTGGTGACCGCGAAGTTGGGCGGCGGGGCGGTGAGAGCGTCCTTCATGGTGATTCTCACCACCACCTTGCCCCCCTCCTGCGTGACGTCGAAGGCCTCGATGCTGTTGGCCTGGGCTGCCGCGAGGCTGAGCCCCGCGAGCCACAGCAGCAGCACGGCACCGAATCCCTGGATGGCTTTCATTTTTTTCATCGTTTTGCCTCCACCAATTGCAGCGTGCTGGCGCGCTCCACCCAATCACCGCCGCTGTCCTGCACCAGCTCCTTCAGGCTGATCGCCGCCTCGTCGATCGAGGTGATGACGCCAAAGTTCTGGCCCATGTACATGCCCTTCCTCACCCGATAGAGGTTCGGGCCTGCCTTGACCAGGGCGAAGGTCTCCTTCTCCTGCGTGATCGTGCCGAGCATCTGGATCGATTCGAGCGGAAACGCCTCGAGCGGCTCCTTGACGCGCTTCTCCTGCTCGGCGAGCTTGGCGTTGACGTTCTCGCGCTTGTCGGCGCGCGCCACTTCGATGCGCTCCGGCCGGAACGGGTCGGTCATGCCCTCGGCGGTGTAAGGCACCGGCTCGTAGGGCTTCACCTGCGGCAGCGGCGGCACCTGGCCGCGAAAGTCCTTGGTCGCCTCGGTGAGCTCCTGCCTCAGCTCCTTATGCTCGTCGCCGCCGCACGCCGCGAGGAGTGTGCCGAGCGCCAGCGAGGCCAGCAGTGCGCGAAGGCGCATCATGTCTAGTGACCGCCCGACGGCGCTGCTTTCACCGCCGCTGGTTTGGCCTTAGGCGCCGCCGCCTTGCGCTGTGCGTTGACCTCGTCGTCGCTGAGGTAGCGGAAGGTGCGCGCCGTCGCGTCCATTGCCAGGTTGCCGTCCTTCTGCGTCGAAATGGCAACGTCGTTGAGGGTGACGATGCGCGAAAGCTGGCCGATGTCGCTCGCGAAGGCGCCCATGTCGTGGTAAGTACCGACCACCTTAACGCTGATCGGCAGCTCGGCGTAGAACTCGCGCACCGTGTCGCCCCCCGGCTTGAACAGCTCGAACTGCAGGCCGCGGCCGAGGCCGGCCTGGTTGATGTCGACTAGCAACGCGTCCATCTGGGATTTGTCGGGTAGCTGGCGCAGCAGTGCGCCGAACTGCACGTTGATCTCGCGCAGCTGCTGCCGGTGCAGGTCGAGGTTGATCGCCTGGCGCTTCTTGGTGAGGTACTGCTCCTTAAGGCGCGACTCTTCGTTCTGGCCTGCTTCCAGCGCTTCGATCTGGCCGGCCGTATCCGCGAAATAGCCGGCGACCGGGATGACGACCAGCGCGGCCAGCAGGACCAGGGCCTTGGGCGCGGCGTGCCAAGTGCCGGCGTCCTGCCAGTTGGTGGACTTGATGTCTTCGAGCAGCGCGTTGAAATTGACGGCCATGGCTATTTCTTCGCCGCCGCGGGGGCGTTTGTTGTTGCTGCGGGCGCCGGCTTCACTTCCACCGCCCGCTTGAGGAACAGGAACATGCTGAACTCGGAAACACGCTTCTTGTCGACGGTCGCCGCATTGACCTGGACCAGCACAGGTTTCTCAAGCCACGGCGACGAGTCGATGTTCCGCATCAGTGTCGAGACGCGCGCGTTCGATTGCGCGAAGCCGAGGATGTCGATGCGCAAACCCTTCTGCGTGACCGCCCTGACATAGACCCCTTCGGGCATCTGGCGCACCAGCTCGTCGAGCAGGTGCACGGTCTGCGCGCGGTCGCGTTGCAGGGTCTCGATCACCTGCTTGCGGGCGAGCAGCGCCGCGATCTCGGCCTTCAGACTGTCGATCTCGGCGATTTCCTGGTCGAGCTTGGCGATCTCGCTCTTGAGGAAGGTGTTGCGGTCGAGCTGGGTGTCGATCTTGCGCTGATAGAACGTGTGCATCGCCACGACCAGCAGCAGGCCGATCATCGCCGTGCCGCCGGCGAGGACGAAGAAATGCTGGCGCTGGCGCTTGCGGCGCTCCTCGCGATGCGGCAGCAGGTTTACGCGGACAGTCATGCCGGGTCGAACCTCCGCATGGCCAGGCCGCAGGCGACGATCAGCGACGGCGCGTCGACCATCAGGCGCTTCTGCTGCACGCGCGGCGAGGTCTGCATGTGGGCGAAGGGATTGGCGATCATCGTCGGCACCTGCGCCTGCGTGGTCACGACCTCGTCGAGGCCGGGAATGACGGCCGAGCCGCCGGCGAGCAGGATGTGGTCGACGTTGTGGTACTGCGTGGAGGTGAAAAAGAACTGCAGGGCGCGCTGCACCTCGGTCGCCAGGTTCTGCATGAACGGCCGCAGCACCTCGGCCTCGAAATCATCGGGCAGGCCGCCGGAGCGCTTGGCGTTCTCGGCCTCTTCCGGGCTCATGCCGTAGCGCGTGACGATCTCCTGCGTCAGCTGATTGCCGCCGAACGCCTGCTCGCGCGTGTACACCGATTGGTCGTTGCGCAGCACGGTGACCTGCATGACGTTCGCGCCAACGTCGACGATGGCGATGTTCTTGTCCTTGCCGGCCTCGGGAAGCGACTGCACGACGATCGACAGCGCGGTCTGCTGCGCGAACGATTCGACGTCCATGACGAGCGGCTTGAGGCCCGCCGACTCGGCGACGGCGACTCGATCCTCGACCTTCTCCTTGCGGGTGGCCGCGATCATCACTTCCTGCTCGTCGGGGCTGGTGGGCGAAGGCCCGACCACCTGGAAGTCGAGATTCACTTCCTCGAGCGCGAACGGGATGTACTGGTTCGCTTCCGTCTCGACCTGGATTTCCAGGTCGCTCTCGCGCAGCGCCGCGTTGACGACGATTTTCTTGGTGATCACGGCGCCGGTGGGCACCGCCATCGCCACGTGCTTGGTGCGCGTGCCGAGGCGCTTGTAGCCGCGCTTGACCGCGTCGATCAGCGCCTCGAGATTGTTGATATTGCCGTCGACCACCGCGTCGCGCGCGAGCGGCTCGATGGCATAGCGCTCGACTCGGAAGCCTCCCTTGCCGGCGTCGACGATCTCGAGCATCTTCACCGAGGACGAACTGATGTCCAACCCGAATAGGGGTGGCGCCTTCGGCGTGAACAAGTCCAAGGCCATGAGTTATTTCCCTTTTCGTATCAGCTCTTAGCGGCGATACGTAGAATTCGCGTTAAATCCTAGCAACAACCCCAGCGGCTGTCTAGTTAATTATCCGCAAAGGGGAAAAGGTATGATTCGAGGTCTGGATTCAGGCCTGCAATACAACATCCCGACGAAGGTCTAACTGCCCTGATGTGGCTGCGCTTTCTCGCCTTTCCCCTGGCGGTCCTGGCCGGGCTGGCGGCCGTCGGCATTCTCGCCGTGGCGCTGGTCGTCGCGCTCGCCTACCCCAACCTGCCGACGCTGGACGCGCTGACCGAGTACCAGCCCAAGATTCCGCTGCGCATCTATACCGCCGACGGCGTCCTGATCGGCGAATTCGGCGAGGAACGGCGCGCCGTGGTGTCGATCGCCGAGGTACCGGCGGACCTCAAGAACGCCATCATCGCCATCGAGGACGAACGCTTCTACCAGCACCCTGGCATCGACTACGTCGGCGTCTTGCGCGCCGCGTACACCAATCTGGTCTCGGGCGGCCGTCGCCAGGGTGCCAGCACCATCACCATGCAGGTGGCGCGGAACTTCTTTCTCTCCTCGGAGAAGACGCTCACTCGCAAGCTCTACGAGGCGCTGCTCGCGTTCAAGATCGAGCACAGCCTGACCAAGGAGCAGATCCTCGAGCTCTACCTCAACCAGATCTATCTCGGACAGCGCGCGTACGGCTTCGGCGCCGCCTCGCAGATCTACTACAACAAGGCGGTCAACCAGCTCACGCTCGCCGAAAGCGCCATGCTGGCGGGGCTGCCCAAAGCGCCTTCGCTCTACAACCCGATCATCAACCCGCAGCGAGCCAAACAGCGCCAGCAGCTCGTGCTGCGGCGAATGGCCGACCTTGGCTACATTACTGCGGTGCAGCATGACGAGGCGGTGAAAGCACCGGTGCGGGCGCGGCGCGAAGTGAACGAATACTCCGTTCACGCCGAATTCGCCGCCGAGATGGTGCGCCAGGCGCTCGCGGACCAGTACCCCGAGGAGGTCTACACGCGCGGATTCCGGGTCTACACCACGCTACGCAAGGCAGACCAGGAAGCCGCCTACGCCGCGCTGAGAAAAGGCGTGCTCGAGTACGACCGGCAGCACGGCTATCGCATTCCCGAGGGCTTCGTCGAGCTGCCCGCCAACGTCGGCGACGACGACTTCGATGAGCTGCTGGGCGACCATTTCGACAGCGACGACCTGCTGGCCGCCATCGTGCTCGCTGCCGACGCGAAGCACGTCCAGGTCGCGCTGCGCACCGGGGAGAAGATCGAGATCGCCGGCGAAGGACTGCGCTTCGCGGCGCGAGGTCTCGACCCCAAAACCGCGCCGCAGCGCCGGATCCGCCGCGGCGCCATCGTGCGCGTGCAACGCGAGGGAAAGAACTGGCAGGTCGTGCAGCTGCCCGAGGTCGAATCGGCGTTCATCGCCCTCGATCCGCAGGACGGCGCGGTACGCGCGCTGGTCGGCGGCTTCGACTTCAATCGCAACAAGTTCAACCACGTCACGCAGGCGTGGCGGCAACCGGGATCGTCCTTCAAGCCGTTCATCTACTCCGCATCGCTGGAGAAGGGCTTTACCGCCGCGACGGTAATCCCCGACGAGCCAGTGGTGCTCGAAGCGGAGGAAACGGGCAGCCAGCGCTGGGAGCCGAAGAATTACGACGGCCGGTTCGAGGGGCCGATGCGCCTGCGCAGCGCGCTCGCCAAGTCGAAGAACATGGTCTCGATCCGCGTGCTCGAGGCGATCGGGCCGAAGTACGCGCAGGACTACGTCACGCGCTTCGGTTTCGAGGCAGAAAAGCACCCGCCGTACCTCACCATGGCGCTCGGCGCGGGCTCGGTGACCGCCTGGCAGATGGCGCGCGCCTATTCGGTGTTCGCCAACGGCGGCTTCCTCGTCCAGCCCTACTTCATCCAGAAGATCGTCGACGATCGCGGCAACCCGCTCGTGCTGGCGCAGCCGCGCCGCGCCGGCGACGAGTCGCTGCGCGTCATCGACGCGCGCAACGCCTTCGTGATGGACAACATGATGCAGGACGTGACGCGCATAGGGACCGGCGCGCGCGCCGCGCGTCTGGGCCGCAGCGACCTCGCGGGCAAGACCGGCACCACCAACGAATTCGTCGATGCCTGGTTTGCCGGCTACCAGCCCTCGCTGGTGGCGATCTCCTGGGTCGGCTTCGATCAGCCCAAGACACTGGGCAAGAACCAGACGGGCGGGGTAGTCGCCCTGCCGATCTGGGTCGGCTACATGGAGAAGGTCCTGGCTGAAATTCCGGAGGCGCCGCGCACGGTGCCGGAGGGCGTGGTGATGGTTCCGACCGGCCCTTATCCCGCGCTGCCCGGCGACAACCGGCTGGTGCCCGAATTTTTCTATCGCGAAGCGATTCCACCGCCGGAAGTCCTGCAGCCGCCCCGCCCGGTAGCGCCGCTACCGCAGCCCGAGGCGCCGCCGGTGCCTGGCGCCTGACAAGCGCGCGGAGCGCTTAGGGTCTCAGCAGCACCGCTTCGCCGCCCTGCGCGGACACCAGCTTCGAGAGAGCCGCGAACAGCTCGCCGCCCTCGCGCGTGTCGCGCCAGGCGGCGCCGTCCCAGCGGAAATGGAATCCGCCAGCGCGCGCGGCGACCCAGATCTCGCGCGCCGCGCCGTGGCGATTGACGATGATCTTCGAGTGGTCTGCGAATTCGATCTCGAGCACGCCACCCTCCTTCAGCTCGAAGTCGGCGTCAATGCCGCTCGCTTCGAGCGCAGCCTCCACGCGTTCCAGCGTGCGACCCGCCAGCGCTTCGAATTCGGTGTCGTTGAGCATGGGTTAACATGCGGATTTTATGCGCTTCTTGCCGCATTTCGGCAGCATTACCGCGCTCGTCTTGTTGCTGACGCTGCCGATCTGCGCCTGCGGACAGAAGGGACCGCTGTACCTGCGCGACAAGCCGCCGCCGGGCGTCAAGCCGGAGCGGCCGGCGCCGTACAAGCCCGTCCCTTATCCGCCGGAGGAGCCCCGCGACGGACAATAGGTGATGGGGTTCGCCTACCGCGACGGCATGCTGCATGCCGAGCAGGTGCCGCTCGACGAGATCGCGCGGCGCTTCGGCACGCCTTGCTATGTCTATTCACGCGCGGCGATCGAGGCGGCCTACCGCGAATTCGCCGCCGCCCTGGGCGGGCGCGACGCGCTGGTGTGCTATTCGGTCAAGGCGAATTCGAACCTCGCTGTGCTGGCGCTGCTCGCGCGGCTCGGCGCGGGTTTCGACATCGTCTCCGGCGGCGAGCTGGCGCGCGTCGTCGCCGCAGGCGGCGATCCGGGCAAGACGCTTTTCTCCGGCGTCGGCAAGCGCGAAGACGAGATCGAGCTCGCGCTGAGGAGCGGCATCGCTTGCCTCAACGTCGAGTCGGAAGCAGAGCTCTCGCGCGTCGCCGCAGTCGCTCGCCGGCTCGGCAAGCGCGCGCCGATCGCGCTGCGCGTCAATCCCGACATCGATGCGAAGACCCATCCGTACATTTCCACGGGCCTGCGCGAGAACAAGTTCGGCGTCCCGTACGCCGATGCCGAGCGTCTCTACGCGCGCGCCGCGGCAATCGCCGATCTAGAGCTGGTCGGCATCGGCTGCCACGTGGGCTCGCTGCTGGCCGAGCCAGCGCCGTTCGTCGCGGCGGTGGAGCGTCTCGCGCTGCTCGTCGACCGGCTGAACGCGGCGGGAATCCGGCTGCGCCACATCGACGTCGGCGGCGGCATCGGCATCCGCTATCGCGACGAGGCGCAGCAGCCGATCGCCGCCTTCGTCCGGGGCACGCTCGCCGCGCTGGGGGAAAGAAAGCAAAAGATTGTCTTCGACCCGGGCCGTTCCCTGGTGGGGAATGCGGGCCTGCTGCTCGCGCGCATCGAGCACGTCAAGCCGGGCGCGGCGCGCAATTTCGTCATCGTCGACGCGGCGATGAACGACCTGATCCGCCCGGCGCTCTACAGCGCATGGCACGAGGTTCGGCCGGTTCGCGAGGCGCAATCCGCGGCCGCCGGCGCCGTTTACGACGTGGTCGGGCCGGTGTGCGAGAGCGGCGACTTTCTCGCCAAAGATCGCAAGCTGGCGCCGCGCGAGGGAGACCTGCTGGCGCTCATGTCGGCCGGCGCGTACGGGATGGCGATGAGCTCGAACTACAACTCGCGGCCCCGGCCGCCGGAGGTGCTGGTTTCCGGCGTTGAAACCCATCTTGTGCGCAGCCGCGAGACCGTCGAGCAACTGTTTGCCCTGGAACGCATTCCGGGCTGACAATCAGCGGCTTATGAGCAAACGCCTGGTGCTCGGAACGGTCCTCGTCGCGGTGCTCGCCGCGGCGGGCCTGGGCACCTATATCGTCTCCGATGGCAAGGCGCGCGAGGGCAAGGGGCCCAAGGGACCGCCGCCGGTGCCGGTGACCATCGCGGCCGCCCAGCAACAAACCGTGCCGATCCGCCTGACCGCGATCGGCAACGTCGAGGCATCGGCGACCGTTTCGATCAAGGCGCGCGTCGACGGCCAGATCCTCGAAGTGAATTTCCGCGAAGGCGAGCCGGTGAAAAAGGGCGTGGTGCTGTTCCGCATCGATCCGCGTCCCTATCAGGCGACCCTGCGCCAGGCGCAGGCGAACGCGCTGCGCGACAGCGCGGCGCGCGACCAGGCGCGTTCGCAAGCGAAGCGCTACCAGGAGTTGCTCGACAAGAACTTCATCTCGAAGGAAGCGTACGCCCAGATCCGCACCAACGCCGAAACTGCCGAGGCCACCGCCAGCGCGAGCCGGGCCGCGCTCGAGAACGCGCGGCTCAACCTCGAGTACTGCACGATCACCTCGCCGCTGGACGGCTACGTCGGCAAGATCCTGCTGAATTCGGGCAACCTGGTGAAGGCGAACGACGCCGCTCCGCTGGCGATCATCAACCAGGTGCGGCCGATCTACGTCAACTTCGCCGTGCCGGAGCAGAGCCTGCCGGATGTGCGCAAGTACATGGCAGGTGGATCGCTCAGCGTCGACGTCATTCCGCCCGACCCCGCCGCGCCGCGCGTCGGCGGCCGCCTGATCTTCGTCGACAACGCGGTCGACCCGAGCACCGGCACCATCCGGCTGCGGGCGCAGTTCGACAACGTCGAAGCTGCGCTGTGGCCGGGGCAGTTCGTCAACGTCAGCCTGCGGCTCTATGAGCAGGTCGACGCGATCACCGTTCCGTCGACGGCGGTGCAGACGGGCCCCGAAGGCCAGTACGTGTACGTGATCGGCCCCGACTCGCTCGCCGAGATCCGCAAGGTGAAGGTGCAGCGCGCCGACGGGGAGATGACCATCATTGCCGACGGGCTCGCCAAGGGCGAGCGCGTGGTGACGCGCGGCCAGCTGCGCCTCGGGCCGAAGACGCGGGTACAGATCGCCAAGCCGGCAGCGGAGCCTTCTTGAACTTCTGCGAACCGTTCGTCCGCCGCCCGGTCATGACGGTGCTGCTGATGGCCGGCCTGCTGATTTTCGGCATCGCCGCCTACCGGCTGCTGCCGGTCTCGACGCTGCCCAACGTCGACTTCCCCACCATCCAGGTCACGGCCGAGCTGCCCGGCGCCAGCCCCGAAACCATGGCCTCCGCGGTGGCGACGGTGCTCGAGCGGCAGTTCTCGACCATCGCCGGCATCGACGAGATGACCTCGGTGAGCGGGCAGGGCGTGACGCGGATCACGATCCAGTTCAGCCTCGACCGCGACATCGACGCCGCTGCGCAAGACGTGAATTCGGCCATCGCCTCGGCCTCGCGCCAGCTGCCGGCGACGATGTCGGCGCCGCCGTCGTTCCGCAAGGTCAACCCGGCGGATTTCCCGGTTTTCTTCCTCGCGCTCAGCTCGGACGCGCTGCCGATCTCGGTGGTGAACGAGTACGCCGAGACCAACCTCGCGCAGCGCATCTCGACCATCAACGGCGTCGCCCAGGTACAGGTGTTCGGGCAGCAGAAGTACGCCGTGCGCGTCCAGGTAGATCCCAACGCCCTCGCGGCCCGAGGCGTCGGCATCAACGAGGTGGAGCAGGCGATCTCGCAGGCGAACGTCAACCTGCCGACCGGGACGCTCTACGGCAAGGACCGCGTCTTCGCCGTGCAGGCGACCGGCCAGCTCAACGACGCGATGGCGTTCCGGCCGATCATCGTCACCTATCGCAACGGCTCGCCGATCCGGCTGCAGGAGCTTGGCCGCGTCATCGACAGCGTGCAGAACGACAAGCTCGGCGCCTGGTTCAAGGGCAAGCGCGGCATCGTGCTCGCCATCCAGCGCCAGCCCGGCACCAACACCATCGAGGTGGTCGACAACATCAAGAAGCTGCTGCCGACCTTCCGCGCCGAGGTGCCGCCGGCGATCGGCATCGACATCCTGTACGACCGCTCGCAGACCATCCGCGCCTCGGTCAACGAAGTGCAGTTCACCCTCTATCTCGCGCTCTGCCTGGTGGTGATGGTGATCTTCATTTTCCTGCGCAACATCGCCGCTACCTTCATTCCCGCGATCGCGCTGCCGCTTTGCATCATCGGCACCTTCGCGGTGATGTACGTGTTCGGCTACAGCCTCGACAATATCTCCTTGATGGCGTTGACCCTCTGTGTCGGCTTCGTGGTCGACGACGCGATCGTCATGCTGGAGAACATCACGCGCCACATCGAGCAGGGAAAGAGCGTGATGCAGGCGACGCTCGACGGCTCGAAGGAGATCGTCTTCACCATCATCTCGATGACTATCTCGCTCGCCGCGGTGTTCATCCCGGTGCTGTTCATGGGCGGCATCCTCGGCCGGCTGCTGCACGAATTCGCTGTGACCATCATTACCGCGGTGCTGCTCTCGGGCTTCGTCTCGCTGACGCTGACGCCGATGATGTGCAGCCGCATCCTCAAGCCGCACCGCAAGGACGAGCGCCACGGACGCTTGTACATGGCGTTCGAGCACGCCTTCGACGCCTGGCGCAGCGCGTACGACGTCTCGCTGCGCTGGACGCTCCGCCACCAGCGGCTGGTGCTGATCGCGTTCCTCGGCGTCTGCGTGCTCACCGCCGTTCTCTTCGCGCGCGCGCCCAAGGGCTTCCTGCCGAGCGAGGACGCCGGCCAGCTGCTTTGCTTCGTCGAGGGGCCGCAGGACACTTCCTACGAGGCGATGATCGAGCTGCAGGCGCAGGTGGTCGAGATCATCCGCAAGGACCCGAACGTCGAGGCGACGATGGCGTTCGTCGGCGCGAACGCCGGCTCGCCGCTGCTCAACGTCGCGCGCGTGACGGTCAATCTGAAGCCGTTCAACGAGAGAAAACCCGCCGACCAGATCGTGCGCGAGCTGCGGCCGAAGCTCGCCAACATCCTCGGCGCCAAGGTGTTCATCCAGAACATCCCGTCGATTCGCATCGGCGGCCAGCTCACCAAGAGCCCGTACCAGTACGTCATGCGCAGCGCCAGCATCGATGAGCTCTATCACTGGGCGCCGGCCGTCGAGCAAAAGCTGCGCTCGCTGCCCGGGCTGATCGACGTCACCAGCGACCTGCAGATCACGCGCCCCGAGGTGACGGTCAAGATCGAGCGCGAGAAGGCATCGGCGCTCGGTGTCTCGGCGCAGAGCATCGAAATGGCGCTCAACAACGCCTACGGCGCGCGGCAGGTGTCGACGATCTACACCGCGACCAACCAGTTCTGGGTGATCCTCGAGCTGGCGCAGCGCTACCAGACTGATCCGACGGTGATGCAGATGCTGTACGTGCGCTCCAGCACCGGCGCGCTGGTGCCGCTCAATGCCGTTGCCAGCCTCGCGTTCGGCGTCGGGCCGCTGCAGGTGACCCACCTCGGCCAACTCACCTCGGTGACCTACTCGTTCGACCTGCGCCCCGGCGTGGCGCTCTCGCAGGCGATCGAGCAGATCCAGCGCGCGACCAGCGAGATGCAGGTGCCCGCCACGCTCACCGGCTCGTTCGCCGGCACGGCGCAGGCGTTCCAGAGCTCTCTGCAGGGCATGGGGATCCTCGTCCTGCTGTCGATCTTCGTGATCTACCTGGTGCTCGGCATCCTGTACGAGAGCTTCATCCATCCCCTGACCATCCTGTCGGGCCTGCCGACCGCGGGACTCGGCGCGCTGCTGACGCTGATGGCGTTCGGCGTCGAGCTCAACATGTACGCCTTCGTCGGCATCATCATGCTGGTGGGCATCGTCAAGAAAAACGCCATCATGATGATCGACTTCGCCATCGAGGCGCAGAGGAAGGACGGCATGGCGCCCGAGCAGGCGATCCACCAGGCCGGCCTGGTGCGCTTCCGGCCGATCATGATGACCACCATGGCGGCGCTGATGGGCAGCCTGCCGATCGCCATCGGCTTCGGCGCCGGCGGCGGCGCGCGCATGCCGCTCGGCCTGGCGGTGGTCGGCGGCCTGTTGCTGTCGCAGGCGCTGACCCTCTACATCACGCCCGTGATCTACCTTTACTTCGAGCGCCTGCAGGACCGGCTCAACCGGCACAAGCAACCCGAGGTGCCGCATGCCGGCCAACCGCGAAGCGCGTAGCCTCGCCGTCTTCTGCGACTTCGAGAACGTCGCGCTCGGCGTGCGCGAGGCGAAGTATGCGCAGTTCGACATCGAGAAAGTGCTCGAGCGCCTGCTCGCCAAGGGCTCGATCGTGGTGAAGAAGGCCTACTGCGACTGGGAGCGCTACAAGGAATTCAAGGCGACGATGCACGGCGCGTCGTTCGAGCTGATCGAGATCCCGCACGTACGCCAGTCGGGCAAAAACTCGGCCGACATCCGCATGGTGGTCGACGCGCTCGACCTCTGCTACACGAAGGAGCACGTCGATACCTTCGTCATCGTCAGCGGCGATTCCGATTTCTCGCCGCTGGTCTCCAAGCTGCGCGAGAACGCGAAGACGGTGATCGGCGTCGGCGTGAAAAACTCGAGCTCCGACCTGCTGATCAGCAACTGCGACGAGTTCATCTACTACGACGATCTGGTGCGCCAGGACGAGCAGAAGCGCCGCGCCACCAAGAAGCGCAGGGAAGCGGCACCCGCCGGCTCGGGCGAGGACAAGAAGCAGGAAGGCCTCGACCTCATGCTCTCGACGCTGGAGGCGCTGATGGCCGAGCGCGGCGCCGAGGAGAAAATCTGGGGCTCGATGGTCAAGCAGGCGCTCAAGCGCCGCAATCCCGGATTCAACGAGTCGTACTATGGCTTCCGTGCCTTCGCCGATCTCCTCGAGGAAGCGGAAAAGAAAGGCCTCGTCAAGCTCGAGCCCGACGAGAAGTCCGGCGGCTACGTCATTCGTCCGGCCTAGCAAGGCCCAGCTTCTCGCCTCGAAGAACAAGAGCATCCGCGATGTGATCGGGCCGGACCTGCGCGTGCTGTTCGTCGGCATCAACCCGGGCCTGTACACCGCTTTCACCGGACATCATTTCGCCCGGCCCGGCAACCGCTTCTGGCCGGCGCTGCACGGCGCCGGCTTCAGCGGCCGCCTGCTGCATCCCTCCGAGCAGCGGGAGCTGCTGCGGCAAGGCTACGGCATCACCAACCTCGTCAACCGCGCCACCGCCACCGCCGAGGAAGTCGCCCCCGCCGAGTTCGCCGCCGGCCACAGGCGTCTGGCGGCGAAAGTGCGCCGCTTCCGGCCGCGGGTGGTCGCGTTCCTCGGCGTCGGTGCCTATTGCCACGCTTTTGGCCTGAAGACGACAGGCATCGGCAAGCAGGCGGACCGTTTCGAAGGCGCGCAGGTCTGGGTACTCCCCAATCCGAGCGGTCTCAATGCAAACTATCAGCTTCCCGACCTGGTCAAGCTCTTCCGCCAGCTGAGATGATTTCGCACACCCGTCTCAAGGAAGCCGTCGAGCAGGCGTTGTCCGGCAAGTGGCGCGAGGCGCACGAGATCGTGCAGGATGACGAGGAAGGCGAGATCGCCTGCTGGATCCACGCCGTGCTGCACCACCAGGAAGGCGATTTGCCAAACGCTCGCTATTGGTACGCGCGTTGCGGTAGAAAGCTGAGGAAAGCTGTTTCCCCCGAAAACGAACTGCGCGAGATAGACGCCGCGCTGAAAGGCTGAGAATGGCGACGAAGCTGGAAAAACCCCTGAAGCGCGAAGTAATGATCGGCGAGCAGGCCTACATGCTGACGATTTCGCCCGAAGGCCTGAAGCTGGTTGTGAAGGGCAAGCGCAATGGCCTGGAGCTCGGCTGGAAGGCGCTCGTAAGCGGTGAAGCGGCGCTCGCCGCCGGCCTCAATGCTTCGCTCGGCGACGGATCGCCAAAGCAATAAGGCAGGCGCCGAAGCTCGCTTCAAGGGCGCTGAACAGCTCGTCGCTGTCGCAGCACCATGCGCCGAAGAGCGCGGTGATGTCGGTCTGCGCCGCGATCGTCGCCAGGTCCTGAACGTCGAGAAATGACATGTCGTTGAATTCGCACGAACCGTGCCCGGCCATCGGCTGGACAAGTTATCTTGCGAATCAGCGCTTTATGGTCGAAAGGTGAGAGTCCGGGATCCCTTCGATGGTGCGCAGCAGCAGGCGCGCGCCCCCTAGGAGGGAGGTTACGACTCGAACTGCTTGTAGACCAGCGTGGCGATGCGGAGCAATTCTTCCTTGGTGAGGTCGGCGGAAGCGAGGGCGTAGCCGCACTCGCCGTCGATCCAGTAAAAGACGCCGACGTTGTTCTCGCGCGCATAGCGGAAAGCCGTCTCGCGATTGCCGCGTGATTCGGCGCGGACGTAGAGCGTGATGCGGCGGCCAGCCGGCGTCTGGTACATGAACTGCGCCACCGGCCCGCTTTCGCCCGGCAGCAGCCGCCCGCCGACGAGCGACATGCCCGCCTCGTCCAGGCGCGGCACGCGAACCTTCGTCCCGAGCCGCTTCGACAGCCAGGTGACGAGGTGCTGCTCCTGATCGGCGCCCACTTCCACCGGATGGCGAACCTCCGGCGAGTAGGTTGCATGCGCCATCGCTGCGCGACGCGCCATTACTGCTGCGGAGTCCATGGCGACCGGCGCGGGGCTGCGCCATTCGTGCAGTTGCCAGCCGGCAAGCGTGCCGACGGCAAGGCCCATCACCAGCCAGGCGGCCGCTTTCGCCACTGGCAGCCAGCGCCGGCTTACGCCCGCGGAGCGCATCAGGCGGCCGGGCACCGTTTCCTCGAGGACGGGGTCGTAGAGCGCGCGCAGGCCCTCGCCAAGGCGACGGTAGGCCTCGATGCGCTCTGCCTCGTCGGGATGCTCGGCGAGCCACAGGTCGATCGCCGCCTTCTGCTGCGGGTCGGCGCGGCCGTCGACAAAGGCCTGCAGCTCGATCTCGGAAGGCTGCCGGGCTTCGCTCATTTCACGACCTTGAGGCGCGCCGCGCCCTGGCCGAGCATCATCGCGCGCAGCTTCTCGCGCGCGCGCGACAAGCGCGACATGACGGTGCCGATCGGGATGTCGAGCGCGCGCGCCACGGTGTCGTAGCTCATCTCCTCCAGCGTGACGAGCAGCAGCACCGCGCGCTGCTCGTCGGGCAGGCGCGAGATCGCCCGGTCGAGGTCGCGCACCAGCAGCGCGTCGCCCTGCGAGGCGCGCTGCGCGAGCTCGGGCATCTCGTCATCGAGAGGATCGGTGGGGCGCGCGGCTCGCACGCGATTGACGTGGACGTTATGCATGACGGTGAAGAGCCAGGCGCGCAGATCGGTGCCGCGGCGGTACAGGTGCAGCTTCGCCCAGGCGCGCTCCAGCGTGTCCTGAACCAGATCGTCGGCGGTGGCGCGATCGCCGACGAGCGCGCGGGCATAGCGCCGCAATCTCGGGATCAGCTCAACCAGGCGCTCGGCTTCGTTCATCGATATGAACAGGGACGCGACGCCGCTATTCCACGCTATTTGCCCTCATCAGGCAATGCCGGCAGGCTGCGCAGGTAGGCGACCATCGCGTCGAGGTCCGGCGCGGTGAGCTGGCTGGTGGTGTTGCGCACAACTTCTGACATCGACTCGGCGAGCACGTCGCCGTCGGCGGTCATCGCCGTGCGCAGCACATCTTTCAGCTCGGCGTCGCCGAGCTTCTTCAGACGCGTCGGCGTGATGTTCGGCACCGCGGTCTCTCCCAGCTTGGCGCCGGCGAGGAAGCGGCTGTTCTTCGGCCCGCCGAGGAAGTTGCGCGGCGTGTGGCACTCGCCGCAATGGCCGAGCGCCTGCACGAGATACGCGCCGCGGTTCAGCACCGCGCTCTTCGCCGCGTCCGCGACCATCGGCCCGGGCGTGAAGAAGAACCACTTCCAGACGGTGACCAGAAACCTCCAGCGATAGAAGAAACCAAGCTCGTGCGGCTGGCTGGGGCGGCTGCTCGCCGGCAGCGAGCGCAGGTAGGCCCAGAGATCCTTGAGGTCGCCGTCGCTCATGCGCGTGAACGAGGCATAGGGAAACGCTGGAAAGAGATTCGCCCCGTCGCGCCGCCGGCCCTCGCGCATCGCGCGCACGAAGTCGGTTTCGCTCCATTCGCCGATCCCGGCTTCGCGATGCGGCGTGATGTTGGGGCCGAAAAAAGTACCGAACGGCGTCTTCAACGCCCGGCCGCCGGCGTAGGGCACGGCGTCCTTCTTCTCCTCGGTGTGGCAGCCGAGGCAACCCGCGGCCTTCGACAAATACTCGCCGCGCTTGACGTCCTGCGCGGCGGCGCCGAAGGCGAGCGCGAGAATAAAAAGCCCCGCCGCAGCGGGGCTTCTCATCACCAACAACCGACTACTGCTTCTGGCGGAAGGACTCGTGGCAGCCGCCGCAGGTCTTGCCGACCGCGCCGATCTGCGCTTTCACCGCCGCCTCGTCGCCGCTGCGGCTGATCGCGTACAGCTTGGAGGCCTCGCTCTGGAAGCGATCGGCTGCCTCGCTCCACTTGGCCGACTCGGACCAGACCGCCGGCAGCGCCGCGCTCTTCACGTCCTTGGTAGAGGCATCGAAACCATCCCAAGGCATGCGGCTCAGGTTGTCCAGGAACCCCGCATTGCGCTGGACGATCTTGGCGTCATAGGGGATCTTGCCCTGCGCCATGCCCACCATGGGCCCGAAATACTTGCCCTGCAGCGTCATGGCCGCCTGGCGTTGCTTCACCAGGGTTTCCGGCTTTGCCTGCGCCATCACCTCGCCGCTCATCACTGCAACGGCCAAGCCGGCCGCCAAAAGGCTCTTCTTCATCAGGTTCTCCATGGGGTTGGACATCTGCAAACACCGGCCGAAGTCATTTATTTCCCTACCGCAGCCCGGCAGCGTACTCTGAAACGGCCCGAATCTCGCGTTCGGTCAGGCGTGCCGCGACGCCACGCATCGCACCGTTTGGGTCATTCGAGCGCCCGCCCTCCTTGAAGGCCTTCAGCTGGGCGGCAACGTACTCGGCGTATTGCCCGGCGAGCTTGGGATATTGGCCAGGCAGCCCTGCCCCGGCAGGGCCGTGACAGCCGGCGCAGGCCGGTACGCCCGAGGCGGCGTTGCCGCCGCGCCAGACCTTCTGGCCAAGGGCGGCGAGGTCCTTGTCGGCTGCGGCGGCCGGCTTGAGCTTCTGCGAGGCGTAGTAGGAGGCGAGGCCCTTCATATCGGCGTCCGAGAGGTTGGCCACCATGCCCGCCATGACGGCGTTTTCGCGCACGGCCTTCTTGCCGCCCTGAGCCTTGAAGTCGCGCAATTGCTTGTTGAGGTACTCCGGAAACTGGCCGGCGATCTTGGGATTCGCGGCACCGATGCTGTTGCCGTCCGCGGCATGGCAGGCCGCGCAGACTTGCGCCGCGATGCCCTGCGCCTTCCCCTGAGCCGAGGCCTGTCCGGACAGCAAGGCTGCCGCCGCTAGAGCGGCCAGCGCGAAAACTCGCATCGATCCCCCTGAACTCCGAAAGTCGCGATTTTATTAGAGAATCCGGCTCCCCATGAAGGCCCTCTCGCAAGCCGAGTTTTGGCGCGCCGCAGGCCGGGCGGCTGACCTGCCCCCGCCCGGCGCGCCCGAAATCGCCTTTGCCGGCCGCTCCAACGTCGGCAAGTCGAGCGCCCTCAACGCCCTGACCGGCCGCAAGGCGCTCGCACGCACGAGCAAGACCCCCGGCCGCACGCAGACCATCAACTTCTTCGCGCTGGGCGAAGCGGGACTGCTAGTCGACCTTCCGGGCTATGGCTACGCGCGCGTACCGCTGGCGCTACGGGCACATTGGAGCGAGCTCGTCGGCGGTTATGTTCGCTCGCGCGCGAGCCTGGTCGGCGTGGTGGTGCTCATCGACGCGCGGCATCCGCTGACGCCGCTCGACCGGCAACTCCTCGGCTGGCTCGGCGATGCGCGCAGGCTCATCCTTCTCACCAAGGCCGACAAGCTCCCGCGCGCGATGCAGGAGAAGACGCTGCAGGCAGTGCGCGCCGAATCGCCGCGGGACGACGTGATGTTGTTTTCGAGCGTCTCGAAGCTCGGCGTCGAGGAGTGCCGCGACCTGCTCGAGCGTTGGCTCGCAGCAGGCCGGCGAGAATAAAAGACCCCCGGCAAAGGGGAAATAAACCGGGGGAAAGTGCCTTAACTTTGGATTAAGGCGCCCGCTCAGGGAGGAGAAGCGGGAGACGATGAAAATCGTCTGAAGGTAAGATGGCGCCAAAGCGCAAAAGTTCAACAGCCAAACTCCGAGAAAAATCAGGCATGAAGGTCTACGGCGCGTTCCCGGCAGTGCGAATGCGGCGCATGCGGCGCGACGATTTCTCGCGCCGTCTCATGCGCGAGAACGTGCTGACCCCGAACGACCTCATCTACCCGGTGTTCATCGTCGAGGGGAAAAACCGCACTGAGAAAGTGGCTTCGATGCCGGGCGTCGAACGCATGACGGTCGACAAGCTGCTGCCGCTCGCCGAGCAATGCCTGAAGCTGCGCATCCCCGCGCTCGCGCTTTTTCCGGCCATCGAGCAGCGGTTGAAAAGCGCCGACGGCAAGGAAGCATTCAACGCCAAAGGGCTGGTGCCGCGCGCCGTCGCGGCGCTCAAGAAACGCTTTCCCGAGCTCGGCATCATGACCGACGTCGCGCTCGACCCCTATACCTCGCACGGCCAGGACGGCGTCGTCGACGCGTCGGGCTACATCATCAATGATGTGACGCTCGACGCGCTGGTGAAGCAGGCGCTCGCCCAAGCGGCCGCCGGCGTCGATATCGTCGCGCCCTCCGACATGATGGACGGCCGCATCGGCCGCATTCGCGCCGCGCTTGAGAAAGGCGGCCACATTCACACCAAAATCATGGCCTACTCGGCCAAGTACGCTTCCGGCTTCTACGGACCGTTTCGCGACGCCGTCGGCTCGGCGAAGAATCTCGGCAAGAGCGACAAGCAGACCTACCAGATGGATCCGGCCAACTCGGACGAGGCGCTGTGGGAGGTGGGCCTCGATCTCGCCGAAGGCGCCGACATGGTGATGGTCAAGCCGGGCCTGCCTTACCTCGACATCGTGCGGCGCGTGAAGGACGAGTTCAAGGCGCCGACCTTCGTCTATCAGGTCTCGGGCGAGTATTCGATGCTGCGCGCCGCGATCGCCAACAAGTGGTTGCCCGAATCCTGCGTGATGGAAGCCCTGCTCGCCTTCAAGCGCGCCGGCGCCGACGGCATCCTCACCTACTTCGCGATGGATGCCGCTAAGGCGTTGTCGCGAGCGAAAGGGTCTTGAGGAAGCGCTCGGCGTTCTGGTAGCCGATCACCCGCAGGCCCTTGATCTCGCGGCCCTGCGCGTCGAAGAAGATGATTCCCGGCGGGCCGAAGAGCGAAAAGCGCTTGAGCAGCGCCTTGTGCTCCGCCGTATTCGCCGTCACGTCCACCTGCAGCAGCAGCAAGCCGTCGAGCTGCTTCTTCACCGCCGGCTCGCTGAAGGTGAAATGCTCCATCTCCTTGCAGGACACGCACCAGTCGGCATAGAAGTCCAGCATCACCGGCTTGCCCGGCGCGGCGAGCTTCGCGTCGAGCTCGGCGATGCTGTCTATGCGCACGAACTTGGTATCGCCTTTGCCGGTGAGGAAAAGCGGCGAGACGATCCACGCCGCCACCGCGAGCAGAAGCACGCCGAAGAACTGCTTGACGCGATTGAGCCACGGCCCTGATTTGGGCAGCAACGCGCCCTCGGAGACGCCGACCGCGATGAGCGGAATGCCCATGCCGAGCGCCATGGTGAAGAGCGCCGCGCCGCCGAGCGCGACGTCGCGCGTCTGGGCGATGTAGAGCAGCGCGCCGGCGAGCGGCGCCGCGACGCACGGGCTGACGATCACCGCCGACAGCGCGCCCATGCTCGCGACCGAAGCAATCCGCCCGCCCGGCAGCCGCCGCTGCGCTTCATCGAGGCGATGATGCAGGAAGCCGGGCAGCTTGAGCTCGTACAGGCCGAACATGGAGAGCGCGAGCACCACGAAGACGAGAGCGAACGCGCCAAGGACCCAGGCATTCTGAAGCGCCGCGGCGAGCAGCGAGCCCGAGTAGGCGGCGGCGACACCGGCGATGGCGTAGGCGAGCGCCATGCCGATCACGTAGGAGAGCGAAAGCCCGAGCGCGCGCGACTTGCTGAGCGACGCGCCTTCGCCGGCGATGATTCCCGAAAGGATCGGGATCATCGGCAGCACGCAGGGGGTAAACGCCAGCAGCAGCCCGAAGACCAGGAATCCGCCGAGCACGAGCGGCGTGCTGTTCTGGAACAGCTGCGCCACCTCGAGGTCGCTGGAAAAAATGGACGGCCGGGAAACCGGCGCGCCGCCGGTGAGGCTCACGCTCGCTGTCGATTCCATCGGCACGTAGCACACGCCGGCATCGGCGCAGCCCTGCGAGGTGACCTTGAGCTCGAACCGACCCGAGGCTTCGGCGGGAACGCGGATGCGCACGTCCCTGCGATAGATCTGCTGCTCGCCGAAGAATTCGTCCTTGTGGGCGATACCCGGCGGGAATTCGGCCTTGCCGAGACGCGCGCCGGTCGCCTCGAAACGAAAGCGCTCGCGATAGAGGTAGTAGCCGTCGGCGATGGCGAAGCGCACTTCGACCGCGCCGTCCTCCAGCGCGCGGGCCGAGAAGCGGAACGCCTTCTCGGGCTCGAGCAGGTTGTCGGTCGAGCCGAGGTTCAGCGCGCCTAGCGCAGGCACGCTGGCAAGCAAGAGTGCGAGAAGCAGGAATCTTTTCACTTGGTCTCGGCCGCCACCCAGTCGAGGTACGCGGTCAGGCCGCGCGCGATTGGGACCGCAATGCTCTCCGGGAGTTCCTAGGGATGGGCGGCGCGCAGCGCCGCCTCCAGCTCCGCGTAACGCTCCGCCGTGGTCTTGATCAGCAGCGGATGCTCATCGTCGTGCTGCACGGCGTCCTGCCATCGGTACACCGAGCGGCAGGCGAGGATGTTGACGCAGGCGGCGAGGCGCTTCTCGATCAGCATGTCGGCGATGCGCTCCGCGGCGGCGCGGTCCGGAACGTTAGTCAACACCAACAGCGTGCGCATGCGCGAGCCCTTCGTGGACGGTCGGATAGCGGAGCCGCAGGCCGAGGACGCGCTTCATCCGCGTGTTGTCGAGCCGGCGCGATTCGCTCATGAATGAGTAGCGTTCCGGCGGCACGCTGCGCTCGAGCTCGGCGCGCGCGAGGCGCGGCGGGCGCGGCAGGCCGTGGCGCGCGGCAACGAGGTCCATCCACTCGGCCATGCGCAGCTCGCTATCGTCGGCGATGTTGTACACGCCCGCAGGCGCGTCGTCCTCGAGCGCGCGGACCACGGCGCGCGCCAGATCGTCGGCGTGAATGTGGTTGGTGTAGACATCGTCTTCGGCGCGCAGCACCGGGGCACCTTCGCGTAATGACGCGAGCGGCAGCCGGTGCTCGGCGTAGATGCCGGGCGCGCGCAGGATGATGAGCGCTGCGCTGCGCTCGGCGCACCAGGCGGCGAGGCGCTGTTCGGCGTCGGCGCGGCGGCGCGCGCGCGCGGTCCGCGGCGCAACCGGCCGTGACTCATCGACGCGCTCGCCACCGCAGTCGCCATAGACGCCGCTCGTGCTGACGTAGACGACGCGGCTCGGTAGAATGCTGGCCTTCGCGAGCGCCGCCAGGAGGTTCGCGGTGCGCGTGTCGGTGTTGCCGCTCGCCGGCGGCGGCGCGCAGTGCAAAAGCGCGTGCGCCCCGCCGAGCTCCAAAGTTTCCGGACGGTCGAGGTCCCGACCAAGGCGGCGCGCGAGGCGTTCGATGCGGAAGGTGCGCGCAAGGTCCGGCTCGGCGCGGCGCGCGATATCGCCGTAGCCGGCGACGAGCAGCTGTTTCACGGTCTCATTCTAACTTCATGCATAACGTCACCCTGACGCCGAGCGGGCAGCAGTTCCAGGTCGAGGAAGGCGAGACCATCCTCGCCGCCGCGCTGCGCCAGGGCCTGGTGCTGCCCTACGGCTGCAAGAACGGGGCGTGCGGCAGCTGCAAGGGCAAGATCCTCGAAGGCAGCGTCGACTACGGGGTCTACCAGAAGCGCGTCTTTACCGACGAGGAGAAGGCGCAGGGCAAGGCGCTCTTCTGCCAGGCTAAGCCGCGCGGCGACGTGGTGATCGAGGCGCGCGCCGTCGGCGCCGCGAAGGGAATCGTCATCAAGACGCTGCCCTGCCGCGTGCAGGCGCTGGAGCGCGTCGCCGACGACGTGATCGTGCTGCGCGTGAAGCTGCCCGCGAACGAGAAGATGAAGTTTCTCGCCGGGCAGTTCATCGAGTTCCTGCTGAAGGACGGCTCGCGGCGCAGCTTTTCCATGGCCAATCCCCCGCACGAAGCCGAGCTGATCGAGTTGCACGTGCGCCGGGTCGTCGGCGGCAACTTCACCCAGCACGTGTTCGAGAAGATGAAGGAGCGCGACATCCTGCGCTTCGAAGGGCCGCTCGGCGTGTTCTTCCTGCGCGAGGAATCGCCGAAGCCGATCGTCCTGGTGGCCTCGGGCACCGGCTTCGCGCCGATCAAGTCGCTGGTCGAGGACGCCTTCCAGCGCGGCCTCGAGCGGCCGATGACGCTCTACTGGGGCGGGCGGCGGCCGAAAGACCTCTATCTGAACGCGCTGGCGGAAAAGTGGGCAAGCGACCATGCATCGTTCAAGTACGTGCCGGTGATCTCCGACGCGTTCCCCGAGGACCAGTGGCAGGGCCGCACGGGCTTCGTGCACCGCGCGGTGATGGAGGACTTTCCCGACCTCTCCGGGCACCAGGTGTACGCCTGCGGCGTGCCGATCATGGTGGATTCCGCGCGTGCCGATTTCACCGCCGCCTGCAAGCTCCCCGAGGACGAGTTCTACGCCGACAGCTTCACCACGCAGGCGGATCTCGCTCAGCCCGCCGCGGACTCGCCGAGATAGGCCTCGCGCACGCGCGGATCGGCGAGCAGCGTCTTCGCTTCGCCGCTGAGCGAAATGGCGCCCGATTCCATGACGTAGCCGCGGCTCGCGAACTCGAGCGCGAGGCGCGCGTTCTGTTCCACCAGCAGGATCGTCACGCCCTGGCGCGCGATGTCGGCGACGATCTCGAAGATTTTCTCCACCATCAGCGGCGCGAGGCCCATCGACGGCTCGTCGAGCAGGAGGAGCTTCGGCCCGGCCATCAGCGCGCGCGCGATAGCGAGCATCTGCTGCTCGCCGCCTGAGAGAGTGCCGGCGACCTGGTGGCGCCGCTCGGCAAGGCGAGGGAAGCGCTGGTACTGGGACTGCGGATCGCCGCCGCCCCGCGCGTAGGCACCCATCGCCAGGTTTTCCTCCACCGTCAGCTGCGCGAAGATGCCGCGGCCCTCGGGCACCATGATCAAGCCGCGCCGCGGCAGCTCGTGAACGCGCGCGCGCGAGATGTCCTCGCCGGCATAGCGGATCGTGCCCGAGTGCGCGCCGATCAGCCGGCACAGCGCCTTCAGCGTCGAAGTCTTGCCGGCGCCGTTGGCGCCGATCAGGCAGACGAGCTCACCCTCGGCGACTTCGAAATCGATGCCCTTGACCGCGCGAATGCCGCCGTAGCGCACCTCCAACCCTTGCACTTCAAGCAGCGCGCGGTCTGCCAAGGTAGGCCTCGATGACGCGAGCATCGCTCTGCACCTCGGCCGGGCGGCCTTCGGCGATCTTCTCACCGTAGTCGAGAACCAGCACGCGGTCGCAGATGTTCATCACCAGGCGCACGTCGTGCTCGATCAGCAGCACCGTGACGCCCGAGCCGCGGATTGCCTGGATGAGCCTGCCGAGCGCCAGCCGCTCGGTGGCATTCATGCCGGCCGCCGGCTCGTCGAGCGCGAGCAGCTTCGGTTCGGTGGCGAGCGCACGCGCGATCTCGAGCCGGCGCTGGTCGCCATAGGGCAGGCTGCCCGCCGGAGCGTTGGCGCGGGCGCGGATGCCTACGAAATCGAGCAGCTCGAGCGAGCGGCGGACGATGCCCTTCTCCTCCTCGAGCGTGCGGCGATTGCGCAGGACCGCGCCCCAGACGCCGGCGCGGGTCTTCGCGTGCCGGCCGATCATGACGTTCTCGATGGCGGAGAGATTGGCGAACAGGCGGATGTTCTGGAAGGTGCGCGCGACGCCCGCGGCGGTCACCTCGTGCGCCTTCAGCCCGTGCAGCGGCCGGTTGTCGAACACGAAGCTGCCCTGGTCCGGCGCGAAGATCCCCGTCAGGACGTTGAAGAGCGTCGTCTTGCCGGCGCCGTTCGGGCCGATCAGGCCGAATACCTCGCCGCCCGCGATCGAGAAGGAGACGCCGGAGAGCGCCTGCACGCCGCCGAAGCGCTTGCCGATGCCGCGGCACTCGAGCAGGGTCATGGGGCGCGTTCGCTCAGCTCGCGCTGCCGCACCGCCGAGGGCAGCAGACCGGCGGGGCGGAAGAGCATCACCAGGACGAGCGCCAGGCCGAAGAGCAGCATACGGATCACTTCCGGCTCGATCAGCATGCGGCCGAAGAGCGCCATCTGCGCCGGCTCCACCGTCCAGCGCAGGATCTCCGGCACGAAGGAGAGCAGCAGGGCGCCGAGGATCACGCCCCAGATGTTGCCCATGCCGCCCAGCACCACCATGGACAGCACCATCACCGACTCGACCAGGACGAAGCTCTCCGGCGAGATGAAGCTCTGGATCGCCGAGAACATGCCGCCCGCCACGCCGCCGAAGGTCGCGCCCATGGCGAAAGCGAGCAGCTTGATACGGGTCGTATCGATGCCGCTCGCGCGCGCCGCAATCTCGTCCTCGCGGATGGCCTCCCAGGCCCGGCCAATGCGCGAGTTCTGCAGCCGGATGTTGACGACGATGATCGCCAGCACGACCGCGAGCAGCAGGTAGTAGTACTTGATCGGGCCGCTGAAATCGAGCCCAAGCAGGGTCTCGGGACTCGCGAAGCTGAATTCGCCGGCGCGGAACGGATCGATGCCGCCGATGCCCTGGGGGCCGTTGGTGATGTTCACCGGCCTCGACAGGTTGTTGAGGATGATGCGGATGATCTCGCCGAAACCGAGAGTGACGATGGCGAGATAGTCGCCGCGCAGCTTCAAGGTCGGCGCGCCGAGCAGGACGCCGAAAAAAGCGGCGACCGCGGCGCCGATCGGCAGGATGATCCAGAACGGCAGATGCAGCCCGAACTGCGGGCTGGCGAGCAGTGCATAGGTGTAGGCGCCGACGGCGTAGAAGGCGATGTAGCCCTGGTCGAGAAGGCCGGCTAAGCCGACGACGATGTTGAGGCCGAGCGCGAGCAGCAAATAGAGGATGGCGTAGTTGGTGATGCGCACCCATGCGGTGCCCACCTGCGCGAGCGCGAACGGCAGCACTGCCAGCGTGACGGCGATGAGCACGACGCCGGCGCGCACCGCCCAGGGATTCTTGCTGAGCGTCACGCGCGGTCGCCGACGCGCTCGCCCAGCAGCCCGGAAGGACGGAAGACGAGCACCAGGATCAGCACGAGGAAGGAAAACACGTCCTGATAGTTCGAGCCGGCGAGAATGAAGTGACCGCCGTCCTTGCACGCTTCGAGCGAGCCGGCGAAGACGCCGTACTGGCAGAGATCCGTGAAGTCGCCGATGTAGCCGGCGCCGAGGGCTTCGACCAGGCCGAGAAGCAGGCCGCCCAGCATGGCGCCCGGAATGTTGCCGATGCCGCCCAGCACCGCGGCGGAAAACGCCTTCAGGCCGAGGATCGACCCCATCGTGTACTGCGCGACGCCGTAGTAGGTACCGAAGAGAACTCCCGCCACCGCGCCGAGCGCGGCACCGATGACGAAGGTCGCGGCGATGACGCGGTTGGTGTCGATGCCCATCAGTCCGGCGACCTGCGGATTCTGCGCCGTGGCGCGCATCGCCGTGCCCAGCCGCGTGCGATACACCAGCATCGCCAGACCCGCCATCATGGCGAAGCAGATCGTGATGATGGCGATCTGCACGTTGGTGATGGCGGTGCCGCCGAACATGTAGGTGCGCGTCTCGAGGATCTGCGGAAAGGCGAGCACGTTGCGGCTCCAGACCAGCAGGGCGAGGTGCTGCAGGATGATCGAGATGCCGATCGCGGTGATGAGCGGCGCGAGCCGCGGCGCGCCGCGCAGCGGACGGTAGGCGAGGCGCTCCATCGAGTAGCCGACCAGCATGCACACCGGAATTGCGCAGGCGGTGCCGATCAGCAGCACGGCGAGCGGCGGCAGCCCGGCGGGCGCCAGCAGGCTGATCATGGTGAACGCGACCATGGCGCCGATCATCACGACTTCGCCGTGCGCGAAGTTGATCAGCTGGATGATGCCGTACACCATCGTGTAGCCCAGCGCGACGACGGCGTAGACGCTTCCCGCGGTGAGGCCGTTCACCAGCTGCTGCAGGAAGGTGTCCATGCGCGGCGTCAGCCTAGCAGAATGAAAAACGGCACCGCTGGGGTGCCGTTTTCAGGGTCGCGATCGACCTACTTCTTCGCCGCGGCGCCGCCCGCGCCCTTGATGAAGTCGGCGTAGGCGATGGTCTTGCCGGACTTGATCACGGCGATCGGCTCGAGATTGCCGCCTTTCATGGTGAAGATCGTCATCTCCGCGTCCTTGCGGTCGCCCTTGGCGTCGAACTCGATGCGGCCGGTGGCGCCCATGTAGGAGAGCTTCTGCAGCGCCGGCAGGTATTTCTTCGGATCGGTGGAGTCGGCCTTGCGCATCGCCTCGATGATCAGGTTGGCGCCGTCGTAGGTGAAGGGCGCGTACAGGATCGGATCGACCTTGAAGCGCTTCTTGTAGGCGGCCAGGAACTTGCGGTCCGCCGCCTGCGGCGGGATTCCCGCCTGCGAGCACAGCAGTCCGTCGGCCGCGGCGCCGGCGAGCTCCTTCATCTTGTCGGTGCAGGCGCCGTCGCCAAAGGTGAACACCGCCTTCATGCCGAGCTCGCGCGCCTGCTTGAGCAGCAGGCCGCCGGTCGCGTCCATGCCGCCATAGAACACGGCGTCGGGATTGCGGCCGCGCAGCTTGGTGAGCACCGCCTTCCAGTCGGTCGTCTTGTCGGTGCCCTTCTCGCGCGGCAGGACGCTGATCTTCTGGGCCTTGAGGGACTTCTCCACTTCGTTGGCGATGCCTTCGCCGTAGGCAGTGGCATCGTCGATCACGGCGACGACCTTCGGCTTGCGGTTGGTAGCGAGGTAGCTCGCGATCGCCGGCCCTTGCTGGTCGTCGCGACCGACGACGCGGAACTGGGTCTTGAATCCCTGCTCGGTGAGCTTGGGATTGGTCGCCGAGCCGGAAATCACCGGGATGCCGGCGCCGTTGTAGATCGGCGAGGCGGGGATGGAAGTACCGGAGTTCAGGTGGCCGACGACGCCGACGACCTTCTGGTCGACGAGCTTCTGCGCCACGGTGGTACCGACTTTCGGATCGGCCTGGTCGTCCTCGGCGACAAGCGAGAACTTCGCCTCCTTGCCGCCGATCTTGATCTTGGCCGCGTTCGCCTCTTCGACCGCGAGGCGCGCGCCGTTCTCGTTGTCCTTGCCGAGGTGAGCGATGCCGCCGGTGAGCGGCGCGACGTGGCCGATCTTCACCTCCAGCGTCTGCGCGCACAGCGGGAAGGCGGCGCCGAGCGCGGCGACGAGCAGCGTGATGCGCAGGTTCATGTTCTGCATGGGGTTCCTCCGGATGGGACAAATATCATACCTCCGCCCCCGCCAGTCCATCACCGCGGTGCGGCTACTTCTGCGACAGGATCCACTTCACCAGGGCGTGGATGTCCGCATCGGGCACGGCAGCGTTAGGCGGCATCGGTACCTGCCCCCAGACCCCGGTGCCACCCTTCTTCACCTTGTCGAACAGCTTCGCCTCTGCGCCTTTGTCGCTCCGGTACTTGGCGGCGACATCCTTGTAGGAAGGCCCGACCAGCTTCTTGTCGACCGCATGGCAAGCGAAGCACGCGTGCTTCTTCGCGAGCTCCTCGCTCGCCAATGCCGGCGACAGGGCAGTCACGGCTCCCACTAGGGCGGCGACGGCGGCGATGTTTGCTAGGTGTTTCATTCCTTCTCCTTGCAGGTGCTGATCAGCGTTGAGAGCTCGGCGATGGGCTCGAGACAAGTAACGCCCCGGCATACCCACCCGTTGACCCCTCCCGGCCGGGCCGGCTTGTCGAGTAGCGGCGGCAAGCCCGCCGTCCCGTCGGGAATGGCGAGCAGGAGAGTAGCGGGAAGATATTCGCGCGCCAAGTCGCCCTGCCACGCGCCCAGGGCCGTTTCACCGCCGCGCAGGATGACCGTCGCCGGCGGCTCGAGCTGCTCCTCGAGCGCGATCGCCATCGCGGCGAAGCCGGCGGGATAGTCGAGCATCGCCGGGTAGAAGAGCTCGACCGTCCGCCGGGCCGCTCGGGCATAGCGCTCCTCGCCGGTCAGGACGGCGAGCCGACCCAGAGCCGAGGCGGCGAGCGCGTTGCCCGACGGCGTCGCCTGATCCTGTCCCGGTTTGGGACGCAGGATCAGACGCTCGTGGTCGCGACCGGTGAAGAAGAAGCCGCCGTCCTCCGCGTCCTCGAACTGCTCGAGGAGCGTGTCGGCGAGCCGGCAGGCGAAGGCGAGCTCGTCGACCGAGAAGCGCGCCTGCAGAAGCTCGAGCGCGGCGGCGATGAGGAAGGCGTAGTCGTCGAGATAGGCATTGAGGTGCGCGCGACCGTCCTTGTAGGTGGCGAGCAGCCGGTCGTCGTGCCACAGCTTTTCGCGCAGAAAGGCGAAAGCGCGGCGCGCCGAAGCCAGCCAGTCGTCGCGCCCGAACACCCGTCCCGCGTGCGCCATGCCACGGATGGCGAGCGCGTTCCAGGAAACGAGAATTTTTTCGTCGCGCCCGGGACGAATGCGCTTCTCGCGCGCCTCGAGCAATTTCGGCTTCGCCGGCGTTCCGGGCCCGGCGACACGCAGGTGCCAGTGACGGTTCTCGAAATTCGGCGGCCGGTCAAGGCCGAAATGCGCTGCCGTTGCCGCGTACTCGTCGGCGGAGAGGAGTCGCCGCACCTCTTCGCGGTCCCAGACATAGAACTTTCCTTCCTCGCCCTCGCTGTCGGCGTCGAGCGAGGAGTAGTAGCCGCCTTCCGGCGACTGCATCTCGCGCATGATCCAGCCCGCCGTCTCGGCGGCACAGCGCTCATACAGCGGCGAGCGCTGGACGACCCAGGCGTCGGCCAGCAGGCCCAGCAGCGGCCCATTGTCGTAGAGCATCTTCTCGAAATGCGGGATCGTCCATTGCGCATCGACGCTGTAGCGGCAGAAACCGCCGCCCAGCTGGTCGTAGATGCCGCCCTCGCACATGCGCGTCAGCGTCGTGAGCGCGATGTCGCGCTCGCCGCGCCGCAGGCAGAGCTCGAGGTCGCAGGGGTGGGGAAACTTGGGCGCGCTGCCGAAGCCACCGTTCTGCGCGTCGAAGCTGGCGCGCAGGTTGCCGATCATCGCCGTCATCGCGTCGGCGGACAGGGCGAGCGGTCGGGTCGCCGGCTGCGGCAGCGTGCGGCCGAGAGCCTTCACGACCTCTGCGTCCTGCGCGGCGATCTCGACGCGCTTCTCCTTCCAGAGCGCGGCGACGCGCTCGCAAAGGTCCGGAAACGCCGGCATGCCGTGGCGCGGCTCTTTCGGGAAGTAGGTGCCGCCGAAGAACGGCGTGCCGTCGGGCGAGAGAAACATGGTCAGCGGCCAGCCGCCGGCGCGCTGCGCAAGCATCTGGTGCGCGCTCTGGTAGATCTGGTCGAGGTCGGGCCGCTCCTCGCGATCGACTTTGACGTTGACGAACAGGCGGTTCATCACGGCAGCGACGCCCTCGTCCTCGAAGCTCTCGTGCGCCATCACATGGCACCAATGGCACGCCGAGTAGCCGATCGAGAGCAGGATCGGCTTGTCCTCGCGGCGCGCGCGCGCGAGCGCCTCCTCGCCCCACGGATACCAGTCGACCGGGTTCGCCGCGTGCTGCTGCAGGTAGGGCGAGGTCTCGCCGGCGAGCCGGTTCGGCAACCTACTTGATCGGCTTGGTGAAGGGGAAGACCTTGGTGAAGCCGAGGATGTCGGTGATCAGCAGGACCAGGAAGACGATGAGGATCGCACCGATCAGCGCGCCGACGCCATCGCCGCCGGCGGGCAGGCTATCGATCTGCGCCGCGAGCTGCGCGGCTTCCGCATCACTTAGCGCCGCGACGCGCGCCTTTGCCAGTTCGACGCTGACGCCCTGCGCCTGCAGCTGCTGCTGCACTTCAACGCGCTCAAGGACACCGAGCAGATGGTTGCGATCGGCCGGCGTGGCGATCATCGCCGCCTGCGAGGTTCCGGTAAGGCAAATTGCGACGAGCAATGCGATCAGCTGTTTGGTCATCGGGTTCTCCTTCTGCAACTAACTTAACATTCCTGCCCATGGCCGACCACCGCGCCGACGAGGTCCTAGGTTTCTGGTTCGGCGAAGGCGCCGAGCGCGGCAAGGCGCACAAGCGCTGGTTCGAAAAGAACTCCGCATTCGACGCCGAAGTTCGCGCCCGCTTCCTGCCGCTCTATGAGGAGCTTGCCGCCGGCGCCGATTGGCTGGCGCAGCCCGGCGACTGCCTCGCCCGCATCGTCGTCCTCGATCAGTTTCCGCGCAACATGTTCCGTGGCAGCGCACGCGCTTTCGCCGCCGATCCGCTCGCGCTCGCCGCGGCGAAGCACGCGGTGGCGAGCGGCTTCGACCGCGACATGCAAACAGTCGAAAAGCAGTTCGTCTACCTGCCCTTCGAGCACAGCGAGTTGCTCGCCGACCAGGAGCGCGCCTGTGACCTGATGCAGCCTCTCAGCGATGACCTGTACGACTGGGCGCTGCGCCACAAGCGCATCATCGAGCGCTTCGGACGCTTTCCTCACCGCAACGAGATCCTCGGCCGAGCGAGCACGCCCGAGGAGGTCGAGTTCCTGAAGCAGCCCGGCTCAGGCTTCTGAATCGGTGATAGCGCCGATCGACGCGGTGCTGACCAGTCGCATGTATTTCGCCAGCAGGCCGCGCGTGTACTTCGGCTTCGGCGCCTTCCACTTCCTGCGCCGCGCGGCGATCTCTTTCGCAGGCACGTTCAGCTGCAGCAGGAGCTTCTTGGCGTCGATGGTGATCGAATCGCCTTCCTTCACCAGTGCGATCAAGCCGCCCACGTAGGCTTCGGGCGCGACGTGGCCCACCACCATGCCCCAGGTGCCGCCCGAGAAGCGCCCGTCGGTCAGCAACCCGACCGAATCACCAAGGCCCTGCCCGATCAGCGCCGACGTCGGCGCCAGCATTTCCTGCATGCCCGGCCCGCCCTTCGGGCCTTCGTAGCGGATCACCAGCACGTCGCCCGGCTTGATCTTCCGCGCGAGGATCGCCTTCATCACCGCAGGCTCCGAATCGAAGACGCGGGCGGGGCCGGTAATCGAGACCTTTTTCAGACCGGTAATCTTCGCTACGCAGCCTTCCGGCGCGAGGTTGCCCTTCAGGATCGCGAGGTGCCCCTGCTTGTAGATCGGATTCGACCAGGGCCGGATGACGTCCTGGTCCTGGCGCGGCTCGGCCGGCACATCCTTCAGCATCTGCGCCATCGTCTTGCCGTGGATGGTCATGCAATCGCCGTGCAGCGCGCCGTTGGCGAGCAGGATTTTCAGGACCTGCGGCACGCCGCCGGCGCGGTGGAAATCCACCGCGACGTATTTCCCGGAGGGCTTCAGGTCGCACAGGACCGGCACCTTGCGGCGCACGCGCTCGAAGTCGTCGATAGTCCATTTCACGCCCGCCGCGCTGGCGATGGCGAGGAAATGCAGCACCGCGTTGGTCGAGCCGCCGGTCGCCATGACCAGCGCGATCGCGTTCTCGATCGACTTGCGGGTGATGATGGCGCGCGGCTTGAGGTCCCGCTTGATCGCCTCGACCAGCACGCGCGCCGATTCCGCGGACGAATCGGCTTTCTCGCCGTCGGGCGCCGCCATCTGCGAGGAGCCGAGCAGGCTCATGCCGAGCGCCTCGAACGAGGAGCTCATGGTGTTGGCGGTGTACATGCCGCCGCACGCGCCGACGCTCGGGCAGGCGTTCTTCTCGATGCCGGTGAAGTCCTGCTCGCTCATCTTGCCGGCGCTGAACGAGCCGACCGCCTCGAAGGCCGAGACGATGGTCAGGTCCTTGTCCTTCCACTTGCCCGGCTTGATCGTGCCGCCATAGACGTAAATCGCCGGCACGTTCATGCGCGCGATCGCCATCATCCCGCCCGGCATGTTCTTGTCGCAGCCGCCGACCACCAGCACGCCGTCCATCGCCTGTCCGTTGACCGAGGTCTCGATCGCGTCGGCGATCACCTCGCGCGAGACGAGCGAATACTTCATCGCCTCGGTGCCCATGCCGATGCCGTCGGTGACCGTCGGCACGCCGAACACCTGCGGCTTGGCGCCGGCCTGCTCGAGCGCCGCCATCGCGCGGTCGACGAGCGGCTGGATGCCGGCGTTGCACGGGTTCATGGTGGAGTGGCCGTTGGCCACGCCGACGATCGGCTTTTCGAAGTCGCCGTCGCCGAAGCCGACCGCGCGCAGCATGGCGCGGTTGGGCGAGCGGGCGACGCCGTGGGTGATGAGGCGGGAACGGCGGTTGTAGGTCGTCATGGGATTCCTCCTGGGAGGGCGATTCTGCGCCGCCGGCGGCGCCGGCTCCAATGCAATTGCAGCGCCCCTGTAATACTCTATAGGTATGAATCTGCCGGATTTGTGGCAGTTGCGGTATTTCACGGCGGTCGCCGAGCACCTGCATTTCGGCCGCGCCGCCGCCGCGCTGCACATCTCGCAGCCGCCGCTCTCGCGCGCCATCCGCGCCCTGGAGGAAAGGCTCGGCGTCGCGCTTTTCGTCCGTAACCGGCGCCGGGTCGAGCTGACGGCGGCGGGGGCGCGGTTACTGGAGGAGGCGCGGCGCACCGTCAGCCAGCTCGAGCACGCGGTGCTCGAGCTGCGCGGCATGGCGTCGGGCGAGCGCGGCCGGCTGCGTATCGGCTTCGTCTCCCTCGCCGACTACGGCGTGCTGCCGCGCCTATTGAAGGCGTACAAGTTGGCGCGGCCGGGGGTGCAGCTCGCATTGCGCGAGATGCTCTCGCCCGAGCAGTCGGCGGCGCTCGCCGCCGGCGAGCTCGACTTCGGGCTGCTGCTGCCGCCGGTGCAGGAGTCGGAGGGCCTGGAGCACCTGGTCGTGCAGCGCGAGCGGTTCGTCGCCGCGCTACCGGCGCGCCATCGCCTCGCCGCGCCTCGCGGCCCGATCGCGATGAGCGAGCTCGCGGGCGAGAGCTTCGTCATGGTGCCGCGCGAGATTGCGCCGGGCCTGTACGATATCGTCAGCGGGCTCGCGGCGCGCGCGGGCTTCTCCCTCAACGTGGCGCAGGAAGCGATACAGATGCAGACCGTGGTGAGTCTCGTGTCGAGCGGGCTGGGCGCCGCCGTCGTGCCCGGCTCGGTCGCCAACCTCGGACGGCGCGGCGTCGTCTATCGGCGGCTCGCCGACCGGCATCCGACGCTCGAGCTCTGGCTCGCCTGGCGCAAGAGCGCGACCGGAGCGGCGGCCGCCGCCGAGTTCATCGCCGAGGCGCGACGCCTCGCCAAGGCCTAGCGTGCTCGTCCATCCCGAGATCGATCCGATCGCCTTCCAGATCGGCCCGCTGGCGGTCCGCTGGTATGGCCTCATGTACCTCGCCGGCTTCGCCGCGGCGTGGTGGCTGGGCATGAGCCGCATCCGCAAGAACACCGTGCCCGTGACGCGCGCGCAGTTCGACGACATTCTTTTCCTCGTCGTGCTCGGTGTCATCCTCGGCGGGCGGCTGGGCTACGTGCTGTTCTACAAGCCCGACTATTACTTCTCGCATCCGCTGGAGATCTTCGCGATCTGGCAGGGCGGCATGTCGTTCCACGGCGGCCTGCTGGGCGTGATGGCTTCGATGACCTTCGCCGCCTGGCGGCATCGCGTTCCCTACCTGCAGCTGATGGATTTCGCCGCGCCGCTCGTCCCGCCGGGCATCGCCGCGGGGCGCCTGGGCAACTTCATCAACGGCGAGCTGTGGGGACGCGTCAGCGACGTTCCCTGGGCAATGGTGTTTCGCGGCGCTGGCGACGCGCCGCGCCATCCCTCGCAGCTCTACCAGTTCGCCGGCGAGGGCCTGACGCTCTTCTTCTTTCTCTGGTGGTTCTCCTCGAAACCTCGCCCGCGCGGCCAGGTGTCGGCGATGTTCCTGATCGGCTACAGCGTGCTGCGTTTCATCGCCGAGTTCGCGCGCGAGCCGGACGCCTTCCTCGGCACTCTCGCGCTCGGCATGACGATGGGGCAGTGGCTGTGCGTGCCGATGTTCCTCGGCGGCGTCGGTCTCATGATCTGGAGCCGGCGCCACTCCCGCTGAGCGCGGCTTCGAGCACGCGCGCCACGTGCCAGGCCTCGCGGCCGGCGCCGTGGGCAATCTGCTGACGGCAGCTCGTGCCGTCGGCGACGATCAGCGCGTCGCCGGCTTTCCTCACTTCGGGCAGCAGCGAGAGCTCGCCCATGCGCATCGAAATGTCGTAGTGCTCCGCTTCGTAGCCGAAGCTGCCGGCCATGCCGCAGCAGCTCGTCTGCACCGTCTGCACGCTCACTCCCGGCACCATCGCCAGCACTTTTTCCACCGCCGGCATGACGCCGAAGGCCTTCTGGTGGCAGTGGCCGTGCAACAGCACCTTGCGCTTCATTTCAGGCAAGGCGAGCTTGCCCGGCCGCTGGGCGAGGAATTCCTCGAAGAGCAGCGCGTTCTTCGCGACGACTTCCGTGCCGGGCAGCAGCCCAGCGAATTCGTCGCGCAGCGACAAAAGGCACGAGGGCTCCAGCCCGACAATCGGCACGCCCCGCTCGGCGTACGGCGCGAGCGCGCGCAGCATGCGGCCGGCCTCGCGCTTCGCCTCGTCCGCCATCCCCGCCGAGAGGAACGTCCGGCCGCAGCACAAGCCGGCGGGCGCATGCACCGCGTATCCCGCGGCGCGCAGCACGCTCATGGCGGCGCGCGCGTTCTCCGGCTCGAAGTAGCGGTTGAAGGTATCCACGAACAGCACGACGTCTGCCCCAGGCGTGCCGATGTCCGTGAAGACGTCGCTGCGCCACCGCGGCAGCTCGCGGTCGGTAGAGAAGCCGAGCGCGCCTCGCATCAGGCCGGTCGCGGCGTTCGCGAGCCCCGCCGCGCGCGCTGCCCACGGCGCATAGCGAGGCAGATAGGCGATGGCGCGATCACGCGCGGTAAAGCCGTTCTTCGCTTTGTATTGCGTCGTGAACTCGGCCTTCATGCGCGCCATGTCGACGCCGGTCGGGCACTCGCGCTTGCAGCCTTTGCAGGAGACGCAAAGGTCGAGCGCTTCCTTGACCGCCTCGTCGGCATTGTCGAGCTGCCCGGACAGAGCGAGACGCAGCGTGTTGGCTCGCCCGCGCGTCAGGTGCTGCTCGTCCATGGTGACGCGGTACGAGGGGCACATCGTGCCGGCGTCGAACTTGCGGCAGTGGCCGTTGTTGTTGCACATCTCGACGGCCTTGTCGAAGCCGCCCCATTCCTTCCAGTCGAGGACCTGCACCGGCACGCGGGTCTCGTAACCGGGCCGGTAGCGGAACAGGCTGCGGTCGTCCATCTTCGAGGGCCGCACGATCTTGCCGGGGTTCATCAGTCCGCGCGGATCGAGCCAGGATTTGATCTCGCCGAGCGCCGCGGTGAGGCGGGGGCCGAAGAAGGGCGCGATCCATTCCGAGCGCACCAGGCCGTCGCCGTGCTCGCCCGAATAGGCGCCCTTGTACTGCTTCACCAGCGCGCACGCCTCCTCGGCGATTGCCCGCATCTTGGTCGCGCCGTCGCGGCGCATGTCGAGCACCGGGCGCACGTGCAGCGTTCCCACAGACGCGTGCGCGTACCAGGTGCCGCGCGTGCCGTGCTTCTCGAAAACGGCCGTGAGGCGCGAGGTGTACTCAGCGAGGTGCTCGAGCGGGACGGCGCAATCCTCGATGAAGGAAACGGGTTTGCCGTCGCCCTTCATCGACATCATGATGTTCAGTCCGGCCTTGCGCACCTCCCAGACGTCTCTCTGCAGGCGCGCGTCGGTGATCTCGACCACGCTGTCCGGCAGGCCGAGATCCGCCAGGAGCTGCACGAGATCCTTCACGCCACCGGCGCGCTCGCCGGCGAATTCCACCAGCAGGATCGCGTCCGGATCACCCCTGACGCACTGGTCCACGATGGGTCGAA
>JAXDQC010000222.1:0-4211 GCA_034668045.1 Betaproteobacteria bacterium | reverse complement strand
TCACCCCCGCCTTCTCCAGCGTCGCGATCGCGGTGCGCAGACCGGCGCCGCGCGGGATTTCGACCTCGACCGGCAGCGCGCGCACCTCGAGCGGCGAATAGACGTACCACGCGCCGTAGCCCGCCGCGGCGAGCAGCCCGAGAAGTACGAGAGCGAATAGGGTTTTCACCGAAAGGATTTTTAGATGCGGCTCGCGGGTAAAATCACATTTTACGATGCACCGCGCCCGCCTCGGCCGTTACGGCTTGCTTTCGGTTTCCGGGGAGGACGCACGTGATTTCCTCCACGCGCAGCTCACCAACGACGTCCAGGGGCTCGCGCCCGACCGCGCGGCGCTCGCCGGCTGGTGCTCGGCGCAGGGCCGCCTGCTCGCCACCTTCCTCGTCATTCCGTCGCCGCAGGGCTTCCTCCTGCAGCTCGCGCGCGACCTCGCGCCCACCGTGGCGAAGCGTCTGGGCATGTTCGTGCTGCGCTCCAAGGTGAAGGTCGCCGACGAGAGCGCCAACTGGGTCCAGGACGGCATCTGGGACGCGGATTTCCAGCAGCCCGATCTGGCCTGGAGGGATGGCGTCGCCACGGTGCGTGTTGGGGAACGACGCTATATTCAACTGGGACTTTCCATAACCGAACAGCCCAACGCCTCCGAGGAAGACTGGATCCTGGGCGAGATCCGCGCCGGCCGGCCCTTCATCAGCAGCGCGACGCAGGACAAGTTCGTGCCGCAGATGGTCAACCTCGAGAAGCTCGGCGGCGTCGACTTCCAGAAAGGCTGCTATCCCGGCCAGGAGATCGTCGCCCGCGCCCAGTACCGCGGCCAGGTGAAGCGCCGCATGGTGCAGATGCAGGGCGCCGCGCGCGCGGGAGAAGAATTCGGCGGCGGCACCGTCGTCGACGCAGCCGGCGGCGAGCTGCTGGTGGTCGCGCCGGTTTGAACTACTACGTCTATTACAAGATCGCCCTCCAGGACGCCGGAGCTGTGCGTTCCCGGGTCCAGCGCCTGTTCGACATCGTCGAAAAGCAGATCGGCGTGCGCGGCCGCTGGATGCGCCGGCGCGACGATCCCAGCACCTATATGGAGGTCTACGAAGGGGTCGGCGACGAGGTGTCGTTCGAAGCCCTGATCGCGAGCGAGGGCGCCAAGGTCGGCCCGAACCGCAGGGTGGAGCGCTTCGTATCTGCCTGATCCTGCTCGCCTGGCGCAAGCAGCCGGAGTTTCCGCTCGTCGTCGCAGCCAACCGCGACGAGTTCCACGGCAGGCCGGCCAGCCCCGCCGCTTTCTGGCAGGACCTGCCGGCCATCCTCGCCGGCCGCGATCTTGAAGCGAAGGGCACCTGGATGGGCGTCTCGCGCGGCGGCAGGTTCGCCGCGGTGACCAACTATCGCGGCGGGCAGGAGCCCCGGGCCGCGGAATCGCGCGGAGCGCTGGTGACGAGGTTTCTCTCTTCTTCAACGCGGCCCGGCGACTACGTCAAGAGCCTGGAAGGAAAGCTCTACAGCGGCTTCAACCTGCTCGTCGCCGACGGCGATGACCTGTGGTGGGTTTCGAATCGCGACGGCACGCCGCGCCACCTGGAGCCCGGCGTCTACGGCCTGGGCAACCTGCTGCTCGAATCGCCGGACGTCGAGCCGCACAAGCAGCGGTTCATGCAGGCGCTCGACCCGGCGCCGGCGATGGAAGCGATGTTCTCGGTGCTCGCGCCGGCGCGCATCGTCAATCCGGGCTACGGCACGCGCTGCTCGAGCGTGCTGCTGAAATCCGCCGACGGCCGCGTGCGCTACGCCGAGCGCGCCTTCGATCCTTCGGGCGCCGACGGCGAGACGGTGCAGCACGAATTTATAATTAGGCGATGAAGAGTCTCTGGAGCGACGCGGAAGCGGCGAAGTTCGAGAAGGATTTCCCCGGATCGCTCGCGTTGCGCGTCTATACCTCGCGGCTCCTCGGCCGCGACAAGACGCTGGTCCTGCACGGCGGCGGCAATACCTCGGTCAAGCTGCGCGAGAAAGACCTGTTCGGTGAAGACCAGGAGGTCCTCTACGTGAAGGGCAGCGGCTGGGACCTGGAGACGATCGAGCCGGCCGGCTTCGCGCCGGTGACGCTCTCCTACGTGAAGCGCCTGGCGGCGCTGCCCAAGCTCTCCGATCCGCAGATGGTGAACGAGCTCGGCACCCACATGCTGAAGGCCGGCGCCCCGGCGCCGTCGGTCGAGACCATCCTGCACGCGATCCTGCCCTACCCTTACGTCGACCACACGCACGCCGACGCGGTGCTGTCGGTCTCCAACGCGCCCAACGGCGACGAGCGCATCCGCGAGATCTACGGCGACCGCGTGGTCGTCATTCCGTACATCATGGCCGGCTTCGACCTCGCCGCCTTCTGCGCGCGCGAGTTTCCCAAGGCGGCGAAGAAGAACTGCATCGGCATGGTGCTGCTCTCGCACGGCATCTTCTCCTTCGGCAAGGACGCGCGCGAATCCTACGAGCGCATGATCGACCTGGTCTCGATGGCCGAGCAGTACCTGGAGAAGAAAGGCGCCTGGCAGACGAAACTCTCCGGCAAGCCGGTGCAGGCGCCCAAGCGCGAAGAGATCGCCGACCTGAGACGCAAGATGTCCGACGCCGCGGGCTTTCCGATGGTCTTGAAGACGAACAACTCCGAGCGCTTCCTCGGCTTCGCCCAGCGCGGCGACCTCGAGAAGCTCTCGCAGCAGGGGCCGGCGACGCCCGACCATGTGATCCGCACCAAGCCCTTCCCGATGCTCGGCCGCGACGTCGGCGGCTACGCGAAGAAGTACCAGGGTTACTTCGAGCGCCTGTCGGCGAAAGCGAAAGAGAAGAAGACCATGCTCGACGCGGCGCCGCGCATGGTGCTCGACCCGGCGCTCGGTTTCGTCGCCGCCGGCCGCACCGCCAAGGACACGGCGATCGTCGAGGAGCTCTACGACCACACCATCGACGTCATCCTGCGCGCCGAGGCGCTGGGCGGCTGGCGCGCGCTCGACCAGCAGCACACCTTCGACATCGAGTACTGGGATCTCGAGCAGGCGAAGCTGCGCAAGGCCGGCGCGGCGCCGGCGTTCGCCGGCGAGATCGCCATCGTTACCGGAGCCGCTTCCGGCATCGGCAAAGCCACCGCCGAGGCATTGCTGAAGCGCGGCGCCGCGGTGATCGGCCTCGACCGCAATCCCGCGATTGCGACGCTATGGAAACGTGCCGATTTCCTCGGCTTGACCTGCGATCTCACCGACGCGGCGGCGACCGGCAAGGCGCTGGACGAAGCGGTGCTGCGCTTCGGCGGCGTCGACATGCTGGTGCTGAATGCCGGCATGTTCCCCTCCTCGCAGCCGGTGCAGGACATCCTTGCCGAGACGTGGAAGCTGACGATGAGCGTCAATGTCGAGACGCATCTGCGGCTGATGCAGCTCTGCCATCCCCTCCTCCGCCTTGCGCCGCGCGGCGCCCGCATCGTCGTTATCGGCTCGCGCAATGTCGAAGCACCCGGACCGGGCGCGGCGGCGTATTCGGCCTCCAAGGCGGCGCTCAACCAGCTCGCGCGTGTCGTCGCCCTCGAGTGGGCCAAGGACGGCATCCGCATCAATTCGTTGCACCCGGACGCGGTCTACGACACCGCGCTCTGGACCGAGGACCTTCTCGCCGCGCGCGCCAAGGCCTACAACATGACGATCGAGCAGTACAAGAAGAGGAATCTGCTCAAGACCGAGGTCTCCTCGAAGGACGTCGCCGAGCTCGCCGCCGAGATGTGCGGGACGCTGTTCGCCAAGACCACCGCAGCCCAGGTTCCCGTCGACGGCGGCAACGAGCGGGTCGTATGAGATCGATTGTCGCCCTCCTGACAAGGGGGGAGCGAGTGCAACGAGCGGGGGGTTCTTCTTGAAAGCCAAGAACCAAAAGCGAACCCCCCGTTCGCCTTCGGCTCACGACCCCCTTGTCAGGGGGTCGGCGGTGGAACCGATCCGGTGGAAGGGAGATCGGTTAGAGCTGCTCGACCAGCGGCTCCTTCCGGGGAAAGTCTCGTATGTGAAGTGCACTAGCGCGAAAGACGTCGCAAAGGCGATCAAGGACATGGTCGTGCGCGGGGCGCCGGCAATAGGTTGCGCAGCAGCTTTTGGCGTCGTGCTCGGCAAAGGGACGAAGGAAAGTCATGCATTGCTCGCGAAGAGCCGCCCGACGGCGGTGAATCTTTTCTGGGCGCT
>JAXDQC010000221.1:0-22277 GCA_034668045.1 Betaproteobacteria bacterium | reverse complement strand
TGTGCAAGCTCCCAGTCGAGGACATACCCGCCCTGGGGCGTGGAGAGCCACCCGGAAAGCGATGAGCGACCGCCGTTATACTTCTGCGCCCCGTTTTGCACGAAGGAATATCGGTCCATGCTTCAAGTCGTTCCGGTCGCCGCGTTCAAAGACAATTATGTCTGGACGCTGCGCAACGCGAGTCACGCCGCCGTCGTCGATCCCGGCGAGGCGCGGCCCGTGTTCGACTATCTGGAGCGTGAGCGCCTCACCCTTGCCGCCATCCTCGCCACCCATCACCACCCCGACCACGTCGGCGGCATCGCCGAATTGCGCCGCAGCTTCGAGGTGCCGGTCTACGGGCCGAAGAACGAGCCGATCGCGACGCTCACCCGGCCAGTGTCGGAGGGAGACACGGTCTCCATCCCGGAGCTCGGGGCGAATTTCTCGGTGCTCGACATCCCCGGTCATACGCGAGCCCACATTGCCTATTATGGAGCAGGCGCCCTTTTCTGTGGCGACACGCTCTTCGCCTGCGGCTGCGGCCGCGTCTTCGAGGGCACCGCGGAGCAGATGTACGCGTCGCTGTCGAAGCTCGCCGCGCTGCCCGACGAAACGAAGGTGTACTGCGGCCACGAGTACACGCTCGCCAACATCGGCTTCGCCAAGGCCGTCGAGCCGCACAACGCCGCGCTCGAGAAACGCGAAGCGCGCGATCGCAAGCTGCGCGACGAAGGCAAGCCGACCTTGCCCAGCCGGCTTGGTGACGAGAAGGCCACCAATCCTTTCCTGCGCTGCCTCGAGCCGGCCGTGATCGAGTCGGCGAACAAGTACCTCGGCAAGCGCATCGCCGACCCGGTGCGCGTGTTCGCCGCCATCCGCGACTGGAAGAACAGCTTTTGAGAGGCGCCGCCCTCCTCGCCTTTGCCTTCCTGCTCGCGGGGTGCGTCTCGACGCCCTCGCCGGAAGCAGAAGCGCCGGTATCGGCGATCCCGTCGCAGGAAGCACCGCCGGCGGTGCCCGCGCCGCCGGCTCCCGCGCCGCAGGCGGTGCCTGCCACGCCGTTCCAGGGAGAGCGCCTGGCGAACGTCGAGGCACAGTCCCTGCCGAAGGTCGACCGCACGGTGCCGCCGCAAGATCTCTGGCAGCGGATCCGCCAGGGCTTCGCCATGTCGGACATCGACAGCCCGCTGGTGCAGCGGCAGACCGCCTACTACGCGGCGCGTCCCGAGTACCTGCAGCGCATGTTCGACCGCAGCCGCCTGTACCTCTTCCACATCGTCGACGAGATCGAGAAGCGCGGCCTGCCGACCGAGCTCGCGCTGCTGCCGATGGTCGAGAGCGCGTTCAATCCAATGGCCTACTCCCGTTCCCACGCCTCCGGCCTGTGGCAGTTCATTCCCGGCACCGGCCGGCGCTACGACCTGAAGCAGAACTGGTGGTACGACGGCCGGCGCGACATCGTCGACTCCACCAATGCCGCGCTCGACTATTTGACGATGATCTACCAGATGCACGGCGACTGGCATCTCGCCCTCGCCTCCTACAACTGGGGCGAGAACGCGGTCGGCCGCGCCATCGCCAAGAACCGCGCCGCCGGCAAGCCGACCGACTACCAGAGCCTGAAGATGCCGCCGGAGACGCGCAACTACATCCCGAAGCTGCAGGCGCTGAAGAACATCATCGCCAACCCCGGCTACTTCAACGTCACGCTCGCGCCGATCCCCAACGAGCCCTATTTCGCCACCTATGACCGGGTGGTCGACATCGACGTGCAGCTCGCCGCCAAGCTCGCCGAGATGCCGGTCGAGGAGTTCATCGCCCTCAACCCCGCCTTCAGCCGCCCGCTCATCCGCGCCTCGATGACGCCGCGGATCGTACTGCCCGCCGACAAGGTCGACGTCTTCCACGAGAACCTCGCCAAGCTCGACGAGAAGTCGCTCGTCTCGTGGGAGACCTACTACCCGAAGAAGGGCGACACCTTCGAGTCGATCGCCAAGAAGCACCGCATGAGCGTCGCCCAGCTCAAGGAAGTGAACGGCATCAGCGTGCGCAACAAGGTGGTGCCGACGATGGTGGTGGTGCCGATGGAGGGGTCCACCACCCGGTTGGAGAAAATGCCGATCATGTACGCGCCGCCGATCCCGGTCACGGTGCGGCGCGTCTTCCATACCGTCAAGCAGGGCGAGACCCTGCCGGCGATCGCCAAGCGCTACAAGGTCTCGGCCGACGACATCACTCGCTGGAACCCGCGCGTCACCAAGGCGACGCCCGGCCAGAAGCTCGTGCTCGAAGTCCGCGCGCCCGCGAAGGGCAAGCCGAAGAAGAAGGTCACCGGCAAGAAGGTCAAGACCGCCCGCGGGTGAATTTGTCATAGGCCGGCGATGAACTGGTCGGCTGGCCCCGGTAAGATCCCCCTGTAGCATCGTCCTTTGGGGGGAACGATGATCAGAAGCGCTTTCGTGTTGCTGGCTTGCGTCCTGGCGGGAAACGCTGCGGCCGACTTGGCGGACGACCTGAAGAATGCCGCCGACAGCGTCAAGCGCGCCAAAGCGCAGTGGACGCAGGGCGCCCTGCCCGCGGACGTGAACCTCGATCCGCAGATCGCCGCCCTCACGAAGATCATCGACGACGGCAAGCTGAACGAGGCCGGGCGCACCGTGGCGCTGTACTACCGGGGCGACGCCAACCTGCTGGTCAACGCCGCCCGGGTCGGAGCCAACCGTCCGGTCAACGTCGATGCGGCGCGCGAGGCGCTCGCCGACTACGACCGGGTCATCAAGCAGGGCAAGGACATCGCCGATTGGGGCGTCGACGTCTCGAACGCGGCCTACTACGCGGGCTGGATCGCGCAGCGCTATCTCAGCTCCGTGCCGCTCGCCTACTCCTACTGGGAGAAATGCGCCGACATGGGCCACAGCGGCTGCCTGATGACCGTCGCTCTGGCGCGGGTGAGCGGGGACGGCGGCGTCAAGGTGGACGTCGACCAGGCACTGGCGATGAACAGCCAGGTCTTCAATTCCGGCACCAACTACGGCTGCGCCGGCGCCTATGCCGCGCGCAACAATGCGCTGATCGTCTTCTTCACGAAGACGAAGCGCCCCGCGGCGGAGGCGCTGGAATGGCTCGACCGCAGCAAGCGGCTGTTCGATTCGAACTCCTGCGCGCGTGCCCGCTTCGACATCATCGAATACCTGATGCGCTACTCCGCCGACGACCCGAAGCGCGGCGCGCAGCTCCAGGCCGCCGCGAAGCACGCTACCAACGACGATGACCGGGCCGTCCTTCGCTACCTGACCAACGGCGATGAGGACGCCTTCCGCGCGCAGGTCGCGCGCAACCCCACGAAGGCAGGCAGGTGCGACCTGCATTTCATCGCCATGTGGAACGCGGAAGTGAACCGCAACGGCGGCGTTGCCCGGGACCACTACAAGGCCATGCAGGACATCGGCCCCGAAGCCTGCGGCCCCGAGCTCGTCTACGTGAAGAAATTCGGCCGCTAGTCGACGGTAGGGACAGCCGCCAACAGAGTACGGGTGTACTCATGCTGGGGATTCCTCAGCACCGCGTCGACGGTGCCGCGCTCGACCACCTTGCCCTTGTACATCACCGCCACATCGTGCGCGAGGTAGTCTACGACCGCGATGTTGTGGGTGATGAAGAGATAGGCGATGCCCATGCGCTCCTGCAGCGAGCGCAGGAGATTCAGGATCTGCGCCTGCACCGAGACGTCGAGCGCGCTGCTCGGCTCGTCGCAGACGATCAGCTTCGGGTTCACCGCCAGGGCACGGGCGATGGCGATGCGCTGGCGCTGCCCGCCGGAGAATTCGTGCGGATAACGGTCCAATGACTCGGCGGGCAGGCCCACTTCGGCGAGAAGCTTTCCCAGCCGGGAAAGCCTTTCGGCGTCGTTTGCGCCGATCTTCAGGCTGCGCATTCCCTCGAGCAGGATCTCGGACACCCGCAGCCGCGGGTTGAGCGACGCGTAGGGATCCTGGAAGACGATCTGCATCGCACCGCGCAGCGGCCGCAGCTCGTCCCTGCTCTTTCCGGAAACCTCGTTGCCGTCGAAGCGCACCACCCCGGCCGTCGGCGGAATGAGCTGCAGCACACCCTTGCCCAGCGTCGTCTTGCCCGACCCCGACTCGCCGACGATGGCGAGCGTGCGGCCGGCGCGCAGCTCGAGCGAAACGCCGTCCACTGCCTTCACGTAGCCGACGGTGCGGCGGAATACGCCGCGGCGGATCGGGAAGTGGACCTTGATGTCCTTCACTTCGAGAAGGAGAGAACTTTCCTGACTTTCAATAGCAGAGCTTGCCTGTACTAAAGAGCGTTCCCTGGCAGGTGCAAGGCCCTCCTCCCGCAAGTGGCAGCGGGCGAAGTGCCCTTTGGCGGGCTCGAGGAGCTTCGGCGCCTCGACCCGGCAGCGATCGAAGACGAAGTCGCAGCGGTCGGCAAAGCGGCAATGATTGAAGGGCTGGGTCAGCGGCGGCACCTGGCCGCGGATCACCGCCAGAGCGCCGCGCTGGCCCGCGCCCGGCAGCGCGGCGAACAGCTTCTGCGAATAGGGATGCTGCGGGGCGCGGAAGAACGCTTCGCGCTCGGCGACCTCGACGATCTCGCCGGCGTACATCACCGCCACCCGCTGCGCCATCTTCGCCACCACGCCCAGATCGTGGGTGATGAGCAGCATCGCCATGCCGCGCTCGGCCTGAAGATTCTTCAGCAGGTCGAGGATCTGCGCCTGGATGGTGACGTCGAGGGCCGTGGTGGGCTCGTCGGCAACCAGCACCTCGGGGTCGACCGCGAGCGCGCCGGCGAACATGACGCGCTGCTTCAGGCCGCCGGAGAGCTGGAATGGATATTCGTCGAAGCGCCGCTCGGGATCGTCGATGCCGACCGCGCGCAGCAGTTCAAGGGCCTTTTCCCTCGCCCCTTTCCCGTCGGTGTGCCTTTCAATGACCTCGACGATCTGCTTGCCGCAGGTGAGGACCGGGTTGAGCGCGGTGGCCGGCTCCTGGAAGATCATCGCCACGCGCCGGCCCCGCACCGCCCGCATCGCCGCCTCGGGCAGCCCGAGCAGGTCGATCTCGCCGAGGGCGACGCTGCCGGATGCGATCCGCCCCGCTTCCGGCAGCAGGCGCATCAGCGACAGCGCGGTCATCGACTTGCCGGAACCTGATTCGCCCACCAGCGCGAAGCACTCGCCCTTGCGCAGCTCGAAGTCGATGCCGTCCACGGCACGCACGACGCCTCGCGACGTATCGAGGACCGTGCGCAGATTTGTGACTTGCAGGCTCATACGGGCACGGTCCCGATCCTCACCCGCGGATCGAAGCCGTCGCGCACGGCATCGGCGAGCAGGTTGGCGGCAAGCACGAGAACGAACATGAAGGCGAAGGCCGCAGCGAGCGACCACCAGACGATCGGCTCGCGCCCCATCTCCAGCCGCGCGGCGTTGATCATGGTGCCGAAGCTGGTCGTTGCCGGGTCGACGCCGACGCCGACGTAGGAAAGGACGGCTTCGGCGAGCACCAGGCCGGAGAAGTCCATCACCAGCGTGATGATGACGATGTGGGCGACGTTCGGCAGGATGTGCCGGCCGAGGATGCGGGCGTTGGAGACGCCGAAGGCGTGCGCCGCCTGGATGTACTCGAGCTGCGAGAGCTTCAGCGCCTCGCCGCGCAGGAGCCGGGCAAGCCCGGTCCAGCTCGTCAGGCCGAGCACGCCGCAGAGGACGAGTAGCCGGAAGTCCGCGCGCTGCGCGGCGGTGTCGAACCATTCTGGGTGGCGGTCGACGAAAACCTGCATCATCAGCACACAGGCGGCGATAAGCAGCACGCCGGGAATCGAGTTGAGCGTCGTGTAGAGGTACTGGATCGCGTCGTCGATCCAGCCCCTGAAGTAGCCTGCCATGACGCCGAGCGCGACACCGAGCGGCAACAAGACCAGGGTGGTCAGCGTGCCGATGACCAGGCTGACACGGATCGACTTCAGGGCCTGGTAGAGAACATCGGTCCCGACCTTGTCGGTGCCGAGCACGTGGTAGCCGCGCGCGAGCAGCGCAGCCGGTAGCGCGACGGCGAGGATCGCAACGAGGGTGGCGGTCACCGCCTGCCAGGGGACATCGGGCCATCGGCGTTTCATTGCCTTTGCGGTGAAAAAGAATCCCACTGCAGGGAGAAGCGCGAGGAGCAACCCCGTCGCTACCGAGACAAGCATGTCCTTCAAGGCGGCGGATTCATCCGCCAGGTGGGCGCCGCCGTGCCGCAGGCGCGGAAACTCGCGCGTCGACTTGCCGTCCGCCGCCTCGATCGTCTCCTTGGCATAGAGCCGGGTGGCGAGCGGCGCGGAATAGGTTTTCTCGCGGCGCTCGCGCAAGCCGGCGAGCGTGAGGTCGAGCACCGACAGGACCTCGGGCGAATAGGCTTTGCCGCCCTCGAGCCTGGGGCGGAAGTGCAGCGAGTCGGCGAGGCCGATCACCGCGTAGCAGACGAGCACCACGCTGGTGATGGCCGCCGCGCGGGACTGAAACACGCGCTTCCAGGGAGCCGCGAGGTGCGGGCGGCGGTGGCAGTACCAGCCATAGAAAGCAACCGCAGCGACAAGCGCCCAAAGGAGCACGTCGGTGGCAAGAATGACGGGCGCGAACGGCATTGCTATTCCAGCTTGATGCGCGGGTCGACCAGCGTGTACGACAGGTCGGTAAGGAGCAGCCCGGCGATATAGAGCAGCGAACCGATGAACACCATCGAGCGCACGACCGCGAAGTCCTGCGACTGGATCGCCTCGATCGTGTAGCTGCCCAGGCCGGGAATGCCGAAGAACGACTCCGACAGCAGGCTGCCCATGAAGAGCAGCGGAATCACCACCACCACGCCGGTGAGGATGGGGATCATGGCGTTCTTCAGCACGTGCCGGAACAGCACGGTCGACTCGGCAAGGCCCTTGGCGCGCGCGGTGCGCACGTAGTCGCGGCTCATCTCCTCGAGGAAGAGCGTGCGATACCAGCGCCCGCCCGAACCGATGCCAGCGACGACGGCGATCAGCGCCGGCAGGACGAGGAACTTGGCCGCGTCCCAGCCGCTGTCGAAACCCGAGATCGGCACCAGGTGCCAGACCTTGGAGGCGACGTACTGGCCGCCGATGATGTAGAAGAGCGTCGAGATCGACATCATCGCCACGCACAGCACGACACCCCAGAAGTCGAGGTAGGTGGCGCGGAAGAACGCCATGAACATGGCGAAGGTGATGTTTACCGCCAGCCCGACCAGGAACACCGGCAGCGCCAGCGCCAGGCTCGGCCACATCCGCGTCGCGATCTCGCGGGCGATGTCGCGCCCGTCCTCGGCGGCGCCGAAATCGAGCGCGAACAGCTTCACCGATTTCTCGAAGAAGATGGTTTTCGTCAGGCTGTTCTCTTTCGCATTCCAGAGCAGCGGCTTGTCGTAGCCGTGATCGGCCTTCCATTTCTCGATCGCATCGGGCGTGACGCGCTTGGTGCCAAGCTGCATGCGCGCCATGTCGTCGGGCGTGTTGACGACGAAGAACAGCAGGAACGTGATCAGGTTGACGCCGACGAGGATCGGGATCGCGTACAGGACGCGACGGATGATGTACGCCAGCATCTACGCGGGACGGGCGGCCATTCGTTCTCGTTTCCTATAGGAAAGAATGGCAGGAAAAGCCGAGATGACGAGAACGAGGAAGATCAGGCCGATCGGCCAGAGGATCGGCTTGTTCCACTGCGCGCGCAGCGCCGCCCTCTTCTCGGTATCGACCTTCAGGTACTTGATGTTGTTGCGCGCCATGTTGTTCGGCTTGTCGTTTGACAGCCAGGAGTGGCGCAGGCTGTACTCCTTCGGGTGGGTGCCCCAGATCCAGGCCGCGTCGCGCCGCGCGATCTCGGCCATGCGGTCGATGATCCTCTGCCGCTCGGCGGAGTTCGGCATGTTCTTCATCCGCTCGAACAGGGCGTCGTACTCGGCGTTGCGGTAGTTGCTGGCGTTCTCGCCCTGGTTCTTCGCCCGGCTCTGCGGCCCGTAGAGCAGGAAGAGGAAGTTCTCCGGGTCGGGGTAGTCGGCGTTCCAGCCCAGGCGGAAGAGCTGCGTCGCGCCTTTGCGGATCTTCTCCTGGAAGCGGTTCCAGTCGGTGGAGCGGATCTCGAGCTGGATGGAGAGCTTCTCGAACTGGCGCCGGTACCAGTCGAACGACGCCTTGTCGCCGGGACCGCGGGTCACGGTGTCGAGGTAGAGCACGAGCGGCTGGCCGGTCCTGGCGTCGCGCCCGTTGGGATAGCCCGCTTCCGCGAGCAGCTTGCGCGCGGCTTCGATCGACTTCCGCTGCGGCTTGCCGTCGACCCAGTCGTATACGACCGTGTTGATGCCCTCCTTGCCGTCCCTGTAGCCGAAGATGCCCGGCGCCACCGGGCCCTGCGCGGCGATGCCGCGGCCGTTGGCGAAGATGTTGATCTGCTCCTCGATGTCGAAGGCAATCGAGATTGCCTGCCGCAGCTTGCGCGCCCGCTCGGAGGAGCCGCCCACCACCGAGTCATCCCAGTTGAAGGCGACGTAGCCGATCGAGGCGGCGACCGAGGTGGAGAGGCGGACGCCCCGCTCCTCCATCTCCGGCGTCACGCCGGCATCGCCCTCGATCGATACGCGCACCGCCTGGTCGAACTGGTCCGAGCCGATGCCGGAGGAGTCGTAGTAGCCCTGCAGGAACTTGTTCCAGTACGGGATCGATTCCTTCTCGCGGCTGTAGACGACGCGATCGACGAAGGGCATGGTCTTTCCCGCGTCGGCGAGCAGGCCGCGCTCCCTGTCCTCGGGCTCCCCCTCGGACGGATACGGCTCGCCGCGGAAATTCGGATTGCGCTCGAGCACCATGCGCGAATTGGGATCGTTCTCGGTCAGCATGTAAGGCCCGGTGCCGACCGGCCACCAGTCGAGTGTGAAGTTCTTCTCCGCCATGCCGGGCTGGGAAAAGAGCTTCTCCGCCTCCCATGGCACCGGCGCGAAGAATGGCATCGCCAGCCAGTAGACGAACTGCGGGTAGCTGCCGCGCACCTTGATGCGGAAGGTGTGCGAATCGACGCGCTCGACGCCTTCCAGCGGAAACGCGCGCAGGTCGAGCCAGCCGCCCTGGTCGGCGAGCTTCAGTCGCTTCGCTAGGTCCGCGAGGCCGACGATGTACTCGTTCATGTGGCCGCCGATCGGCGAATGCAGGCGCGGATGGGCAAGCCGCTTGATCTGGTTGATGTAGTCGTCGGCGACCAGCTCGCGGGTGCCGAGCGGAAGCTGATAGGGGCTTTTCAACGCCTCGACTTTTTTCGCGTCGAGGGAAAGGTTTTCCGCCACGAAGGCGGGGTGAGGCTGGTACAGGATCCCCGGGCGGATGCGAATGTCGTAGACGGTGTATTTGCCGCCTTCGATCTCGCGCGCTTTCGGCACCTCGAGCGTGGTCAGCGGGATGAGCTCGTAGGGACGCTTGAGGTAGTGGTACTGCAGCAGGGGTTCATAGATCTGCTGCGTGAAGCGCGCCTCGTCCTCGGTGTACGACTGCACGGGATCGAGGTGCTTGGGGCGCTCGGGGAAGCTCGAGTACAGCGTCATGCCGCGGCGCGTCGACTCGCCGTACGGGTCGTTCCACGCGCCTTCGCATCCGACCAGAAAAAGCAGGCACATCAGGAAGATGCGCAGAACGACGCTCATGCGGCCAGTATAATCCGCCGATGCCGCTGCTTTCCGGAAAGAAAATCCTCGTCACCGGCCTGCTCTCGAATCGCTCGATCGCCTACGGCATCGCCAAGGCGGCGCATCGCGAGGGCGCCGAGCTTGCCTTCACCTACCAGAACGAGCGCTTCAAGGAGCGCGTCGCCGACATGGCGGCCGAGTTCGGCTCGAAGCTCGCCGTACCGTGCGATGTCGCCAACGATGCCGAGATCGATTCGCTTTTCCAGAAGCTCAAGGCAGAATGGGGCGCTCTCGATGGCCTCGTGCACGCGATCGCCTTCGCGCCGCGCGAGTCGATCGCCGGCGACTTCATCGACGGAGTCTCGCGCGAAGGATTTCGCATCGCGCACGATGTCTCCTCCTACAGCTTCGCCGCGCTCGCCAAAGGCGCCTTGCCTCTCCTCAGCAAGAATGCTGCCCTGCTGACCCTGACCTACCTGGGCGCGGTGCGAGTGGTGCCGAACTACAACACCATGGGCCTCGCCAAGGCGAGCCTCGAAGCCTCGGTGCGCTACCTGGCGGCGAGCCTCGGGCCGCGCGGCATCCGCGTCAACGGCATCTCGGCCGGGCCGATCAAGACCCTGGCGGCGGCCGGCATCGGCGGCTTCGGCAAGATCCTCAAGTTCGTCGAGACGCACGCGCCCTTGCGGCGCAACGTGACGACCGAGGACGTGGGCAACGCGGCGGCGTTCCTGCTCTCCGATCTCGCCGCGGCAGTGACGGGCGAGATCCTCTACGTCGACGCCGGCTTCAGCCACGTGATGGCGGGCAGCCTGGCTACTTCTTCTCCAGATTCGCCGGAGTAATCTCGATGTCGCCGCGCGCGCGCAGGCTGCCGACGTAGGCTTCGTATTGCGAGCGGCCGTATAGCGTGGCGATGCGCGCCGCCGTCTGCGGATCGATGTCCTTCGCCTCCGCTTCGATCACCTTCGAGACCCGCAGCAGCAGATAGCCTTCCGGGAAGCTGACCCCGGCGTAGGCCGGCGGCTTCGATGCGTCCGCCGACATCGCGCGCTGCACCACCTCGGGCGGCATGCCCTGCGCCTCGCGGCGCGAGACGACGCGCGGCGGGCTCCACTTGAGGCCGGCATCCTTGCCCTTGCGCAGCTCGGCGAGCTTCGCCTCGCCGTCCTTCTGCGCCAGGGCGGCAGCGGCTTTCCGCCGCAGCATCTCGCCGATCGCGGCCTTGACCTTGTCGTACTCGAGCTGCTCCTCGGGGCGGTGCTCGACGACGCGCGCGGCGACCAGCACGCCGGGCGCGATCTGCACGGCGTCGGTGTTGCGCTTGTTCTGCAGCGCGTCGCTCGAGAACAGCGCCGCCAGCAGCTTGGGATTGTCGAGCGCGCCCAGCTCCTGCCGCGCCGACTTGGCGATCCAGCCGGTGGCCTGCACCGGCAGCTTGAACTTCTCGGCCGCCGGCTTGAGGCTGTCGGGCTGCTCGTAGACCATGTTGCTGAAAGCCTCGCCGACCTCGGCGAACCTGCGCTCCGCCTTCTGCTTCGACAGCTCCTCGGTGAGCTCCTTGCGCACCTCCTCGAAGCTGCGCGACTTGCCCGCCTGCACGCTCACGCGCAGCACGTGGAAACCGAACTTGCTCTCGCCGACGCGCATCTCGCCCTGCTTCATGGCGAACACCGTCTCGGCCAGCTTCGGGTCGAGCGATTCCTTCGCGACCACACCCAGGTCGCCGCCCCGCTCCGCCGAGCCGGTGTCGAGCGAATTCTTCTTCGCCAGCTCGCCGAAGCGCGCCGGCGTCTTGCGGACCTCGGCGAGCAGCTTCTCCGCCTCCTCTTTCGTCTTGACGAGGATATGGCTGACGCTGCGGATCTCGGCGACGCTGTACTGGTTGATGCGCTGCTCGTAGGCGGCCTTCACTTCCGCCTCGGTCACCGGGTCCTGCTTCGCCAGCGCATCGGCCGAGAGCATCACGTACTCGGCTCGCACCCGCTCGGGCGAGCGGAACTCGGCCGGATTGGCGTCGTAGTACGCCTTGATCTGCCCTTCGTCGACGCTGGTCTGCGCCAGGTACTGCTGGCCGAAGATGCGGACTTCCGAGACTTCGCGCTTCTGTCCTTCGAGCGCCGCCAGGCGGTTCGACACCGTCCGCGGCGTGATCGCCGCATCGGAGACGGTGTTGACGAGGCGCGCGAGCGGAAGCTGGGTCTGCAGGTCCGCGACGTAGCGCTGGTCGGTGGTGTTGCGGCTGGCGAGATAAGCGGAGTAGCGGGCGGTGGAAAACTGCCCGTTCTCCTGGAATTCAGGCGCTTGCGAGATCGCGTCGATCACCGCCGCCTTGCTCATGAAGAGGTGCCGCTTCGCGGCCTCGCTCATGACCAGGCGCTGGGAGATCAGCCCTTCGAGCAGGGCGCGCCGCGCCTCGGGGGTATCGAGCGATGCGGGATCGATCTGGCTGCCGAACGCCCGCCGCACCTGCTCGAGCTGCTCGGCCATCGTTTCGTCGAGCTCGCGCCGGGTGATCTCGAAGCCGTTGACCTTCGCCACCGAGTCGCGCCCGCTGCCGGTGCGCGTGTACGACTCGATGCCCCAGATGGCGAAGGGAATGGTCATCAGCGCCAGCACTACCTGGACGATGCGCTTGTGCTTGTGGACGAGCTCGAACATGCCGGGACGGCGATTTTAGCAGCCCGCCCCCTACTCGCGCGGTATCTTGGCGGCGCGCGCCGCGGCGTCCCATTTCGTGATCTGGTCGCGCAGGAAATCCCTGAACTTCTCGGCGGGATGCGGCGCCGGGATCTCGAGGCCCTGGATGGCGAGCTTGTCCTTGATCTCTTTCTCATTGACGATCTGCATCACGCTCTCGTTCAGCGCGTCGACGATCGGCTTGGGCGTCCCCTTCGGCGCGAACAGCCCTACCCAGCCGATGACTTCGAAATTCTTCAATGCCGGCACCCCCGACTCGGGCACCGCCGGCACGTTCGGCAACGCGGCGGCACGCTTTTGCATGCCGACCGCGAGGCCTCTGACACGGCCCGAGGCGACGTAGGGCGTCGCGGAGCTGAGCGCGTCGAACATGAACGGCACCGTGCCCGACATGACATCGACCATCGCCGGCGCGCTGCCCTTGTAGGGAATCGCCTGCATCTCGCCGCCGATTGCCGAGAGGAAGAGCTCCATGGTCAGGTGCTGGATCGAGCCGCGGCCGACCATGGCGTAGTTGTACTTGCCGGGATTCTTGCGCACCAGGTCGACCAGCTCCTGCACGCTCTTCACCGGCGACTCCGGCGACGTGATCAGCACCATGCCCACCTCGCCGGTCAGCGCCACCGCCTCGAAGTCCTTCTCGACGTCGTAAGGCAGCTGCGCGAACATCGCCGTGTTGATGGTGAAGGAGGTCGAGGTCATGAGCAGCGTGTAGCCGTCGGCCGGCGACTTCGCCACCGCCGCGGCGGCGAGCGAGCCGGTGGCCGCGCCGCCGGGCCGGTTCTCGACGATGAACGGCTGGCCGAAGCGCTTGATCAGCCGCTCGGTGACCAGGCGTGTCGTGATGTCGGCCGCGTTGCCGGGCGCCGTCGGCACGACGATCTTCACCAGCCTCGACGGATAGGCCTGCGCGAAGGCGGCGCCCGCCACGGCGAGCAGGAATAGTGCGGCAAACGAGGCTCGTATCGACGTCATCATGGTCTCTCCCTATTCGGCTTTGTAGTTGATGTCGCGCAAGAGCTCGGCGTATTTCCGGCTCTCGCCCTGCACGAAGCGCGCGAAGGACTCGGGTGTCGTCTCGACCACCTCCGACCCCTCGCGCGCGAGCTGCGCCTTCATCTCGGGCTGGGTCAGCACCTGCAGAATCTCGCTGTTCAGGCGATTGACGATCTCCTTCGGCGTCGTGGCCGGCGCCAGGATGCCGCCCCAGAGGCTGAAATCGAAGCCGGCGATGCCCAGCTCGGCCACCGTCGGCACCTCGGGCGACACGGCGGCGCGGCGCACGGTCGACACGGCGATCATGCGCACGTTGCCGCCCTTCACGTGCGGCATGACGGCAGGGATGCCGAGGAAGTAGGCGTCCACGCGACCGCCGATCAGGTCGAGCATCGCCGGCGCGGCGCCCTTGTACGGGATCTGGATCATCTTCACACCCGCGCGCGACATGAGCATCTCGCTCGCCAGGTGCGCCGGGCTGCCGTTGCCGGAGTTGGCGAAGCTCAGCTGGCCGGGGGCGGCGCGCGCACTGCCCAGCAGATCCTTCAGCGAACCGTGCGGCGACTTCGCCGACACGATCAGCCCGAGCGGAACGTTGTGGATCAGCGCAATTGGCGCGAAGTCGGCGTCCGGATTGAACGCCATGTCCTTCATGATGTGCTTGTTGATCGCCATCTCGGCGGTGTTGCCGAAGAGCAGCGTGTAGCCGTCCGGGATGGCTTTGGCGACGGCGAGCGCGGCGATGTTGCCGCTCGCCCCGGGCCGGTTGTCGATCACCACGCCCTGGCCCAGCCGCGCCGAGAGACGCTCGGCGACCACCCGGCCCAGGTTGTCGGCCGTCCCGCCGGTGGAATAGCCGAGGACGATGCGGATCGGCTTGGCGGGGAACACCTGCGCTTGTCCCTGCAGCGGCAGCGCGAGCGCGCAGGCGAGGAGCAGCATCCTCCGCATCAGTTTCTCCTTTCGCTCAGAAGCCGCCCGTAGCCGGGCAGCGTTTCGCCGCCGCCGAGGGCGCCGAAGATGGCCCACATCGCCACCTGGTTGGTCGTCACGACCGGCTTGCCGAGCCGCTTCTCCCAGCCGTCGATCATGTGCAGGGTCGGCAGCGCGCCGCCGGCAACGACGAACGCGTCGACCTGCGCCCGGTCGGCTCGCTCCAGCGCCGCCGTCGCGGCCTCGGGGCGGATTGCGTTCACCGCGCTCGACGTACCGGGCTGGCCATAGGTCTCCACCGCCAGCACCTGCAGCGCGTGCTCCGACTCGTAGTAGCGCCGGCCGAGCTCGTTCAGCTCGTCGCTGTAGGGAGAAATGAAAGCGATCCGGCGCGCACCCAGCGCCTTGACCGCGAGCGCGGTGAGCTGCCCGCAGGTCGCCGCCGGCGCATTGGCATGCTGCTCGATCCTGCGCGTGACCGCTGCGTCGTAGCCGGGAGCGAAGAAGCTGGCGTTGGTCTGGGCGAGGACCACGAAACGCACCTGGACCGTACCGAGCAGGCTCGCCTGGTAATCGATATCCGCGTCCTGCATCTGCCAGCCGGTCCGGTTGATCGGCCCCATCCGCAGGCGGCCGACATGCAACTGGTAGCTCTTCGGCAGCACTCGGTTGAACTCGATCTCGATCATCGCGTTCGTGCAGGGGATCAGCGCGCCGGCGCGGCGGATTTCGGCGGCATTCACCGGCTGGCAACGCGCATGCGCGTGTTGTAGCTGAAGCGGCCGCCGGGATAGTGGCCGAGGCTCACCTGGAGGATGCCGCCGTTCCGATCGCAGTAATGGCGCAGGATCCTCAGCGCGGGCGTGCGCGGCCGGACCTTGAGGCGGCGCGCGAGGTCCGCCGGCATCAGCGCGGGCGAGATGTCCTGCTGCAGCTCGCCGAACTCGACGCCGAAGCGACGCTCGAGCAGCGAGATCACCGTGTGCGGCGAGTCGCGCACCTCGTCGGCGATGGCGGCGAACTCGGGGCGTACCCAGGTGGAGATGGCGCCGATGCCCTCGCGCATGCGCGGCACGATGCGCACGAACTCGAAGCGCGGCCACGCCTCTCCCGGCTTGCAGCCGAGCATCGCGGCGAGCGCCGCGTCGGCAGGGACAGTGTCCTCGCCGACGAGCTGCAGTCGCGTGTCGCGCGTGAACCGCAGCAGCTCGGCGACGGAGTTCATGGACAGCACCGCCTTGTCCGGCACGCTCTTCGCCAGCACGGTGGTGCCGATGCCGGCGCGGGCGGTCACCAGGCCGCGGTCGCGCAGGTAACGGATCGCGGCGCGGACCGTGTGGCGGCTGACGCCGAAGCGCGCCTCCAGCTCGGCCTCGGTCGGCATGCGCGCGCCGACCCGGTAACGCCCGCCGGCGATGTCGGCAATCAGCGCCTGCGCCACGCGCGCGTAGCGAGTCTGTGCCGCCGGGACAGGGGACGGGGGCATTTCCGGTGTATTGTACGTACATTCGCATAAATCGGGTCCGCTGATGACGAACGCCCAAGCCCTGAAAGCGCTCTCCCGCCTCAACGCCGCGACGGTTTACGAAGCGAGCGGCAAGCACGGCGACATGGCGCCCTCGCTGCGGCAGATGGTGCCGGGCACGCGGCTGTTCGGCCCGGCGTTCACCGTCCGCTGCCTGCCCGGGGATTTCGCGGCCGTGCTGCGCGCCGTCGACAAGGCGAAGCGCGGCGACGTGCTGGTGATCGACGCCGGCGGCAGCGAGCGGGTCACGGCGCTGGGCGGCACTTCCAGCCTGACCGCCAAGACCCGCGGCCTCGCCGGCGCCGTGGTCAATGCCGCCTGCCGGGACCTGGACGAGATCCGTGCCATGAAATTCCCCGTCTACGCCCTCGGCGCCTCGGTCCGCGGCACGCTCCGGAACCACCCCGGCTGGCTGCAGGTGCCGGTCTCGGTCGGCGGTACCGTCGTCTCTCCCGGCGATCTCGTCATCGGCGACGCCGACGGCGTCGTGGTGGTCGCCAAGCGGCGGATCGCCGAGGTTGCCAAGAAGGCGCTGGCGCAGAAGGAAGTCGAGCGCAAGCGCGAGCGCGAAGTCCGCGGCGGCGCGTCGCTGATCAAGATGTTCCACCTCGAATCAATGGACGGATAAAGGCCATGCCGCAGACCGCGACCGAAAAAATCCTCTCGCGGGCGATGGGCCGCCCGGTGCACCAGGGCGAGATCATCTACCCCGAGCCCGACCTGGTCACGGTGCACGACTGGTACGTGGTCAACTTCGACAAGGCGCTGCAGGACGTCGGCGTCAAGCGGTTGTATGCGCCGGAAAAGCTCCTGATCTCCACCGACCACGAGCCGGTCGCGGTCAGCGTGCTGGCCGCCGAGCGCCAGCGGCAGGTGCGCCAGATCGTGGCGAAATACGGCGTCAAGCACTTCTACGACACCGGGCGCGGCGGCCACGGCCACGTCTTCCCGATGGAGCTCGGCTACATCAAGCCCGGCATGTTCGTCCTCGCCTACGACGTGCACGCCAACAACTACGGCGCGCTCGGCTGCCTCGCCATCCCGCTGGTCGTCGAGATCACCGACGTGCTGGCGTGCGGCTCGGTGTGGCTGAAGGTGCCGGAGACGGTCCGCATCAACCTCACCGGCAAGATCCGTCCCGGCATCACCACGCGCGACATCGCCGACCGCATGATCGCCGACGTCGGCGCCGACATGGCCGACTACACGGTGATGGAGTTCGGCGGCCCCGCGCTCGGCTCCATCGCCATCGACGGCCGCATCACCCTCTGCAACCGCCCGATCGAGATCGGCGTCAAATCGACGATCTTCGAGACAGACGCGGTCACGTTCGAGTACCTGAAGGGCCGCGTGCCGCCGCCCTACGAGGAAGTGAAGAGCGATCCCGGCGCCAAGTTCAAGGCCACCTTCGACTACGACCTCGGCATCCTCGAGCCGCAGGTTGCCGCGCCCCCTACTCCGGCCAACGTCGTCCCGGTGTCCAAGGTTGCCGGCAAGAAAGTCGACCACGCCTTCATCGGCTCGTGCGCCAATTCGTCGATCACCGACCTGCGCGACGCGGCGCGCGTGCTGAAGGGCAGGAAGATCTCGCCCGCGGTGCGCATGGTCATCACGCCGGGCACGCAGCTGATCCAGGCCCAGGCGGCCGCCGAAGGGCTGCTCGCCATCTTCACCGACGCTGGAGCGATGATCACTACGCCGGGCTGCGGACCTTGCGCCGGCGGGCGAACGCTGCCGCTGGCGAAGGGCGAAGTATCGATCAACACCGGCACGCGCAACGACTACGGCCGCCTCGGCACGCGCGAGGCCGAGATCTACCTTGGCAGCCCGTTCACCGTCGCGGCTTCCGCCGTCGCCGGCAAGATCGTCGATCCGAGGGACTTCCTGTGAACTTCATCTATCTCGGCCGCTGCTGGAAATTCGGCGACGACATCGGCGTCGACGGCGACCTGATGCCGCTCGAATTCGCCATCCAGCGCGAGACGCGCATCGAGATCCTCTCGCCGAACACCATGAAAGGCATCGACCCGACCTTCGCCGGCAAAGCGAAGCCCGGCGACATCATGGTCGGCGGCAAGCGCTTCGCGCAGGGCAACCCGCACATCCAGGGCCTGCTCGGCATCGCCGGGCTGAAGATGGGACTGGTGGTGGAATCGATTCCACGCGGCAGCCTGCGCAACTCGGTCAATGCCGGCCTGCCCATCCTTCCTTCCTGCCCCGACGTCGGCAAGCACTGCGAGACGGGCGACGAGCTGGAAGTGGACTTCGCGACCGGGCGTTTCTTCAACAAGACCCGCGGCGAGACGCTGCAGTTCGAGCCGCTCGATCAGGCCCTGCGCGACATCATCGCCCTCGGCGGACAGAAACCCGCGCTGCAAAAGCGCATCGCGGCGATGGCCGCGCGTTAGTTACTGAGTGGAGTTGGCGGAGCGGACGGGACTCGAACCCGCGACCCCCGGCGTGACAGGCCGGTATTCTAACCAACTGAACTACCGCTCCTTCTGGATGCTTCTGGTGGGTGCTGACGGGATCGAACCGCCGACATTCGCCGTGTAAGAGCGACGCTCTACCAGCTGAGCTAAGCACCCCGCGACACGAATGCCGCCCTCGAAAACGAGGGGCGCTAGTTTATCGCGTCCTTGAGGGCCTTACCAGCGCGAAACTTCGGCATGCGCGCGGCTTTGATGTCGAGCGCTTCGCCGGTGCGCGGGTTGCGGCCGGTGCGCGCAGCGCGCTTGCCGGCGTAGAAGGTGCCGAAGCCGACCAGGGTGACGATCTCGTCCTTGCGCAGGGTCGACTTCACCGCGCCGATCATGGCGTCGACCGCGCGCTCGGCGGCGGACTTGGAAATCTCCGCCGCCTGCGCGATCTGGTCGATGAGATCGGCCTTGTTCACCTAGTGCGTGGTGGTGACCGCGCCTGTCTGGTCGTCGGGCTTGGGCGGGATCGGCGCCGCGTCGTCGGGCTCGGGCAGCGGCTGGGGCTGCCGCTCGAGCGCGATCTCGAGCACCTTGTCGATCCACTTCACCGGCACGATCTCGAGCTTGTTCTTGATGTTGTCCGGGATCTCCACCAGGTCCTTGACGTTCTCTTCCGGGATCATCACGGTCTTGATGCCGCCGCGGTGCGCCGCCAGCAGCTTCTCCTTCAGGCCGCCGATCTGCAGCACCTCGCCGCGCAGCGTGATCTCGCCGGTCATGGCGACGTCAGCGCGCACCGGGATGCCGGAGAGCACCGACACCATCGCGGTGGCGATGCCGATGCCGGCGCTCGGGCCGTCCTTCGGCGTCGCGCCCTCGGGCAGGTGAATATGGATGTCGTTCTTCTGGTAGAAGTCCTCTTTCACGCCGAGCTTGCGCGAGCGCGTGCGCACCACCGACAGCGCCGCCTGGATCGACTCCTGCATCACGTCGCCCAGCTTGCCGGTCGTCGTCGTCTTGCCCTTGCCGGGCATGGTGACCGCCTCGATCGTCAGCAGCTCGCCGCCGACCTCGGTCCAGGCGAGGCCGGTAACCTGGCCGATCTGGTTCTGCTTCTCGGCCATGCCGAAGGTGTAGCGCCGCACGCCGAGGAACTTGTCGAGGTTCTTCGGCGTGACGTTGATGCGATGCGGCTTGGCCGCCTTCTCGCCGTCGGTCTTCTTGTCGGTGAGAAGCTGCTTCACCGCTTTGCGACAAATCTTCGACACTTCGCGTTCGAGGGCACGCACGCCGGCCTCGCGCGTGAAATAGCGCACGATGTCGCGAATCGCGGCCTCTGAGACCGAAAGCTCGCTCTCCTGCAAGCCGGTCGCCTTCAGCTGCTTGGGCAGCAGGTAGCGGATGGCGATGTTGACCTTCTCGTCCTCGGTGTAGCCGGAGAGGCGGATGACCTCCATGCGGTCGAGGAGCGGCGGCGGAATGTTGAGGGTGTTCGCGGTGGCGACGAACATCACTTCCGAAAGGTCGTACTCCACCTCGATGTAGTGGTCGGTGAAGGTGTTGTTCTGCTCCGGGTCGAGCACCTCGAGCAGCGCGCTCGAAGGATCGCCGCGCCAGTCGGCGCCCATCTTGTCGACCTCGTCGAGCAGGAAGAGCGGGTTTTTCACCTGCACCTTCGACATGTTCTGCAGGATCTTGCCCGGCATCGAGCCGATGTAGGTCCGGCGGTGGCCGCGGATCTCCGCCTCGTCGCGCACGCCGCCGAGCGACATGCGCACGAACTTGCGGTTGGTCGCGCGCGCGATCGACTGGCCGAGCGACGTCTTGCCGACCCCGGGAGCGCCGACCAGGCAGAGGATCGGCGCCTTCATCTTGTCGACGCGCGTCTGCACCGCCAGGTACTCGACGATGCGCTCCTTGACCTTCTCCAGGCCGTAGTGGTCCTTGTCGAGGATCTCCTGCGCCTGGCCGATGTCCTTGGAGATCTTCGACTTCTTGCGCCACGGCAGGTTGACCAGGGTCTCGATGTAGTTGCGCACCACGGTGGCCTCGGCCGACATGGGCGACATGAGCTTGAGCTTCTTCAGCTCGGACTCCGCCTTCTTGCGCGCATCCTTGTGCATGTGCGCCTTGCGGATCTTCTTCTCCATCTCCTCGAGGTCCGCGCCCTCCTCGCCCTCGCCGAGCTCCTTCTGGATCGCCTTCACCTGCTCGTTGAGGTAGTACTCGCGCTGGCTCTTCTCCATCTGCCGCTTGACGCGGCCGCGGATGCGCTTCTCGACCTGCAGGATGTCGATCTCGGTCTCGAGTTGCGACAGCAGGTGCTCGAGGCGCGCCTTGACGTCGAACATCTCCAGCACTTGCTGCTTCTGCTCGAGCTTGAGCGGCAGGTGCGCAGCGACGGTATCGGCAAGGCGGCCGGCCTCGTCGATGCCCGAGAGCGAAGTGAGAATCTCCGGCGGGATCTTCTTGTTCAGCTTGACATACTGGTCGAACGCCGAAAGCAGCGCGCGGCGCATCGCCTCGACTTCGGGCGCGGGCGCGCCCTCGAGCGGCACCGGCACGGCTTCGGCGACCCAGTGCGTGCGCACGTCGACCACGTCGCGGATGTGGGCGCGCGTGCCGCCCTCGACCAGCACCTTCACCGTGCCGTCGGGCAGCTTCAGCATCTGCAGAATGTTGGAGACGCAGCCGATCGCGTACATGTCCTGCGGGCCGGGGTCATCCTTGGCGGCCGCTTTCTGCGCCACCAGCAGGATCGACTTGCCGGCCTCCATCGCCGTCTCCATCGCCTTGATGGACTTCGGTCTCCCCACGAACAGCGGAATCACCATGTGGGGGAACACCACCACGTCGCGCAGCGGCAGAAGCGGGTACTGGACGGGGTCAGTGGAAGGTGGGACGGGCTCGGACATTTAGATTCGCCTAGAAATCAATGAACAAAGCCTACACGCATCACTCTTACGCTGCAACGCGGAAACCGTAGCGAAATGCAGGGGTCCTGCGGGAACTTCTAGCCGGAGCTGCCGCCGGCAACTTTCTGGCTTTCGGAGTAGATCAACAGCGGCTTGCCGTCGGCGCTCACCATCGCTTCGTCGACGACGACCTTGCTCACGTTGTCGAGCGTCGGCAGCTCGTACATCGTGTCGAGCAGGATGTGCTCGAGGATCGAGCGCAGGCCGCGCGCGCCGGTCTTGCGCGCGAGCGCGCGCTTGGCGACCGCGCCGAGCGCCGGCGTGCGGACTTCGAGCTCCACGCCTTCCATGTGGAACAGGCGCTGGTATTGCTTGATGAGGGCGTTCTTCGGCTCGGTGAGGATCTGGATCAGGGCGTGCTCGTCGAGCTCTTCCAGCGTCGCCAGCACGGGGAGGCGTCCCACGAACTCCGGGATCAGGCCGTACTTGATCAGGTCCTCGGGCTCGACGTTCTTCAGCAGGTCGTAGGTCGCCTTCGAGTTCGCCGGGCTCTTCACCTCGGCGCCGAAGCCGATGCCGGTCTTCTCGGTGCGGTTGCGGACGATCTTCTCCAGGCCGTCGAAGGCGCCGCCGCAGACGAACAGGATGTTGGTGGTGTCGACCTGGACGAAGTCCTGGTTCGGGTGCTTGCGGCCGCCCTGCGGCGGCACCGAGGCGACGGTGCCTTCGACCAGCTTCAGCAGCGCCTGCTGCACGCCCTCGCCCGACACGTCGCGCGTGATCGACGGGTTGTCGGATTTGCGCGAGATCTTGTCGATCTCGTCGATATAGACGATGCCGCGCTTCGCCTTGTCGACGTCGTAGTCGCAGTTCTGCAGCAGCTTCTGGATGATGTTCTCGACGTCCTCGCCGACGTAGCCCGCCTCGGTCAGCGTGGTCGCGTCGGCGATGACGAAAGGAACGTTCAGCAGCCGGGCCAGGGTCTGGGCGAGCAGCGTCTTGCCCGAGCCGGTCGGCCCGATCAGCAGGATGTTCGACTTGGCGAGCTCGACCTCGTCGTTCTTGGAGAGGTGTTTGAGCCGCTTGTAGTGGTTGTAGACCGCGACCGAAAGGA
>JAXDQC010000220.1:0-19549 GCA_034668045.1 Betaproteobacteria bacterium | reverse complement strand
GAAGCGCTCGACGGCATACTTCTGGCTTGCAGCCGCCTCCGCCTGGAAACGCTTGCGGGCGTTGTCGGCGTTGGCGATGGCGCGCAGCATGGCGTCCCGCTGCTCCTCGATTTTCGCCTGCGCTTCGAGGAGCTGCTCTTCCACCGGTTTCTCGGGCTGAACGGAATCTTCCTGCATCTTGTCGAATTGGGGATGAGACCCTATTTTTCAAGCATTACAACACACTGAATTTGAATGAATAAACCTTTGAAATACAGCCTGTTCGGCATAGGCGGGCTGGTATTGCTTGTCATCGTCGCGGCGGCGATTTTCGCCCTGACCTTCGACGCCAACCGCTACAAGCCGCAGATCGAGCGGCTAGTGCAGGAGAAAACTGGCCGGACCCTGAAGCTCCAGGGCCCGCTCGAAGCGGCGATCTGGCCGAGCCTCGGCGCCAAGGTGGCGGGCATCACGTTCTCCGAGCGCGGCAGCGAGCAGCAGTTCGTCACCCTCGATTCTGCCCACGCTTCGGTCGCCCTGCTACCGCTATTGCACGGCCAGGTCGTGGTGGATCGCATTCGCATCTCGGGGTTCAAGGCCAACATCGTCAAGCAAAAGGATGGCCGTTTCAATTTCAGCGACCTGCTGGAGGCGAACGCCGAGCCTGGCAAGGCGTCGGGCAAGGAGGAAAAGAAGCCCGCGGAGAAGAGTGGCGAAGCGGCGCCGGTGGCCATCGACCTCGCCGGCATCGACATCGACAAGTCGTCCATCGCCTACCGCGATCTGGCCGCCGGGAAGGAATACTCGCTCGGCGACGTCAAGATCAGCACTGGCAGGATCGCCGAGCGCGCCGACGGCAAGCTGCAGCTGCACGCCGCCGTCAAAGCGCCCGATCTCGACGTGAAAGTCGATCTCGGCTCGGACTACAAGCTCGACTTGCCTGGCCAATCGCTGGCTCTCGACAACTTCAATCTCAAGCTGACCGGCAAGGAGGAAACGAACGTCAAGGGGCGGCTGGCGCTCACCAAGCTCTCGCCTCCTGCCTACGTTTTCGACCTGAATGTCGACAAGCTGAACGTGGACGCGTACATGCCCCCGGAGCAGAAGCCGGCCGCATCGGGCGCTCCCTCACAGCCCGCGCCGGCGGCGAAACCCGCGGTGGACACGCCGGTGGATCTCTCGGCCCTGAAGGACCTCGTGGCCGAGGGAAAATTGCAGATCGGCGCGCTGCAGGTGCGCGGCCTCAAGCTCGCGAACGTCAAGACCGAAGTGAAGGCCGTGGGCGGCAAGCTGGAGGCGCCGCACTCGGCGAATCTCTACGAGGGGACGCTTTCGGGAACGCTCGGCCTTCAGGCGGACGGCCGCGTTGCGCTGAAGGACGCGTTGAACGGCATCTCCATCGGCCCGCTGCTGCGCGACGCGGCGCAACAGGACAAGCTCGAGGGCAAGGGCAACCTCGCTCTCGACGTCAATGCGGCGGGCAAGAGCGTCAACGCGATGAAGCGTTCCCTGGGCGGCACGGCAAAGGTCGACCTGCGCGACGGCGCGATCAAGGGCATCGACATCGCCGCGATCCTGCGCAAGGCGCGCTCGGCGCTCGGGCAGCAGCAGGCGCAGGCCGCGGCCACCACCGAGAGGACCGACTTCAGCGCGCTGACGGCGAGCTTCAACATCAAGAACGGGGTCGCGCACAACGAGGATCTCGACGTCAAGGCGCCGATTTTCCGCATCTCCGGGCGCGGCGACATCGACATCGGCAATTCCTCGCTCGACTACGTCACCAAAGCGGCGGTGGTCGCCACCGCCAAGGGGCAGGGCGGCGCCGAGGTGGATCAGCTTTCCGGCCTCACCGTGCCGGTGCGCCTGAGCGGCTCGTTCGACAATCTGAAGTACGACGTCAACTACGGCGCGGTCGCGACCGACCTCGCCAAGTCGAAGGCCGGCGAGAAGCTGCGCGAGAAGCTCGAGGAGCGGCTGGGCGTCGGCAAGGACGACAAGTCCGGGCAGGGCGGCTCTACCGCCGACAAGCTGAGAGGTCTGTTCGGCCGCTAGACTTTGATCGCACCGACGAGGATCACCGGTCCGGTCGGCTTGCCTCCCGGCGCGCCGCCCGCCGGCTCGATGCTCACCGCAAGCTGGCCGCGCAATCTGCTGCGATGGCGCTCCGGCAATTCGAAGCGAGTGTCCAGGCTGCCGAGGACCGCGAGCGACAGCACATCGCCTTCCGGCGTGAGTAGCCACAGCTCGTAGCTTTGCGACGGACCGGCGATCACCGGCCGGTCGGAATGCAGGACGAGCGTGCGGCCATCGCGCGAGAGATGCGCCGAGACCGTGGCCGCCTGCCCGGAGAGCTCGGCGATCAATACGGCATCCGGCTCCTGCCTTGCGAGCTGCAGGCCGATGACGATGACCAGGACCGCCGTCGCGGCGATGGCCCAGCTGCCGCGCCGGAACCATGGTGGGCGCGCGAGACCGAGCGTTTTCTCCAGTCGTTTCCACACGCGCGGCGAAGGTCGGGTTTCGATCATCGGGGCGTACCTCGGCATGAAGTTGTTCTGCCAGTGCCGCAGGCGCTGCGCCACCAGAGGCTCGTCGTGCAATGCCCGCTCGAAGCGTCGGCGCGCGGCGCCGCGCAGGGTGCCGACGACGTATTCGCCGCACAGCGCATCGAGGCTCGGCTGGCCGGCGAGCCTCACGGCGCCGCTCCGTCCATGCGCGCCTCGACGCAGCCGCGCAGGCTCGCCATGCCTCGCCGCACCCAGGCCTTCACCGTGCCGAGCGGCTTTTTCAGGTGCTGGGCGAGCTCGCTGTGCGACAGCCCGTGCTCGTAGGCGAGCACGAGCGATTGCCGTTCCGGCGCGCCGAGGCGCGCCAGGCACTCGCGCAGCCATTGGGCGGTGCGCCGGCGGTCCTCGCCGTCGTCGGCGGCCGGGTTCCAGTCGAAGAGGCGATCGAGGCTGCCTTCCGGATCCTCGTCGAGCGTGGCGTGATAGGAGTCGACACGCGAGACATCGTGGCTGGAGCGCACGTCGATGGCGCGGTTACGGACGATGGCCGTCATCCAGGCCACCGGCGGGGCGGCAAGCGGGTCGAAGCTCGCAGCCGCGTGCCAGATCCTGGCGAAGGCGTCGTGCAGGACTTCCTCGGCCAGCTCGCGCCGCGCCAGCACGCGCTGCGCGACACCGAGCAGCAGCGGCGCGCTCAGCTCGTAGAGCCGGCGGAAAGCTTCCGCGGAACCTTCGTCCCGCGCCGCCGCGCGCAGCAGCAGTGCTTTGATTACCCGGTCATCGAGCATGAGGGGAATACGGGCGAGCGGTCGATCCGGATGCAATCCCGGCCAGAGCGGCAATCCACTCGGGCTCCTCGTTCAGGCAGGGGATCATCCGCAGCTCCGCGCCGCCGGTGGCGAGGAAGGCGTCGCGAGCGGTGATGGCGATTTCCTCGAGCGTCTCCAGGCAGTCGGCGACGAAGCCCGGGCAGAAGACGTCGACTTCCTTGATGCCCTTGCGGGCCAGGTCTTCAAGCGTCGGCTGCGTATAGGGTTGCAGCCACTCGGCCGCCCCGAAGCGCGACTGGAAGGTGACCATCCATTCGCCTTCGCGCAGATTCAGCGCGCGTGAAAGCAACAGCCCGGTCTTCCGGCACTGCGCCTCGTATTCCTCGCCGCCGCGCTTCGGCAGGCCATGGAAGCTCATGACGAGCATCGGGCTGCGCCGATGCCGGCGCACCAGGGCGGCGAGCGCTTCGATGTACGCCGGATGATCGTGGAAGTCGCGGATCGCCGGCTTGCCTTCGACCATGGCGAGCACGCTGCCGGTCGCGCTTTCCGAGTACTGCGGGTAGAGGGGCACGACGATCGGCGGTTCAGCGAATTTTTTGAGAATTGAAATGACGGACGGCCCCCCATAGCGCATCGCGTATTCGACCTGCCGCCCCGTTTTCTCGTGCAGCAATCTAGCCTGCCGCGCGGTATGCACGGCGAGCGGCGAGCCCTCCGGTGTCCAGATCAGCCGGTATTTCTCCGCCGAACGCTGGGGGCGGGTCCTCAAGACGAGAAGGTGCAGCACCGGCAGCCACAGCCATCGCGGCAGCGGTATCACTTTCGGGTCGGAGAGGAACTCGGCGAGATAGGTCCGCACCGCCTGCGCGGTGGGCGCCGCGGGCGTGCCGAGGTTGACGAGGAGGATGCCCTTCAGTGCTTGGACAGCGCGCTTGAAAGAAGGCGGGCCGTGATGTCGACGATCGGCACCACCCGGTCGTACGCCATGCGCGTCGGGCCGATGACGCCGACGGTGCCGACCACTTCGCCGTCGACCCGGTAGGGCGAAGTGACGACGCTGACGTCGTCGGGCGCGTTGACGCCCGATTCGCCGCCGATGAAGATCTGCACGCCCTGGCCGCGCAGCGAGAGGTCGAGGATCTGCACCAGCGAGGTCTTGCGCTCGAACATCTCGAGCACCTGCTTCAGCCGGCCGACGTCCTGCATGGCGAAGAGGTTGCGCTCGCCGCTGACGACATAGGGCTCGCTGGCTTCCGAGAGGGCGCGGTTGCTCGCCTCGAGCGCGACGCTCATGAGCTGCACCATGTGCTCGCGAATCTCGCGCAGCTCGCCCTGCAGGCGCGTGCGCACGTCCTCCAGGCTTTGCCCGGCGTAGTTCTGATTGACGTAGTTCGCCGCTTCGACCAGCTCCGAGGGCGTGTAGTCGCGCTCGGTGACGAGGATCCGGTTCTGCACGTCGCCTTCGGGCGTGACGACGATCAGCAACACGCGCTTCTCCGACAGGAGCAGGAACTCGATGTGCTTGAAGGTCACGGCGCGCCGCCGCGGCGTCATCACCACGCCGGCGAACTGCGTCAGCTGCGAGAGCAGCAGCGAGGCGGACTGGGCCAGGCGCTGCGGATTGTCGGGATGGATCTGGTCCTCGAGCTGCAGGCGCGCGTCGGAGGAGATTTCCTTGGCGACCAGCAGCGTGTCGACGAAGAAGCGGTAGCCCGCGGGCGTCGGGATGCGGCCGGCGGAGGTGTGCGGGCTGGCGATGAAGCCGGCCTCCTCGAGATCGGACATCACGTTGCGGATCGTCGCCGGCGAAAGATCGAGGCCGGAGTGCTTCGAAAGCGTGCGCGAGCCGACTGGCTGGCCTTCCTCGATATAGCGTTCGATCAAGGTCTTGAGCAGCAGTTGTGCTCTCTTGTCGAGCATGCGAATCATTGTACACTCGCTCGAAATGGTCTCCTTCCGTCGCGTCGCGCTCATCGGCAAGCTGAACAGCCGTGAAGTCGACGCCTCGCTTCGCGAGATCCGCGAGTTCCTCTCGGCGCGCGGTTGCGAGGTGCTGAAGGACGGCGCCGGCGCCGATCTCGCGATCGTGGTCGGCGGCGACGGCACGATGCTCGCCACGGCGCGCGACCTGGTTCCGAAAGGCGTGCCGCTCGTCGGCATCAACCAGGGACGCGTCGGCTTCATGACCGACATCGGCCGCGACGACATGAGCTCCGCCATCGGCGCGATTCTCGAGGGCCGCTACGTGGTCGAGGAGCGCTCGCTGCTCGACGCCGAGATCGTGCGCGAAGGCAAGAGCATGCTGCGCACCGTCGCGCTCAACGAGGCGGTGGTGGGCAAAGGCTCGCAGGGCCGCCTGATCGAGTTCGAGCTTTCGCTCGACGGCGAATTCGTCTACGCGCTGCGCGCCGACGGCATCATCGTCGCCACGCCGACCGGCTCGACCGCCTACGCGCTCTCTGCGCAGGGGCCCATCCTGCATCCGGCCGTGCCGGCGCTCGCGCTGGTGCCGCTCAACCCGCACACGCTCTCGGCCCGGCCGGTGAGCGTCAGCGACCGCTGCGTCATCGACATCGCGCTCGCGCGCACGCCGGGCATCGACGCGCAGACCTACTTCGACGGCTTCGCGCTCGCCGAGCTGGCGCCCGGGGACCACCTGGTCCTCAAGCGCTCCTCGCACGTCGCGCGCTTCGTGCACCCGCCGGGCTACCAGTACTTCGCCACCCTGCGCGAGAAGCTCGGCTGGAGCGAGACGCGCTACAAGGAACGCGGCAGCAGCTGAGCATGCTGCGCGCGCTCGACGTCAAGGATTTCGTCCTGGTCGAGCGCTCCTCGCTCGAGCTCGGCGCCGGCTTCGGCGTGCTGACGGGCGAGACCGGCGCCGGCAAGTCGATGCTGGTCGACGCGATCGAGCTCCTGGTCGGCGGCCGCGCCGAGGGGGATCTCGTGCGCGCCGGCGCGGAGCGCGCCGAGCTTTCGGCCGAATTCGATTCCACCGACGCGGCGCTTGCCGCCTGGCTCGGCGAGGCCGATCTGCAGGGCGATCCCGGCACCATTATCCTGAGAAGGACCATCGACCGCACCGGCCGCTCGCGCTCGTTCATCAACGGCCATCCCGCGACGCTCGCGCAGCTGCGCGAGGTCGGCGAACGTCTGGTCGACCTGCACGGCCAGCACGAGCACCAGTCCCTGCTGCGCGCCGCGGCGCAGCGCGACCTTCTCGACGCGCATGCCGGCAGCGAAGCGCTGGTGCGCGAGACCGGCGAGGCGTTCCGTACCTGGAAACGCCTCGAGACGCTGATCGCTGAGGCGGAGAAAAATTACTCGGCCCGCGAGGCGGAGCGCGCCGAGGTGGACGAAAAGGTGCGCGACCTCAAGGCGCTGAAGCTGGAGGAGGGCGAGTGGGAGCGGGTGAGCGCCGAGCACACGCGCCTGCAGCACGGCTCGAGCCTCCTCGCCGGCGCGCAATCGACGCTGGAAGCGCTCGCCGAAGCCGATGGCGCAACGCTGACCCAGCTCGAAGCGGTCGCAAGCCGCCTGCGCGCGCTGTCCGAGCACGACAGTCGCCTCAAGGCGGTGACCGACATGCTCGAGTCCGCCTCGGCGCAGGCCGGCGAGGCAGTGCGCGAGCTGCGCCACTATGCGGAGCGCGTCGATCTCGATCCGGCCGCGCTGCGTGAAGCCGAGGCTCGCATCGAAGCCCTGCACGCCGCGGGGCGCCGCCATCGCGTGCGGCCCGAAGCGCTGGTTGCGCGGCTGGCCGAGCTCGAAGCGCGGCTCTCCGAGCTCGCGCTCTCCGGCGATCCTGAGGCCTTGCGCAAGGAAGTCGCGGCCGCGCGCGGCCGCTTCGACGCAGCGGCGAAGAAACTTTCGGCCAAGCGTTGCGACGCGGCGCAGAAGCTGTCCAAGGCGGTGAGCGCCGCCATGCAGCAGCTTGCGATGGCCGGCGGGCGATTCTCGGTGGCGCTGAACGAAACCGAGCCCTCCGCGCATGGCCGCGAGTACATCGACTTCGAGGTCGCCTCGCATCCCAGCCTGCCGCTGCGGCCGCTCGCCAAGGTCGCCTCGGGCGGCGAGCTCTCGCGCATCAGTCTTGCCATCCAGCTCGTCGCCGCCGGCTCCTCGCCGGTCGGCACGCTGGTATTCGACGAGATCGATTCCGGTATCGGCGGCGCGGTCGCCGAGACCATCGGCCGCTCGCTGCGCAAGCTCGGCAAGGAGCGTCAGGTCCTGTGCGTCACCCATCTGCCGCAGGTCGCGGCAAGCGGCACCGAGCAGTGGACGGTTACGCGCTCCGGCGTGAAGGTGAAAGTGGCGAAGCTGGATCGCGCCGCGCGAGTCGCTGAGCTGGCGCGGATGCTGGGCGGCGCCGAGAGCACTGCCCGCAAGCATGCCAGCGAGCTGCTCGACGCGGGCTGAGTCACGCCGGCTCTATCCCTCTTTCCCTGAAGGTCTCGAGCGCAATCCGGTGCGCATCGTTTGCGGCCGGGATGCCGGCATACAGCGCCACCAGCAAGCAGACTTCGCGGATCTCCTCCGGCGTGCAGCCGTTGTTGAGCGCGCCGTTGACGTGGACCTTGAACTCGGCGGCGCGGTTGATGGCCGCATTCATGCCGATGACGATCAGGCTGCGCGTCTTGCGGTCGAGGCCGGGCCGCGACCAGATATCGCCGTAGCCATAGGCGTTGATCATGTTCTGCAACGGCGCGCCGAATTCGCCCAGGGCGCCCATGCGTTTCTCGACCGCCTCGGCACCGAAGATCTCCTTGCGAACGGCGACGCCGCGACGGTAGAGTTCCTGCGTGTCCATGCTGGCTTCTCCTTGTAGAGGAAAATTCATGATACCCGCCTGCAACCGGCTGTTTGGCGCGGCGCTCTTGCTCACGGCGGGCCTCGTCTGCGCGCAGACCTATCCGAATCACGCGGTCAAGCTCGTGGTTCCGTACGGCCCCGGCAGCTCGCCCGATAGCGTCGGCCGGATCGTTGCGCAGCAGATGCAGGAGGCGCTCCGCCAGCCGGTCGTCGTCGCCAACATCTCCGGTGCGCTGGCAAATGTCGGCACGGCCGAGGTAGCACGGGCCGCGCCCGACGGCTATACGATCCTGCTGACGACGAATACGCCGCATGCGGCGAACGTAGCGCTGTTCAAATCCCTGCCGTTCGATCCGGTCAAGGATTTCGCCCCGATCGTGCGGCTGATCACGACGTCGATGGTGCTGCTCGTACGCAGCGACTTTCCGGCCTCGACGCTGCAGGAGTTCATTGCCCATGCGAAGGCGAAGCCGGGAGGCCTGACCGCCGGCTACGGTTCGGCGGCAACGATCGTCTCCATCGCCAAGCTGCGCAGCGCGGCGGGCTTCAAGACGCTCGACGTGCCCTACAAAGGCGTGCCGCTCGCGATTACCGACGTGCTCGGCGGGCAGGTCGATTTCACGCTCGGCGATCTGGCGGTGTCGATGCCGCAGATCAACGGCGGCAAGATGAAGGGGCTCGGGGTCACTTCTCCGCGGCGCACGCCTCTCGCGCCCAACCTTCCGGCGATCGCGGAGACGTTCCCGGGCTTCGAAACGCGCATCTGGTATGGGCTCGTGGCACCGGCGAATACGCCCAAGGCGATCGTGGCAAAGCTGCACGAGGTGGTGTCCGCGAGCCTCGCCCGGCCGGAGGTGAAGGACAGGCTCGCCGGGCTCGGCCTGGAGCCCGCGCCGATGCCGCCCGACGAGTTCGCCGCCTTCATCAAGGAGGAGATCGCCAAGTGGACCCGGGAAGTCCGGGAGGCGGGGATCCAGCCGGAGTGATTCACGCCGCGATCGTCGGCCTGGGCCGCTGGGGACGCAGCCTCGTCGAGTCGGTGCAGGGAAAATCGCCGAAGCTCCGCTTCGTCCTCGCGGTCGAGCCGGAGCTGGATTCCGCGCGCGAGTTCGCCGCGAAGCACGGCCTCAGGCTGGCGGCGAAATTCGAGGACGCGGTCGCCGATCCCGCGGTGGCGGCGGCGGTGCTCGCCACGCCGCACTCGCTGCATCTTCCGCAGGTGCTCGCCGCAGCGGCCGCCGGCAAGCAGGTCTTCTGTGAAAAGCCGCTCGCCCTCACGCGCGCCGATGCCGCAGAGATGATCCAGGCGTGCCAGCGCGCCGGCGTGGTGCTCGGCGTCGGCCACAACCGCCGCTGGTGGCCGGCGATGCGAGAACTGAAAAGACTGGTCGAGAGCGGCGAGCTGGGCACGCTGCTCCATATCGAGGGCCACAACAGCAATGAGAATTCGAACGCCGTCACCGGCGGCTGGCGCACTCTCGAGAGCGAATCACCGGGCGGCGGGATGACCGGGGCCGGGCTGCACGCGCTCGACGCGATGGTCGGCATCGCCGGCCCGTTGAAGCGCGTCAAGGCGCAGCTGATCGAGCGCAAGCTGCCGCCCGCGCCGCACGACACCGCGGCGGCGTTGCTTGAATTCGAATCGGGCGTCAGCGGCTTTCTCGCCACCGTGCGTGCGACGCCGTTCTATTGGCGCGTGCACGCGTTCGGAACGCGGGGCAATGCCGAAGTGCTGGGGGAAACCGAGATCGTGCTGCGCCTGAGCGGCAGGCCGGTGGATCGTCGACAGCTCGCGCCCGCCGATTCGCTGTACGCGGAGCTGGAGGCCTTCGCCGATGCGGCACAAGGACGAGGGGCGTTCCCGGTCACGCCCGCGCAGATGCTCGACACCGTCGCGGCGTTCGAGCGGGTCGTGGCAGCTTTGAAGGGCTAGGTCCGGTCAGGCGTGTTTTGGCCGTCCGCCTAGATTCCCACCGATAGCGCCACCTGCAATCATGGCGACAGGCAGATACAACGGCATCGCGTACACCAGCAGAGCGACGCCGATATTGGCGCCACCGCCGCGGTAGTTCTCCCCTGTGGTAAGCCACAAGGCCGCCGCGGGCACGGCGAAGGCCAGATAACCGCCTACTGCCGCGCCCCACATTCCGGAATGGGATATCCGGAATCGATCGCCTCGACGAGACAGCGATGCCAGGGCGAGAACGATGAAGCAGACTGCGGGGAGTCCAAGCCAATAGGCCAGTTGGTAGAACGTCGCGGAATGCAACCAGGATTGTGCAAGAAAGCTGCTTGCGAATAGCGTTGGTACGACCAGGCCCAAAACCACCTGGGCTACGGCGAATATCCTGCGCGCGACAGTCTCGTCAGCCATCCTTCCTGCAATTTATTTCGATCCGCGCATGAGCCCCGCCAGCCCGACGACGGCTGCGACTACGCCGCCAACCATCATCCATATCGCTTTATCGGTGGGTGAACCCGTGAAGAAACGAGAAATGTCCGAACCAAGTGAATTCGACGCATTGACGCCAAAGATGACGAGCAGGATGCCTCCGGCAAGAAGCGCGAATGAGAGTGGTTTGTTCATGGGGTTCCTGACCGGCTAGCCCCGGTAAGGGCAGTCTTTCTTGGTGCAGTCGGCGTACAGCGCGAGCGAGTGGCCGTGCAACTGGAAGCCGCGCTGGCGAGCGACCTCGGTCTGGCGCCGCTCGATGTCCGGATCGTAGAACTCCTCGACGCGACCGCACTGCAGGCACACCAGGTGGTCATGATGGCCGCCCTGGTTCAGCTCGAAGACGGCCTTGCCGTGCTCGAAGTTCTGCCGCGAAAGCAGGCCCGCCTGCTCGAACTGCGTCAGCACGCGGTAGACGGTGGCGAGGCCGATATCGATGCCTTCGCCGATGAGCGCCTTGTAGACGTCCTCGGCGGAAAGATGGCGGACTTTGCTGCCCTCGAAGAGCTCGAGGATCTTGCGACGGGGCAGCGTCGCCTTGAGTCCGCTCTCCTTCAGGCTTTGCACCGTGCTCATCGCCTGTCATTATATGCCCATGCTCCGCGCGTCCTCTGCCGTCCTCGCCCTCGTCTGCGTGCCGCTGCTCACGGGTTGCGGCGTGCCGCGCGCGCTCGGCATCGCGCCGTACAGGATCGAGGTCCAGCAGGGCAACTTCATCTCCCAAGAGATGGTGTCGCAGCTGAAAGAGGGCATGAGCAAGGACCAGGTGCGCCAGATCATGGGCACGCCGCTGCTGGTCGACATCTTCCACGCCGAGCGCTGGGACTACATCTATTCGCGCGAGACCAGCGACGGCAAGCGCGAGAAGCGGCGGCTCGCGGTGTTCTTCGCCGACGGCAAGCTCGCGCGGGTTGATGGCGATGCCGCGCCGGCCCCCACTTCGGCCGCCGGCCGATGAAAGTCGCCATCGCCGGCGCGGGCGGCCGCATGGGCCGCACGCTGATCGAGGCAGTGGGCGCCGATCGCGAGCTCAGCCTCGCAGTGTTGCTCGACGTCGCCGGCGTCGGCAGCGAAATCGGCGGCCTGAAAGTGACCTCCGACCTGGCGAGCATCGGCCGCGCCGACGTGCTGATCGACTTTACCCGGCCGGAAGGCACGCTCGCGCATCTCAAGCACGCGAAGGCAATGGTCATCGGCACCACCGGCTTCTCGGACTCCCAGAAAAAGTCCATCGAGGAAGCTGCAAAACGCCTGCCGATCGTCCTGTCGCCGAACTTCGCCATCGGCGTGAACGTGGTGTTCAAGCTGGCCGAGACCGCCGCGCGCACGCTGGGCGAGGGCTACGACGTCGAGATCGTCGAGGCGCACCATCGCCACAAGGTCGACGCGCCCTCGGGCACCGCCCTGAAGATCGGCGAGATCATCGCCTCGGTCTTCAAGAAGAACGACTTTGCCCATGGCCGGAAGGGCGATACCGGCGAGCGGCCGGTGAAGCAGATCGGCTTCCACGCCATCCGCGGCGGCGACATCGTCGGCGAGCACACGGTGATGTTCGCCGGCCAGGGCGAGCGCGTGGAGGTGACTGTGCGCTCGCAGAGCCGCATGACGTACGCCGTCGGCGCGGTTCGCGCGGCGAAATGGCTGAGGGGCCGGCCTGCCGGCCTCTATGACATGTTCGACGTGCTTGGCCTGAGATAGCAGCAAGCGTATAATTCCGGCTTCAATGAAGCGGGAGAGGCAAAGAGCCTTTCCCGCTTTTCGTATCCGCTCCGAAAATGACGATCTCTGAAACCGCCGCGCTGGTCCTCGCCGACGGAACGACATTTCGCGGCCGCTCCATCGGCGCCAAGGGTGCCGCCGTGGGCGAGGTCGTCTTCAACACGGCCATGACCGGCTACCAGGAGATCCTTACCGATCCCTCGTACTGCCGGCAGATCGTCACGCTCCCCTACCCGCACATCGGCAATACCGGCATCAACGAGGAAGACCACGAATCGTCGCGCGTCTACGCCGAGGGGCTGGTGGTCCGCGACTTGCCGCGCCTGCACTCGAACTGGCGCGCCAAAGAGGGCCTAAGTGATTTCCTCAAAAGAGAAAAAATCGTCGGCATCGCGGACCTCGATACCCGCAAGCTGACGCGGATCCTGCGCGAGAAGGGCGCCCAGAGCGGGTGCCTGGTGGCCGGCGAGGTCGACGTCGAGGCGGCGTTGAAAAAGGCCAAAGCGTTCCCGGGCCTGGCCGGAATGGATCTGGCCAAGGTGGTCACGACCAAGACGGCTTATGAGTGGAACGAGGGCGGCTGGGAACTCGGCAAGGGCTACCGGCGCATCGAGAACCCGCGCTTCCACGTCGTCGCCTACGACTACGGCATCAAGCGCAACATCCTGAGGATGCTCGCCGACCGCAACGCGCGGATCAGCGTCGTTCCGGCGCAGACCCCGGCCAAGGAGGTGCTGAAGATGAAGCCGGACGGCGTCTTCCTCGCCAATGGCCCGGGCGATCCCGAGCCCTGCGACTACGCCATCGAGGCGATCGGCGAAATCCTCGACGCCACGCGCATCCCGGTCTTCGGTATCTGCCTCGGCCACCAGATCATGGGCCTCGCTTCGGGGGCGAAGACGCTGAAGATGAAGTTCGGCCATCACGGCGCCAACCATCCGGTGAAGGATCTCGATACCGGGCAGGTGGTCATCACGAGCCAGAACCACGGCTTTGCCGTCGATCCTGCCTCTATTCCGTCGACCTTGCGGCCGACGCACGTTTCTCTCTTTGACGGTTCCCTCCAGGGGTTGGCGCGCACGGATCGCCCGGCGTTTTGCTTTCAGGGGCATCCGGAAGCGAGCCCCGGGCCGCACGACATCGGCTACCTGTTCGATCGCTTCGCCACGATGATGGAAGACAGTGCCAAAAAGAACTGACCTCAAGAGCATCCTGATCATCGGCGCGGGACCGATCGTCATCGGCCAGGCGTGCGAGTTCGACTATTCCGGCGCGCAGGCGTGCAAGGCGCTGCGCGCCGAGGGCTACCGCGTGGTGCTGGTGAACTCGAACCCGGCGACGATCATGACCGACCCGGCCATGGCCGATGCGACCTACGTCGAGCCCATCACCTGGCAGGTGGTGGCGCGCATCATCGAGAAGGAGCGGCCCGACGCGCTGCTGCCGACCATGGGCGGCCAGACGGCGCTCAACTGCGCGCTCGATCTGGCGCGCGAGGGCGTGCTGGAGAAGTTCGGCGTCGAGATGATCGGCGCCTCGCGCGAGGCGATCGACAAGGCGGAGGACCGCGAGAAGTTCAAGAAGGCGATGACCAAGATCGGCCTCGGCTCGGCGCGCTCGTCGCTCGCCCACTCGCTCGAGGAGGCGCTGCAGGTGCAGGCCGCCCTCGGCTTCCCGGCGGTGATCCGGCCGTCCTTCACGCTCGGCGGCACGGGCGGCGGCATCGCCTACAACCGCGAGGAGTTCGTGACGATCTGCGAGCGCGGCCTCGAGGCGTCGCCCACCAAGGAATTGCTGATCGAGGAGTCGGTGCTCGGCTGGAAGGAATTCGAGATGGAGGTGGTGCGGGACAAGAAGGACAACTGCATCATCGTCTGCTCGATCGAGAACCTCGATCCGATGGGCGTGCACACCGGCGACTCGATCACCGTCGCGCCGGCGCAGACCCTGACCGACAAGGAATACCAGATCATGCGCGATGCCTCGGTGGCGGTGCTGCGCGAGATCGGCGTCGACACCGGCGGCTCGAACGTGCAGTTCGCGATCAACCCCGACGACGGCCGCATGATCGTCATCGAGATGAACCCGCGCGTCTCGCGCTCCTCGGCGCTCGCTTCCAAGGCGACCGGCTTCCCGATCGCCAAGGTCGCCGCCAAGCTGGCGGTGGGCTACACGCTCGACGAGGTCGCCAACGAGGTGACGGGCGGGGCGACGCCCGCGTCCTTCGAGCCGACCATCGACTATGTGGTCACCAAGGTGCCGCGCTTCGCCTTCGAGAAGTTCCCGCAGGCCAACGACCGGCTGACGACACAAATGAAGTCGGTGGGCGAGGTGATGGCAATTGGCCGCACCTTTCAGGAGTCGTTCCAGAAGGCCTTGCGCGGGCTCGAGATCGGCGTCGACGGCCTCAACCAGCGCACGCGCGACCGCGAGACGCTGGAAAAGGAGCTCGGCGAGCCCGGCCCGGAGCGCATCTGGTACGTCGGCGACGCGTTCGAGAACGGCTTCACGCTCGAGGAAGTGCATCGCCTGACGCACATCGATCCCTGGTTCCTCGACCAGATCAAGGAGATCGTCGAGCTGGAGATGGAGCTCGACGACCAGAAGCTCGCAGAGATTTCAAAAGAAAAATTGTTTGAGTTGAAGAGAAAAGGCTTCTCCGACCGGCGCCTTGCATACCTCTTCAACACGAACGAGAAGGAAGTGCGGGAGAAGCGCCACAAGCTCGGCATCCGCCCGGTCTACAAGCGGGTCGACACCTGCGCGGCGGAGTTCGCGGCGAAGACCGCGTACCTGTACTCGACCTATGAGGAAGAATGCGAGGCGGAGCCAACCAACCGGAAAAAGATCATGGTGCTCGGCGGCGGGCCGAACCGCATCGGCCAGGGCATCGAGTTCGACTATTGCTGCGTCCACGCGGCGCTCGCGCTGCGCGAGGACGGCTTCGAGACGATCATGGTCAACTGCAACCCCGAGACCGTCTCGACCGACTACGACACCTCGGACCGCCTGTACTTCGAGCCGGTGACGCTGGAAGACGTGCTCGAGATCGTCGATCTCGAGAAGCCCTGGGGCGTGATCGTGCAGTACGGCGGCCAGACGCCGCTGAAGCTCGCGCGCGAGCTCGCCGCCGCGGGCGTGCCGATCATCGGCACCAGCGCCGATGCGATCGATATCGCCGAGGACCGCGAGCGGTTCCAGAAGCTGGTCGACAAGCTGAAGCTGCGCCAGCCGCCCAACCGCACCGCGCGCTCGGCCGACGAGGCGGTGAAGCTCGCCGAGGAGATCGGCTACCCGGTGGTGGTGCGGCCGAGCTACGTGCTCGGCGGCCGCGCCATGGAGATCGTGCACGACAAGACCAGCCTCCTGCAGTACACGGAGAAGGCGGTGCTGGTCTCGAACGACTCGCCGGTGCTGATCGACCGCTACCTCTCCGACGCCACCGAGGTCGATGTCGACGCCATCTGCGACGGCAAGCAGGTGCTGATCGGCGGCATCATGGAGCACGTCGAGGAGGCGGGCGTCCACTCGGGTGATTCGGCCTGCTCGCTGCCGCCGTATTCGCTCACCAGCCACGTCGAGCGCGAGCTGCGCCGCCAGACCACGCAGCTCGCCAAGGCGCTGAAGGTCCTGGGCCTGATGAACGTGCAATACGCCATCCAGCGCGACACGGTGTACGTTCTGGAGGTGAACCCGCGCGCCTCGCGTACCGTGCCCTTCGTTTCCAAGGCCACCGGCCTGCCGCTGGCGATGATCGCCGCGCGCTGCATGGCAGGGAAGAGCCTGAAGGAGCAGCGCGTCGAGGAAGTGACGCCGGGCTACTTCTCGGTGAAAGAGGCGGTCTTCCCGTTCGCCAAGTTCCCGGGCGTCGACACCATCCTCGGCCCGGAGATGAAGTCCACCGGCGAGGTGATGGGCATCGGCGACTCGTTCGGCGAGGCCTTCGTCAAGTCGCAGATCGCCGCCGGCGTGAAGCTGCCGCAGGGCGGCCGCGCCTTCATCAGCGTGCGCGATCCGGACAAGATCGCCGCGGTGCAGGTGGCGCGCGATCTCCTCGAGCTCGGCTTCACGCTGCTCGCGACGCGCGGCACCGCCGGCGTGCTGAACTCGCACGGCATCTCGGTCACGCAGGTGAACAAGGTCGCCGAGGGCCGGCCGCACATCGTCGATATGATGAAGAATGGCGACGTGAGCCTGATCATCAACACTTCCGACCAGACGCGCACCGCGGCGTCGGACTCCCGCTCGATCCGCGTCACCGCGCTCGCGCGCCGCATCACCTATTACACGACGATCGCCGGCGCCAAGGCGGCCTGCGCCGGCATGAAGCACCTGTCGCGCCTCGAGCCTTACCGGCTGCAGGACCTGCACGCGCGGCTGCGCCGGCCGGAAGCGGAGCCCTCAGTGAGCACCTCGGCGTCATGAAGACGCCGATGACCAAGCGGGGCGCCGAGCTGTTGCGCGAGGAGCTGCACCGCCTGAAGACCGTCGAGCGGCCGGCGAACTCGAAGGCGATCGGCGAGGCGCGGGCGCACGGCGACCTGTCGGAGAACGCCGAGTACCACGCCGCGCGCGAGCGCGCCGGCTTCATCGAAGGGCGCATCGCCGAGCTGGAGAGCAAGCTCGGCAACGCCCAGATCATCGACCCGAAGCTGCTGCAGGACTCCGGCGGCCGCTGCGTGTTCGGCGCCACGGTCGACGTCGAGGATGGCGACGGCCATGCCGCGACCTGGCAGATCGTCGGCGAGGACGAAGCCGACATCAAGCAGAACCGTATCTCCTTCAGCTCGCCGATCGCGCGCGGCCTGATCGGCAAGGAGGCGGGCGAGTCGGTGGAAGTTCAGACGCCCGGCGGTGTCAAGAGATACGAGATCATCGACGTCCGCTACGTATGAACCGCTTCGCGCTGCTGCTCTGCCTGGTGCTCGCCTCCTGCACCGGCGCGCGGCTGCGTGAAAGCTACAGCGAGCAGGACTTCGAGAAGCTCGTCCCCGGCATGAGCGAAGCCGAGGTCGACAAGCTGGTCAACACCCTCCTGGTCGGCAAGGCGCAGTACGGCAACGGCACGAGCTCCTGGACCTACAAATACCGCGACGCGAATATCGCCAAGCTGCTGCACGTCACCTTCGGCCCCGACCACCGCCTGCTGCGCTGGGAAACGCAGTGGGATCCGAACGTCTACTCGAAGAAGGCCCGCTAGCATTTCAGGAAACGGGCGATCCAGCTGCCGACGACCGAGCCGTCGGCTTTGCCCTTCAGGCTGTCGAGCGCCCTGCGCGCCCCGTCCTCGCCGATCAGCGCCCGCCGGGCGCGGATCAGCGCGGCGCCGTATTCGACGGTGAACTCCGGATGCCCTTCGATGCCGAGCATCGTTTCACCGATGCGAAACATGCCGACGTCGCAATGCGGGCTTCTGCCCAGGAGAATGCTTTTCTCAGGCAGCTTCTGGACCTGATCCTGGTGCATGTGCTGGATGCGGATGCGCTCGAGCGGCGGATCCATCCACGGCTCCTTGCGCAGGACGTCGACCGGTAGGACGCCGACGCCCCAGCCTTGCTTCGCTTTCGCGACCTCGCCGCCCATGGCGTGCGCGAGCATCTGGTGGCCGAAGCAGATGCCGACGAATTTCATTTCTCCGAGGGAACGAATGAACGCGGCCAGATCGGCGATCCACTGCGTGCCGTCGTACACCGAATATTTCGAGCCGGTGCAAAGCCAGGCATCGCACTCCCGGGCAGCGGAGGGAAGCTCCCCGCGATGCGCCTCGTAGTAGCGGAAGTCGAAGCCCGGCAGCAGGGCGGCGAACATCTCGCGGTAGCCGCCCTTGACCTCCGGAAAGCGGCCGACGACGTCGTCGCACTCCAGCAGCCCGATCTTCATTTCTTGAAGTGAAAGGATTTCGGGCGGGTGAACGCCTCGAGGCCGAGGCGTGAAAGCGTGCAGCCGCGGCCCGAATCCTTGACGCCGGTCCAGGCGAGCGCCGGATCGAGGTAGTCGCAGCGGTTCATGAACCAGGTTCCCGTCTCGACCTCGTTGCCGATCGCCAGCGCCGCTTCGGCATCGCGCGTCCAGATCGAGGCGGTGAGGCCGTAGCGGCTGTCGTTCATCAGGCGGATGGCCTCGGCGTCGCCATCGACCGCCATGATGCCGACCACCGGGCCGAAGGTTTCCTCGCTCATCACGTCCATGCCGTGGTCGACGTCGACCAGCACCTGCGGTGGCAGATAGGGCGTGCCTTCGCGATCGGGGAAATCGAGCAGCGCCTTCGCGCCCTTGCCGACGGCGGCCTTGATCTGTGCGCGCACCTGGTCTGCGGCGCCGGCGCGCACCATGGGCCCGAGGGTCGTCTTCGCATCGAGCGGGTCGCCGAGCTTGTATTGCTTCGCCAGCGCGATAAAACCATCGACGAACGGCTTCAAGACCTTCTTGTCGACGTAAATTCGTTCGACGCCGCAGCAGGATTGGCCGGAATTGAAGTAAGACCCGTCCACCAGATTTTCAATGGCGGAAGAAAGATCCGCGTCGGCGCGCACGTAGGCCGGGTCCTTGCCGCCGAGCTCGAGGCCGGTGGCGATGAAGCGCTCGGCGGCAGCGCGCTGCACCGCATGGCCGCCTTCGACCGAGCCCGTGAAAGCGACGAAAGCGATGCGCGGGTCGGCGATCATGCGCGCCGCCTGGTCATGACCGACGTGCAGGAACTGGAACACGCCGGCGGGAAGGCCGGCGGCGGCGAAGGCTTCGGCGTAGCGCTCGGCGACGAGCGGCGTCTGCTGCGCCATCTTCAGGATCACGCTGTTGCCGGCGAGGAGGGCGGGGACGATGGCGTTCACCGACGTCAGCCAGGGATAGTTCCAGGGCGCGAGCACGAACACCACGCCGAGCGGCTCGCGGCGGATGAAGCGGCCGGGAGAAATGCCGATTTCGGCCAGCGATTCTTCCGCGATCGAGGCCATGTATTGCGCCCGCTCCTGGAAGCCCCTTTTCAGTTCGTTCGGCCCGTAAGCGATCGGCCGGCCCATCTGCCAGGCGAGCTCGCTGCCGAGCTCGTCGGCCCGCGCCACGCACCAGGCGACCATGCGCCGGCAGATGTCGACCCGCTCCGCTACCGGCACGCGCTTCCATGCTTTCTGGGCTTCGACCGCGCGCGCGAGCGCGCTCTCGATCGCCGCGTCAGTTGCGAGCTCTCGCTCGACGTAAACCGATCCGTCGACCGGACTGATCGTGCGCTGCAATTTCGTTGTCACTTTATCGCGCCGTCCAGTCCTGGGTTTTTGGTTACAGTGGCCGCATGGCGTCGGTTCTCACTC
>JAXDQC010000219.1:0-16197 GCA_034668045.1 Betaproteobacteria bacterium | reverse complement strand
CGCGCTCGATGCCCTCGCGCCCAAGCAAGCGGTTGCAGACGTTTTCCAACCCTGCTCCCGAGCGCGACTTCCGCATCCACATGGAAATTCCGGAGTTCACCTGCCTGTGTCCGATGACGGGGCAGCCGGACTTCGCGACGCTCGTGCTCGACTACGTTGCCGACAAGCTGTGCGTCGAGCTGAAATCGCTCAAGCTCTATGTCTGGTCGTTTCGCGACGAAGGCGCCTTTCACGAGGCGGTGACCAACCGCATCCTGGACGATCTCGTGCGCGCGACCCGGCCCCGTTACATGCGCCTCGAGGCGAAGTTCAATGTCCGCGGCGGCATTTACACCAGCGTGATCGCGGAGCACGTCAAGCGCGGTTTCAAGAAGCCTTGAACCCGCTCCTCGAGCGCCTCCAGCCCTATCCTTTCGAAAAGCTGCGCGCGCTGATCGGCGGGCACACGCCGAATCCGGCCCTCAGGCCGATCAACCTGTCGATTGGCGAGCCCAAGCACCCGACGCCGGTGCTGGTGAAGGAAGCCCTGGCCGCCGGCCTCGACGGGCTCGCGGTCTATCCCGCGACCGCCGGCACGCCCGAGCTGCGCCAGGCGATCGCCGGATGGCTCGAGCGACGCTATGGAATCCCCCGTCCGAACGCCGACGGCGAGGTCTTGCCGGTGAACGGCACGCGCGAGGCGCTCTTCGCCTTCGCGCAGACGGTGCTTGCGCCCGGGGACCGGGTGGTCTGTCCGAATCCCTTCTATCAAATCTACGAGGGCGCGGCGCTGCTGGCGGGGGCGACGCCGGTCTATGGCGAGCCCCCGTCCTGGGAAGGCGTGAAGCTCCTCTATGTCTGCTCCCCTGCCAATCCCACCGGCAAAGTTCTCGGGTTGGAGGGCTGGAAGCGCCTGCTAGAGCTGTCGGACCGCCACGGCTTCGCGATCGCCTCGGACGAGTGCTACTCGGAGATCTATTTCGATCGCCCTCCCTTGGGCTCGCTGGAGGCCTGCCGCAAGCTGGGGAGGAGCTACGAGCGCGTGGTCGCCTTCTCCAGTCTTTCCAAGCGTTCGAACTGCCCGGGTATGCGCTCGGGCTTCGCCGCCGGCGACCCGGCGCTGATCAGGAAATTCCTGCTCTACCGCACCTACCACGGCTCGGCGATGAGCCTCGCCGTGCAGCAGGCCTCGATTGCCGCCTGGGGCGACGAGAAGCATGTCATCGAGAACCGTCGCTTGTATGCGGAGAAATTCGATGCTGTTGTTCCCATCCTGAAAGCCGAAAAACCGGACGGTGGCTTCTACCTGTGGCTCAGAACGCCCGGCGACGATGCCGAGTTCGCCCGCCGACTGCACCATGAATATAATGTCCTCGTGCTGCCCGGCAGTTTCCTCGCGCGCGACGCGGCCGGCGGCAATCCCGGCAGGAACCACATCCGCGTAGCGCTCGTCGCCTCGATCGAGGAATGCGTCGAGGCCGCGCAACGCCTGCAACGGTTCGCACAGAATGGATAAGCAGAAAAAGATCATCGAAGAGGCCTGGGAGAACCGCGCGGCGCTGAAGCCGGGCAAGCCGCTGCGCGACGCGGTCAAGGCCGTCATCGGCGCGCTCGACGCCGGCAAGCTGCGGGTGGCCGAGAAATCCGGCGGCGAGTGGATCACCCACCAGTGGCTCAAGAAAGCGGTGCTGCTGTCCTTCCGCCTGGAAGACAACCGGGTCATGGAACGCCGCTACTACGACAAGGTGCCCTCGAAGTTCGAGAAATTCGACTTCCGCAAGGGCGGCTTTCGCGTCGTGCCGCCGGCGGCGGCCCGGCGCGGCGCCTACATCGCGAAGAACGTCATCCTCATGCCGTCGTTCGTCAACATCGGCGCTTATGTCGACGAGGGCACCATGGTCGACACCTGGGCAACGGTCGGCTCCTGCGCGCAGATCGGCAAGAACGTGCACCTGTCGGGCGGCGTCGGTATCGGCGGCGTGCTCGAGCCGCTGCAGGCCAACCCGGTGATCATCGAGGACAACTGCTTCGTCGGCGCGCGCTCCGAGGTGGTGGAAGGCGTCATCGTCGAGGCGAACAGCGTCATCTCGATGGGCGTGTTCCTCGGCCAGAGCACGAAGATCCTCGACCGGGCCACGGGCGAGATCAGCTACGGCCGCGTTCCCGCGGGCTCGGTGGTGGTTTCCGGTAATTTGCCCTCCCCGGACGGCAAATACGGCCTTTATTGCGCCGTGATTGTAAAAAAGGTCGACGCGAAAACCCGGGCCAAAACCAGCCTGAACGAACTCCTGCGGGGGGATTAAACTAGCGGTAATAAAGCGGTTCCGGGAGGGATCCAGATGTCTGCAATGAAGCGGCTGTTCCAGATCATGGCCGACAAGAAGGCGTCGGACATCTTCGTCTCCGTCGGCTCGCCGATCAACATCAAGATCAACGGCATGGCCATGCCGGTGAACCAGGCGATCATGACCGCCGATACCGTCAAGCAGCTCCTCTACGACATCCTCACCGAACGACAGATCAAGGAGTACGAGGAGGAGATGGAGCTGAACACTGCCCTGCCGATCGAAGGGATCGGCACCTTCCGCATCAGCGCGTTCCGGCAGAAGGGCTCGCCCGCGGTCGTGGTGCGCTACATCCCCGGCAGCATCCCGCCGATCGACTCCCTCGGCATTCCGGAGATCCTGAAGGAAGTCATCATGCAGAAGCGCGGCCTGATCCTGATGGTCGGCGCCACCGGCTCGGGCAAGTCGACCTCGCTCTCGGCGATGCTCGACTACCGCAACGAGCGCAAGTCCGGCCACATCCTGACGCTGGAAGACCCGGTCGAATTCATCTTCAGCAACAAGAAGTCGATCGTCAACCAGCGCGAAGTGGGCACCGATACCAAGGCGTTCGAGGTCGCGCTGAAGAACGCCCTGCGGCAGGCGCCGGACTGCATCCTCATCGGCGAGATCCGCGACAAGCAGACCATGGCGATGTCGCTCGCCTATGCGCAGTCGGGCCACCTGTGCCTGGCGACGCTGCACGCGAACAACAGCTACCACGCGATGAACCGGATCATCAACTTCTATCCGCTGGAGAACCGGCCGAGCCTGCTGCTCGACCTTGCCGCCGCGCTGCAATCGATCGTCTCGCAGCGCCTGGTGCGCACCAAGTCCGGCGCGCGAGTGGCGGCGGTGGAAGTCCTTCTCAATACGCGCCACATCGCCGAGCTGATCGAGAAAGGCGAGATCAACGAGATCAAGGACGCGCTGGAGAAGAGCATGTCCCCCGGCTCGCAGACCTTCGAGCAGTCGCTGTTCAAGCTGTTCATGGACGGCAAGATCACGCAGGAAGAGGCAATGGCCAACGCCGATTCCGCGACCAACATGCTCTGGCTGATCAACCAGGCGACCGCCGGCGAGATCAGCGGCCAGTCGATACCTCCCGCCGCACCGGCGGCCGGCGCCAAGACCGAGGAGAAGAAGGAAGGCCTCCTTTCCGCGACCGGCGCGTCGTTCGGCAACATGAAGATCGACATGAATGCCTGATCACAGTGCTCTGGAGCTCGCCAAGGAGCTCATTGCGCGGAAATCGGTAACGCCCGAAGACGGCGGATGTCAGGAGCTCTTGGCAGCCCGGCTCTCCAAGGCGGGCTTTCGTAACGAGTCCATGAAGTTCGGCGACGTGACCAACCTGTGGGCGCGCCGCGGCAATGCCAGCCCTGTGGTCTGCTTCGCCGGCCACACCGACGTGGTGCCGACCGGCCCGCTCTCCGAGTGGCACTCCGATCCGTTCGTGCCGACCATCCGCGAAGGCAAGCTCTACGGCCGCGGCGCGGCCGACATGAAATCCTCCATCGCCGCGTTTGTCGTCGCCACGGAAATGTTCGTGAAGGAAAGGCCCGGGCATTCGGGCTCGATCACCCTCCTCATCACCTCCGACGAGGAGGGCCCCGCGCTCGACGGCACGGTGCGCGTCGTCGAGGAGCTGAAGCGCCGCAAGGAAGGCATCGACTACTGCATCGTCGGCGAGCCCTCCTCGGTCGATCGCCTCGGCGACACCCTCAAGAACGGCCGCCGCGGCTCGCTTTCAGGAAAGCTGATCGTCCGCGGCGTGCAGGGCCACGTCGCCTACCCGCACCTGGTGAAGAATCCGATCCACCTCTCCGCGCCGGCGCTCGCCGAGATGGCGAAGACGCAATGGGACAAGGGCAACGAGGCCTTCCCGCCCACCAGCTTCCAGGTCTCCAACATCCATGCCGGAACCGGCGCGGCCAACGTCGTCCCCGGCTCGGTCGAGGTCGACTTCAATTTCCGCTTCTCGACCGAGAGCAGCGAGGCTTCGCTCAAGACCCGGGTCGAAGGCATCCTGAAGAAGCACGGCCTCGAGTTCTCGCTCAGCTGGGTGCTCGGCGCCAAGCCTTTCCTCAGCAAGAACGGCCGACTGGCGAAAATCGCCACCGAGGCCGCCAAGATCAACACCGGCTGCTCGGCCGAGCTCGCCACCACCGGCGGCACTTCCGACGCGCGCTTCATCATCGAGATCTGTCCCGAGGTGATCGAGATCGGCCCGGTGAACGCCAGCATCCACAAGCTGAACGAGCACATCACGCTCGACGAGCTGGAAATCCTTCCCCGCATCTACCTCGACGTCCTGCGCAAGCTCTTGCCTTGAAGCTCGGCGAGCTCGTCCGCCGGACCGCGCGGCGCTTCGCCGCCGCCCGGCTGCACTACGGTCACGGCACCGATAACGCGCACGACGAAGCGGCGTATCTCGTTCTGCGCGCGCTCGGCCGGCCGTTTCACGCCGATACGGACATTCCCGTCGGCGACGCGGCTCTGCGCCGGGTCGACAAGCTGGCCTCGCGCAGAATCCGCGAGCGCATTCCGACCGCGTACCTGCTCAACGAAGCCTGGCTCGACGGCCTGCCCTTCTACGTCGACCGGCGCGTCATCGTGCCGCGATCCCATATCGCCGGCCTGCTGCATTCCTGGCCGGGCCCGGCGCGCAGCGTGCTCGATATGTGCGCCGGCTCGGCGTGCCTCGCGGTCCTCGCCGCGCGCGCCTTCCCCCGGGCGAAAGTCGACGCGGTGGACATCTCCAAGGCTTCCCTTGCCGTGGCTGAGCGCAATCGCAAGCTGCACAAGCTGCAGGGCCGCCTTTCGCTCATTCAGTCCGACCTCTTCACTTCACTGAAAGAGCGATACGACCTGATTCTTACCAATCCGCCCTACGTCCCGCAGGCCGACATGCGACGACTGCCGGCAGAATACCGGCACGAGCCCGGCCTCGCGCTCGGCGCGGGCGAAGATGGGATGGACCTGGTTGCCCGAATCCTCGCGGCGGCTCCGGATCATCTGCGGCCCGGCGGCGCGCTGGTCTGCGAGATCGGCGACAACCGCCGCGCGCTCGAGCGGCGTTACCCTCGCCTGCCGCTTTCCTGGCCGCGGCCCGAGGTCTTCATCTGGCAGTCCGCCAGAAGCACGGCCGCTTCTCGATCGCGATCCAGCCGCGGACGAGACGGCTGAGGAGCGCGCGCTCGCGGCCGGCGTCTTCGATGGCGAGGAAACGGCGAGCGACCGCGAGGTCGTTCAGCTCGCCGAGCAGATCCTGGAGCTTCGCTAGACCGCGAAGGTAGCCGCCGCTTCCAGCGAAGCACGGCGCGAAAAAATCGCTTCCGTAGCGCAGTCGCTTGATGGCGATGCGCAACGCGTGACGGTGCTTCGCATCGCGCCAATCGATCCCGCGTGCACGCTTCAGCGCCCTGCAATGCAGTCGGTCGAGCGCCTTGCCTGCAAACGCCGCGAGCGGCGCACGCCCGGCGCTCGAATGCTCGTCCGCCCAGCGTCGTGCCTGGCGGAGTACGGCCTTGAATTCGGCGCTTCGCAGCACTTTTCGGCAACGGACCTGCGCCGCGCGCTGCTCGGCCCGCCCCTTCCCGAATCGCGCGACGAGCACATCCCAGTCGCGCGCCTCGCCAAGCGGCGGCAGCAGGCGGCGCAGCCGACGGTCGAGCCGCTTCGCTTTGCTCGTGACCTGTCTGAAGATCCGCATCACCGCACGCAGCCTGCGAATGCCCACGCGCAGCTGGTGCAGGTATTCTGGATCTCGACCGTCGAGGGCGCCGGCGAGATTCGCCGCGATCTGCGCGAGCGCGGCTGCAACGAGCGCGTTGCAAGCCGCGCCGGGAACGCCGGCGCAATCGACCCGCGGCTGCTGCCACTTGCGCGGGAATCTGCCGAGTTTGGTGGGGTGACCGACGGGATTCGAACCCGCAACAACTGGAATCACAATCCAGGACTCTACCGTTGAGCTACGGTCACCACTGTGCAACACACTGCCAACTGCTAGCTGGCCTGCCCGGCGAGACTCGAACTCACAACCCCCAGCTTAGAAGGCTGGTGCTCTATCCGGTTGAGCTACGGGCAGCTTACCGGGCATACCGCGAATCTGGTCGGGGTGGCGTGATTTGAACACGCGACATCCTGCTCCCAAAGCAGGCGCGCTACCAGGCTGCGCTACACCCCGAAAATGGCGTCGAATGATACTCTTAGCTCACTTCACGGGCAATCGAGTTTGCTTGCGACAGGGGGTCTTTTCTGCTACAAAGACCGCCTTCTTTTTAAAGGCCTCGCTCTGAAATGGCGGTAGAACTGACTCGGAAAAGCTTCACGCCCTACGCTGCAAAGAAGGGCGAGGAGTACATGAACGGCCACCAGCGCAAGCACTTCCGGAAAATTCTCGAAGCGCTGAAATCCGAGCTCTCGCAGGAGATCGACCGCACGGTGCACACCATGCAGGACGAAGCGACGGTGTTCGCCGACCCCAACGACCGCGCCAGCCAGGAATCCGACATGGCGCTCGAGCTGCGCAACCGGGATCGCGAGCGCAAGCTGATCAAGAAGATCGACGAGACGATCGCGAGAATCGACGCCAACGAGTACGGCTACTGCGACAGCTGCGGCGTCGAGATCGGCCTGAAGCGGCTGGAAGCGCGCCCGACGGCGACGCTGTGCATCGACTGCAAGACGCTCGACGAGCTGCGCGAGCGCCAGGTCGCGAAGTAAAAACCCTTTAGGTTTTTGCCGTTTCCTGAGGGCTGATGGCCTTCATGGAAAGCCGCACGCGGCCCTTGTCGTCGGCCTCGAGCACCTTCACCTTCACGATCTGCCCTTCCTTCAGATGATCTGAGACGGCATTGACGCGCTCGTTGCTGATCTGGGAGATGTGCAGCAGGCCGTCTCTCCCTGGCAGGAGCTGCACGATCGCGCCGAAGTCGAGCAGGCGAAGGACCGGGCCCTCGTAGATCTTGCCGACCTCGACGTCGGCGGTGATGTCGAGGATGCGTTTTCTCGCCGCCTCGCCGCCCTCGGCCACCACGCAGGCGATCGAGATGGTGCCATCGTCCTCGATCTCGATGGTCGTGCCGGTCTCCTCCTGGATGCCGCGGATGACCACGCCGCCCTTGCCGATGACGTCGCGGATCTTGTCCGGGTTGATCTTGATCTTGATGATGCGCGGCGCGAAGGTGGAGAGCTGGTCGCGCGAGCCCTGGATGCCGCCCTTCATGATCTCCAGGATGCCGAGGCGCGCCTCGCGCGCCTGGTCGAGGGCGATCTTCATGATGCCCTTGCCGATCGACTCGATCTTCAGGTCCATCTGCAGCGCGGTGATGCCGGCTTCGGTGCCCGCCACCTTGAAGTCCATGTCGCCGAGGTGATCCTCGTCGCCGAGGATGTCGGACAGCACGGCGAAGCGGTTGCCTTCCTTGATCAGGCCCATGGCGATGCCGGCGACGTGCGCCTTGATCGGCACGCCGGCATCCATCAGCGCCAGGCTGCCGCCGCAGACGGAGGCCATGGACGAGGAGCCGTTCGACTCGGTGATCTCGGAGACGACGCGCAGCGAGTAGCCGAAGTCCTCGGCCTTCGGCAGCAGGCCGACGAGCGAGCGCTTGGCGAGCCGGCCGTGGCCGATCTCGCGCCGCTTGGTGAAGCCGTAGCGCCCGGTCTCGCCGGTGGCGTACGGAGGCATGTTGTAGTGAAACATGAAGCGCTCGCGGTATTCGCCGGCCAGCGCGTCGATGATCTGCTCGTCGCGCCCGGTGCCGAGCGTGACCGTCACCAGCGCCTGGGTCTCGCCGCGCGTAAACAGCGCCGAGCCATGGGTGCGCGGCAGCACGCCGACGCGCACGGTGATCGGGCGCACGGTGCGCGTATCGCGGCCGTCGATGCGCGGCTCGCCGTCGAGGATCTGGCTGCGCACGATCTTCGACTCGAGGTCGAAGCAGATGTCCTTCACGGCCTGGGAGGTCGGCCCGCCTTCGCTGCCGACGCCGACGGCCTCGAACACCCGCTTCCAGATCGCGTCGATCGCTTCCGAGCGCGCCTTCTTCTGCTTGATGCGGAACGCTTCGCGCAGATCGGACTCGGACAGCTGCTTGATCCGCTCGATGAGCGTCTCGTCCTTCGCCGGCGCCTTCCAGTTCCAGGACGGCTTGGCGGCTTGCTCAGCGAGCTCGTTGATCGCCTGGATCGCGGCCTGCATCTGCTCGTGGCCGTAGGTCACGCCGCCGAGCATGATGTCCTCGGAGAGCTCGAGCGCCTCCGACTCGACCATCATCACGCCCTGCTCCGTGCCGGCGACGACCAGGTTGAGCTTCGACTCTTTCAGCTGGGTCGCCGTCGGGTTGAGGATGTACTGGCCGTCGATGTAGCCCACGCGGCAGGCGCCGATGGGCCCGTTGAACGGCACGCCCGACAGGGTCAGCGCCGCCGACACGCCGATCATCGCCGGGATGTCGGAGTCGACCTCGGGGTTGAGCGATAGCACCTGCGCCACGACCTGGACTTCGTTGTAGAAGCCGTCGGGGAACAGCGGGCGGATCGGCCGGTCGATGAGGCGCGAGGTCAGCGTCTCTTTCTCGGTGGGGCGGCCTTCGCGCTTGAAGAAGCCGCCGGGGATCTTGCCTGCGGCGTAGGTCTTCTCGGCGTAGTCGACGGTGAGCGGGAAGAAATCCTGTCCCGGCTTGGCATTCTTCGAGGCGGTCACCGCAGCGAGGACGACCGTATCGTCCATGGTGACCAGCACCGCGCCGTGCGCCTGGCGGGCGATCTCGCCGGTTTCGAGCGTGACTTGATGGCTGCCGTACGTAAAAGTTTTCTTGATCGGGTTCACTTGGAATCCTTTGTCACGGAGCGCGAGCGCGCTGCGTACTGCGGGGACAGCTTACTTGCGCAGACCGAGGCGGTCGATGACGACGCGGTACTTGTCCGCGTCTGCGCGCTTGAGGTAATCGAGCAGCTTCCGGCGCTGGCTCACCATCACGAGCAGCCCGCGGCGGGAATGGAAGTCCTTCACATGGGTCTTGAAGTGGTCGGTGAGGCCATTGATGCGCTCGGTAAGGAGCGCGATCTGCACTTCCGGCGAACCGGTGTCCTTGCCTGACCGCTGGTACTGCTTGACGACTTGCGTCTTCTGCGCAACCTGCAAAGCCATTCGTCTTCTCTCTCTCGTTTGAGCCGGCGATTTTAACCTTTTTCAGGTACTTGGGTGAGCCTGAGCGGGCGCAAAGTGCCGCTCTCCGAGCGCCCGAGACCGATCAAGGCGCCCCCGGGGCCGTAGACGGCGGAAACGCCCTCCGGAAGGGCGGGCATCTGCAGCGCCTGGCCGTTCCTGAGCCGCACTTCCGACGCCGCGTCCAGCTCGACGCGCGGCAACTGGGAAAGCAGCGAATCGACGGGCAGCAGACGTGCCCGGCGTTCAGGAGGCCCCATTGCCTCGAGCGCGTCCAGCGCCACCGCCTCGTCGACGCGGAAACGCCCCGAGGCCGTGCGCCGCAGGCCGGCGAGGTGCGCCCCGCAGCCGAGCGCAGCGCCGATGTCCTCGGCGAGGGTGCGGACGTAGGTGCCCTTGCTGCAGCGGACGCGGATCTGCGCGAACGGGCGCTCATAGCCCAGCAATTCCAGCTCCAGGATGCGCACGCGCCGGGCCGCCCGCTCCACGGTTTCGCCCCGCCGCGCCAGCTTGTAGAGCGGCACGCCTTCCCGCTTGAGCGCCGAGTGCATGGGGGGGATCTGCTCGATCTCGCCCTCGAATTTCTTCAGGGCCTCCCGGACGTCACCGGCCGAGGCCTCGACCGGGCAGGTCTTGAGAATCTTGCCTTCGGCGTCCGCGGTCGCGGTCGTCTCGCCGAGCTTCAGCTTCGCCGCGTATTCCTTCTCGGAGTCGAGCAGCAGGCCGGCGAATTTCGTCGCCTCGCCGAACAGCGCGATCAGCAGCCCGGACGCGAGCGGATCAAGCGTGCCGGCGTGGCCTGCCTTTGTGGCTCCCAAAAGTTTTTTTGATTTTTGTAAAACAAAATTCGAGCTGACGCCGAGCGGCTTGTCGAGCAGCAGCGCGCCGTCGATCATTTCTTGATCTTGGTGGAATCGATCAGGCGCGAAAGGTGGTCGCCGCGCTCGACCGACTCGTCGTAGGCGAAGCGCAGGTCGGGCGTGGTGTACATCGTCGCCCGCCTGGCGAGCTGCGAGCGCAGGAACCCGGCGGAGCGCTTCAGGCCGTGCAGGGTGTCCTCGAGCTTGTCCTTCTCGAGCAGGGTGAAGAACACCTTGGCATGCGACATGTCCGGGGAGACGTCGACCGAGGTGATGGTGATCCTCGCCACGCGCGGATCGCGCAGCTCGAGCCGGATCAGCTCGGCGAGCTCCCGCTGGATCAGGTCGCCCAGCCGCTGCGGGCGACCTTGTCCTCTTTTCACAGAGTCCTCGCGACCTCCACGACCTCGAACACCTCGAACTGGTCGCCTTCCTTGACGTCGGAGAAGTTCTTCAGCGAGATGCCGCACTCGTAGCCGGCCTTGACCTCGCGCACGTCGTCCTTGAAGCGCTTCAGCGCGTCGATCTCGCCGGTGTGGATGACGACGTTGTCGCGCAGGACGCGGACCTGGGCGCCGCGCTTCACCAGGCCCTCCTTCACCGCGCAGCCGGCGACGGTGCCGATCTTGGAAATGCGGAAGACCTGCTTCACCTCGACCAGGCCGAGGACCTGCTCCCTGCGCTCCGGCGCGAGCATGCCCGAGAGCGCGGCTTTGATCTCATCCACCGCGTCGTAGATGATGTTGTAGTAGCGGATCTGGACGTCCGACGATTCGGCCAGCTTGCGCGCAGTGGCGTCGGCGCGCGTATTGAAGCCGATGATGATGGCGCTCGCGGCCATCGCCAGATTGACATCCGATTCGGTGATGCCGCCGACGCCGGCGTGCACCACGCTGACCTTCACCTCTTCGGTGGCGAGGCGCGTCAGGGCGTGCACCAGCGCTTCCTGCGAGCCTTGCACGTCGGCCTTGATGACCAGGGTGAGGACCTTCTTCTGGCCTTCGGCAAGCTGCCCGAAGACATTCTCGAGCTTCGCAGCGTGCTGCTTCGCGAACTTGACGTCGCGGAACTTGCCCTGGCGGAAATTCGCGATCTCGCGCGCCTTGCGCTCGTCGGTGAGCACCATCATGTCCTCGCCCGCGGCCGGCACCTCGGAGAGGCCCTGGATCTCGACCGGGATCGACGGACCCGCGCTCGCCACCGGCTTGCCGTTCTCGTCGAGCATCGCCCGCACCCGGCCGTGGACGGCGCCGATGAGGATGATGTCCCCCCGGTTCAGCGTTCCCGATTGCACGAGCAGCGTCGCGACCGGGCCCTTGCCCTTGTCGAGCCGCGCCTCGATGACGACGCCCTTCGCGGGCGCGTCGATACCCGCCCTCAGCTCGAGCACCTCGGCCTGCAGCAGGATCTGCTCGAGCAGCGCGTCGACGCCGTCGCCGGTCTTGGCCGAGACCGGCACGAGCGCCGCGTCGCCGCCGAACTCTTCCGCGATCACGCCGTGCGTCAGCAGTTCCTGCTTCACCTTGTCGGGATTCGCGTCGTGCTTGTCGATCTTGTTGATTGCCACGACCAGGGGCACCTCCGCCGCCTTCGCGTGGTTGATCGCCTCGATGGTCTGCGGCATGACGCCGTCGTCCGCCGCCACGACCAGCACGACGATGTCGGTCACGCGCGCGCCGCGGGCGCGCATTGCGGTGAACGCCTCGTGGCCCGGCGTGTCGAGGAAAGTGATGACGCCGCGCGCCGTCTCGACGTGGTAGGCGCCGATGTGCTGCGTGATGCCGCCCGCCTCGCCCGCCGCGACCTTGGTCGTGCGGATGTAGTCAAGCAGCGAAGTCTTGCCGTGGTCGACGTGGCCCATGACGGTCACCACCGGTGGCCGCGGCTTGAGCTCGGCGGAGGACGGCTCGTCGGTCTCGACGAGGAAGGACTCCGGGTCGTCGAGCTTGGCGGCCTTCGCCTTGTGGCCCATCTCTTCCACCAGGATGATCGCCGTCTCCTGGTCGAGAACCTGGTTGATGGTCGCCATGGTGCCGAGCTTCATCAGCGCCTTGATGACTTCGGCGGCTTTCACCGACATGCGGTGCGCCAGCTCGCCGACGGTGATCGTCTCCGGCACCGCCACCTCGCGTACCAGCGGCTCGGTCGGCTGGGCGAAAGAGGTCTGCTCGCCCGTCGCCGCGCCCGACGGCCGGTGCCGGCCGCCGCCGCGACCATGCCAGCCGCCGACGCCGCCGCCGGCATCGCCGCGCGTCTTGATCTGGCGCCGGCGCACCGAGTCGTCACGAAGCACGGTGGTCGGCTTGGCTTTCTTCGGCCGCTTGTCGCCCTTCGCCTCGCCCGTGGCGGGCTTCGGGGCGTGGAGGGTGGTCGCGGGCGTAGCGGTTGCTGCTGCCGCTTCCGCGGCCTTCTGCTCGGCTTCCTTGCGCTCGCGCTCCTGCTTTTCCTTCAGCTCCGCCGCCTGCAGCTCGCCGAGCTGCTGCTGGCGCCGCGCTTCCTCTTCCCGGATCTCGACTTCCTTGGCGTTGACCGCCGGCGCCGAGCTCTGAGCGGGCGGCGGGGTCTCCGCCGCGACGGCCTGCGCGGCGACCTCGGCCGGGTCGCGCTTCACGAACACCCGCTTCTTGCGCACCTCGACCTGCACCGTGCGGTATTTGCCGGTGGCGTCGGTCTTGCGGATCTCGCTCGTGTGCTTGCGGGTGAGCGTGATCTTGTTCTTCGCTTCCGCCGAGCCGTGCGTCTTGCGCAGGTACTCGAGCAGGCGGGATTTGTCCGACTCGGTGAGGGAATCCTCGGGGACGCGCTTCTCCACGCCGGCGGCGCGCAGCTGCTCGAGCAGGACCGAAGGCGGAACCTTCAGCTCGCTCGCGAATTGGGCGACGCTCGTCTGGGCCATCAGGCAGCCTGCTCCTTGGCCGGCTTCCCGGCTTCTTCCGGCTTGTTCTCGAACCAGTGGGCGCGGGCGGCCATGATCAGCTTCTTGGCTTTTTCGGCGTCCATGCCGGTCAATTCCGACAGCTCGTCGACCGCCAGGTCGGCGAGATCGTCGCGCGTCTTGATGCCGCCTTCGGCGAGCTTGGCCGCGAGCTGCGTGTCCATGCCTTCGAGCTTGAGCAGCTCGGGATCGACGCCCTCGACCTTCTCCTCGTTGGCGATGGCCGCCACCAGCAGCGCATTGCGCGCACGAGTGCGCAGCTCGTTGACCGTGTCGGCGTCGAGCGCCTCGATCTCGTTCAGCTCGTTGATCGGCACGTAGGCGATCTCCTCGAGCGTCGAGAAGCCCTCCTCGATCAGGATGTTGGCCACTTCCTCGTCGACGTCGAGCTTCTCGACGAAGTGCTGCTTGACCCGGCCGCTCTCCTCCTGCTGCTTCTTGGTCGACTCTTCCTCGGTCATGAGGTTGATCTGCCAGCCGGTGAGCTCGGAGGCGAGGCGCACGTTCTGCCCGCTGCGGCCGATCGCCACCGCGAGGTTCTCCTCGTCGACGACGACATCCATGGCGTGCTTCTCCTCGTCGACGACGATCGAGGAAACTTCCGCCGGCGCGAGAGCGCCGATGACGAACTGCGCCGGGTCGGCCGACCAGAGGACGATGTCGACGCGCTCGCCGGCCAGCTCCTGGGTCACCGCCTGCACGCGCGAGCCGCGCATGCCGACGCAGGTGCCGATCGGATCGATGCGCTTGTCGGCGGTGAAGACGGCGATCTTGGCGCGCACGCCCGGGTCGCGGGCGGCGGACTTGATCTCGAGCAGCTTCTCCTCGATCTCCGGCACCTCGAGCTCGAACAGCTTCATGATGAACTGCGGCGCGGTGCGCGACAGGATGAGCTGCGGGCCGCGCGCCTGGCGGTCGATCTTCGCCACCCAGGCGCGGACGCGGTCGCCGACGCGCAGGTTTTCCTTCGGGATCATGTGCTCGCGCGGCAGCAGCGCTTCCAGGCGGCCGGACTCGATGATGGCGTTGCCGCGCTCCATGCGCTTGACGGTGCCGGTCACCAGCTCGTCGCCGCGCGACAGGAAGTCCTGCAGGATCTGCTCGCGCTCGGCGTCGCGGATGCGCTGCAGGATCACCTGCTTCGCCGTCTGCGCGCCGATGCGGCCGAACTCGACGTTCGGGATCGGCTGCTCGAGGACGTCGTCCACCTTGGCGTCGGCCTTGCCGCGGTCCTGCGCCTCTTCCACCGACAGCATCTGCGCGGTGTTCCAGTCGGGAGCGTCGTCGAGGAACACCTTCCAGCGCCGGAAGGTCTCGTAGGCGCCGGTGTTCTTGTCGACCGCCACGCGCACGTCGATGTCCTCGGTGTATTTCTTCTTGGTCGCCGAGGCGAGCGCCATTTCCAGGGCGCCGAAGACGATGTCGCGCGGCACGTTCTTCTCGCGCGCGAGCACGTCCACCAGCATCACCAGTTCACGATTTCCAGCCGTCGTCGTCGTCGGATTTACCGCCACGTCGCAATCCTCACAGTTCCGGCACCAGCTTCGCCCGCTCCAAGTCCTCGAGCACCAGCGCCACGACTTTTCCGTCGTACTCCAGGGTCACTCGCCCCTCGGCGGCACCCCGCAGCACCCCCACGTACTTCCGCTGGCCGCTCTCGCTCGGCGTACGCATCCGCACCTCGGCCTTCTGGCCGGCGAAGCGCTCGAAGTCGCTCGCCTTGCGCAGCGGCCGGTCGAGCCCCGGCGACGACACCTCCAGCCGGTCGTAGTCCACGCCTTCGACCTCGAATACCCGGCTGAGATGCCGGCTCACTGCGGCGCAATCTTCGAGGCCGATGCCGCCGGCCTTGTCGATGAAAAGCCGCAACAGACGGCCCCCGTTCGACGACTGCAAGTCGACGAGCTCGTACCCCATGCCGGTCACGACCGGCTCGACTACGTTTTCCAAGTTCAAATAAAAAATGGGCCGAAGCCCATCTGTTGCCGACCGATCCTCAAAGCTTTTGAAGTATAACCGGATTTCCCAGTTCGCGCCACTCTCCCGGCGCGAGATCGTCGGGCAGCGCGACGGGCCCGTAACGCACGCGGACGAGGCGATTGACCTGCGCGCCGACTGCTTCGAAAAGCCGCCTCACCTCGCGGTTGCGGCCCTCTTTCAGGACGACCCGGTACCAGCGGTTGGTCCCCGTCGCCGCCCTCTCCTGCCGGATCGAAGTGAATGCGGCCAGTCCATCTTCGAGCTGCACTCCGTGGCGCAGCTTTTCGAGGTCCGGCTCGCCCTGCACCCGCGCCGAGTACTCGCGCTCCAGCTCATAGCGCGGATGCATCAGCCGGTTCGCCAGCTCGCCGGAGTCCGTGAAGAGAAGCAACCCCGAGGAATTCAGGTCGAGGCGCCCTACTGCAACCCACCTTCCCGGCGGCAAGCGTGCGAAGACGGTCGGTCTCCCCTGGGGGTCGTGGCGCGTGACCATCTCGCCGACGGGCTTGTGATAGAGCAGCACCCTGCCCTGCGAAGCCTCTGAAAGCTTTACGGGTTTTCCGTCGACGGTGATGGAGTCGGCTGGCAGCGCGCGATCGCCGAGCTTGGCAAGCCGGCCGCCGAGCGTGACGCGCCCGGCCTCGATCCAGCGTTCGATTTCGCGACGCGACCCGAGCCCCGCGGCGGCGAGCAGCTTCTGCAGCCGCTCCCCGCGAGGGGCAGCCGTCGGCCTAGCCGTCGGTGCCGGTGGCGGCTTCGGGCTGCTGCTGCTCCGCTTCTTCGGGACGGACAGCCGCTTCCGCGGAGGCAGTGGGTTCAAGCGCGAGGGTCTTGGCGATTTCCTCGAGCGGCGGCAGCTCTTCCAGCGAGCGCAGGCCGAGGTCGTCGAGGAACTTGCGGGTCGTAGCGTAGAGCGCGGGGCGTCCCGGGGTCTCGCGGTGG
>JAXDQC010000218.1:0-2505 GCA_034668045.1 Betaproteobacteria bacterium | reverse complement strand
CCTCCAGCTTCTCGAAATACTTGATCGCCTTCGGCCATTCCTTGCTGGACATGGCGTCCTTCGCCTCGCCGTAGAGACGCTGCGCCGACCAGCCGACGGTCTCGTCGTCTTCCTTGCCGGAAAACAGGCCGCAGCCCGCCAGAAGCAGCGCGGCGAGGGCAAGAAGTAAACTTGAACGCATGGGAAGCAAAAATTATAGCGTTGCCGAAGACCCGGATTGGGAGGAAAGCTTTGCCGCGCCCATGCGCGTCGTCGTCCCGCACGAGCTCGGCGGACTGCGCTTCGACCAGGCGCTGGTGCGCCTGTTCCCGCAGTACTCGCGCAACCGGCTGCAGGTGTGGCTGAAATCCGGGCACATCCGGCTCGACGGCCGCAGCGCCGAAGCGAGGCAGCCGGTCAGCGGCGGCGAGCAGGTCGTGCTCGAGCCGCCGCCGACGCCCGATGCGCTCGCGCCGAAGGCGCAGCGCATGCCGCTGAAAATCGTGCACGAGGACGCCGAGCTCATCGTCATCGACAAGCCGGCCGGGCTGGTGGTGCACCCGGGCGCGGGGCAGCCCGACAGGACGCTGATGAACGGCCTGCTCGCGCATGCGCCGAAGCTCGCGGGCGTGCCGCGCGCCGGCATCGTGCATCGCCTCGACAAGGATACGAGCGGGCTGCTGGTCGTCGCGAAGACGGTCGAAGCGCAGGCCGATCTCGCCCAGCAGCTTGCCAGCCGCAGCATGCGGCGGATCTACTTCGCGGTGGTGCAGGGGGATCCGCCTGCGAGCGGCACCATCGACGCGCCGCTGGGGCGCGACGTGCGCTCGCGCGTGCGCATGGCCGTAAGCCATCGCGGCAAGCCGGCGCGCACCGCCTTTCGCGTCGTCGAGCGCTTCGGCAGCGCCGCGCTGGTCGAGTGCCGGCTCGAAACCGGCCGCACGCACCAGATCCGCGTCCATCTGCAGCACATCCGCCATCCGCTGGTCGGCGATACCGTCTATCGCCGCGGCACGCGGCACGGGCTCGCCTTTGCGCGGCAGGCGCTGCATGCCGCCGAGCTCACGCTCGTGCACCCGCGCAGCCGCGAAGCGATGACCTGGCGCTCGCCCCTGCCGCGGGATCTGAAGCGATTGCTGCAGGAATTGAGAGGCAAACCCTGATTCGTCCAGACTGGCCCGTGCCGCCGGGCGTACGTGCGCTCATGTCGACGCGCAACACCGAGGAATCGGAGCTGCTCGCGCTGGTCCCGGCCGAGCCGGCATGGCTGCGCCAAGTGCACGGCACGCATGTGGTCGACCTGGACCGACCGGGGTTCAAGCCTGAAGGCGATGCGGCGACTACGCGCGTGCGCAACCGGGTGTGCGCCATCAAGGTGGCCGACTGCATGCCGGTTCTGCTCGCCGATGAAACCGGCACCGTGATCGGCGCCGCGCATGCAGGATGGCGCGGCCTTTCCGGCGGGGTGCTGGAGGCCACGCTCGAGGCGATGCAGGTTCCCGGGGAGAAGATCATCGCCTGGCTGGGACCGGCGATCGGCCCGAAGGTCTACGAGGTGGGGGACGAAGTGCGCGCCGCATTCAAAGAAAAGGACGCTTTCTCGCCGACGCGCCCGGGCCACTGGCTGCTCGATCTCTACGCGGTGGCGCGGCAACGGCTTCGCAGCCGCGGCGTCGAGCGCATCTTCGGCGGCGGGTACTGCACCTATTCGGAGGCGGCGCGCTTTTACTCGTTCCGCCGCGACGGCACGAGCGGGCGCATGGCCGCGTATTTGTGGCTCGCGTGAACGCTCGGTTGGTTGTCGTAGCGTAGAATCCCCGGCCCCATGACGCTCGGGTGGATCCTCGCAGCCAGTGTGGTGGGCGGAGCCCTGTCCGCGGGCCTCGCCGCCGCATCGTTGCTGCTGCGCGCCACCTGGGTCCCGATGCTGGTGTCGTTTGCCATCGGGGCATTGCTCGGCGCGGCGTTTCTCGAAGTGATCCCGCACGCTTTCGAGCGCGGCGACGCGCACGAGGCGGCCGCCGCGATTCTCGGCGGCATCTTCGTGTTCTTCGTGCTGGAGAAGCTGCTCCTGTGGCGCCACTGCCATACCGAGAACTGCGAAGTGCACGATCAGCACTCAGCCACTCATGATCAAGGCCGTAGCGGGCTCTTCATCATCGTGGGCGACACCATCCACAACTTCGTCGACGGCCTGCTGATCGCGGCGGCTTTCCTGCAGAGCACCGAGCTCGGCATCATTACCGCGGGGGCGATCATCGCGCACGAGATCCCGCAGGAGGTGGGCGATTTCCTGATCCTGCTGCACTCGGGCTACAGCCGGGTGAAGGCGCTCGCCATGAACCTGCTGTCGTCGCTTGCCACGGTGGTGGGCGGGCTGATCGGCTACTTCGCCTTGCGCGCGGTGGCCGAGTGGGAAGCCACGCTGCTTGGCATCGTTGCCGCGAGCATGATCTATGTCGCCGTCGCCGATCTGATTCCCGGCCTGCACCGGCGGCCCGAGCTGCGCGACACCGCCTCGCAGGC
>JAXDQC010000217.1:0-3705 GCA_034668045.1 Betaproteobacteria bacterium | reverse complement strand
GGTCATCTCGTTCATGGCCTTAATCGAGGTGCTGCGCTCTCCGACCCACTTCTCGCTGATGACCTTCCCGGTGATCCAGCAGAGCCTGGCGAGCGCCGCGCGTGTCCTCGCGCTGATCACCGCCGAGACCGAGATGGACGAGAACGCCGGCGGCGTCGCGAAGCCGATCGCGGGCGAGATCACCTTCGACGACGTCAGCTTCGCCTATGCGCCGCAGGGCGACGAAACGTCTCAGACCGAGACCCTGCGCGGCGGGCCATTGCGCGCTATCTCCTTCACCGCCCGGCCGGGAGAGACCGTCGCAGTCGTCGGCCAGACCGGCGCGGGCAAGACCACGCTGACCCGGCTGCTCAACCGGACCTTCGACCCGTCCGAGGGACGCGTCCTGATCGACGGCGTGGACCTGCGCGAATGGAGCCTCGAAAGCCTGCGCTCGCAGATCGCGACGATCGAGCAGGATATCTTCCTCTTCTCGCGGACGATCGGCGAGAACATCGCCTTCGGCGCGCGCGGCGCGGCCACGCGCGAGCAGATCGAGGAGGCGGCCAGGCTTGCCCAGGCGCACGACTTCATCCAGGCCCTGCCTGAGGGCTACGGCACCGTCGTGGGCGAGCGCGGCGTGACCCTCTCGGGCGGCCAGCGCCAGCGCATCGCGATCGCGCGCGCCTTCCTGACCGACCCGCGCATCCTGATCCTCGACGACTCGACCAGCGCGATCGACAGCACCACCGAAGACCAGATCCAGCGCGCCATGCGCCGGATTCTCGAAGGGCGCACGACGCTGCTGATCACCCACCGGCTGGCGCAGATTCGCCGTGCCGACCGTATTCTGCTGCTCAAGAACGGCGCCCTTATCGCCCAGGGCACGCACGCCGAGCTGCTCGCGACGAGCGCGGCCTACCGCCAGATTTTCGGCCCCGGCGCGACCGCTACGGCGCGCGAGGTTGCCGCCTCACATACCAGGGAGTAATCGATGTCGCTCATGGGCGGCCTGACCCCCGAGGCCTACGATCGAACCTACGGCGACGCGCAGCTTGTGCGGCGCATCGCCGGCTACTTCCGCCCCCACCGGCGCACGGTCGCGCTCGTCGCCGCCATGGTCGCGCTGGTGTCGCTGCTGGCGACGATCACACCGCTGTTGATCTCGCGCGGCATCGACCTGCTGTCGAGCAATCCGCGGCTCCAGCTTCTGCTCGGCCTGGCCGCGATTGTGACGACGATGGGCATCCTGAGCTGGGTCTTCAATTTCATTCGCCAGCGATTCGGCGCGCGCGCTGTCGGCGATGTCGTGCTGGCGCTGCGCGAGGATGCCTTCCGCGCCGTCATGCGCCGTGACCTCTCCTTCTACGATCAAAACGCCTCGGGACGCATCGTCAGCCGCGTGACCTCCGACACCCAGGATTTCGCGACCGTCGTCACGCTGACCGTCGATCTGTTGAGCCAGCTCGTGCTCGTCGGCGTCATCTCGGTGGTTATGATGGTCGTGAACTGGCGGCTGGCGCTGATTACGCTGGCGCTGGGACCGATCGTCCTCGTGGTCGCCATGGTCTTCCGGCGGCTCGCGCGGCGCGCGATGCAGCAGAGCCAGCGTGCGCAGGCCACGGTCAACGCCACGATCCAGGAAACGATCAGCGGCATCGCGGTGGCAAAGAACTTCCGGCAGGAAGCGGCGCTGTACACCGACTTCCAGGCCGTGAACACCATGGCCTATCGCGTCCAATTGCTACGCGTGGGCGTCTTCGGCAGTATCTTCCCGCTGCTGAAAAACGTGCAGGGCTTGGGCTTCGCGGCGGTGGTCTACGCGGGTGGGCTGCTGGTGATGGGCGAGAGCGTGACCATCGGCGATTGGTATCTGTTCGTGCAGAGCCTCGGCATCTTCTTCTACCCGATCACCAGCATCGCGTCGTTCTGGAGCCAGTTCCAGCAAGGGCTGGCCGCCAGCGAGCGCGTCTTCGCCCTGATCGACGCCGACCCGCGCGTCGCCCAGGCGGCGCAGGAGCCGATCGAGCGCGTCGAGGGTCGCATCACCTTCGATCATGTTTCCTTTCGCTATGACGGCGAAGATGCCCCCGCGAATGACCCTGACTGGGTGCTTTCGGACTTTTCGCTCGACATTCCGGCCGGCCAGGCGCTGGCGATCGTCGGCCACACCGGCGCGGGCAAGTCGAGCGTGGTCAAGCTGATCCTGCGCTTCTACGAGTTCCAGCAGGGGCGGCTGCTGATCGACGGCCGTGATATCCGCACGCTCGACCTGGGGCAGTACCGCCGCCAGCTCGGGCTGGTGCCGCAGGTGCCGTTCCTCTTTTCCGGCCCCGTCGCGGACAACATCCGCTACGGACGGCCGGGAGCGACGGACGAGGAAGTCGCCGCCGCCGCGCGCCGCCTGGGCGACGGCAGCTGGATCGACGACCTGCCGTCCGGGTTCGATACCGATGTGGGCGAGCGCGGCGCCCGGCTTTCGCTCGGCCAGCGGCAGCTTGTGGCGCTGGCACGGGTGCTGCTGCAAGACCCGGCAGTGCTGCTGCTCGACGAGGCAACCGCGAGCATCGATCCCTTCACCGAGGCGCAGGTGCAGGCCGGATTGGCCTCCGTGCTCAGCGGGCGCACCAGCGTCGTGATCGCGCATCGCCTCTCCACGGTACGCGCTGCCGACCGGATCATCGTGATGCGCTCGGGGCAGATCATCGAATCGGGCGATCACGAGGGATTGCTGGAACAGGGTGGGCACTATGCCGAGCTCTACACCACCTATTTCCGCCACCAGGCGCAAGCCTACGAGCCCTGGGACGAGTCCGCTGCCCGCGCCTGAGCCCCTGAGCCTGATGCACCTGATCTCGCTGTACTGGAGCGACGAGCGCCCGTCGCTCCAGTACCGGCCCGATCCGCTGCAACCGCCGATCGACTACCTGGAGCTAGAGGCCGGCATGCCGCTGTCGATCTCGGTGGGCGCGGACCGCGCCTGCACCGGCTATTACGATTTCGTCAACCGGCAGAAGGTCCCGTGCCCGCGCCACCGGCATCTCGGCAGCAAGTACGCTCAGTGTTTCCTGTGCCAGCGCCAGGAGGTCACCTACTACGCCTTCACGGGCATCGCCGCCGATCCGGAAGCCGCGCAAACCTACCTGGACACCCAGCCGCACCAGGCCTATCTCAACCTCTTCGGACGCGACCTGCTCAAAGTCGGCGTCGTATCGGCGCCGCGCCGGCTGCGCCGCGCGCTGGAGCAGGGCGCCCTCGCGAGCCTCTTCTTTGCCGAGGCCAATGGCAGCGCGATCCGCGAGCTGGAGCGCTATATCAGCCGCACGTTTCGCGTGCGCGAGCGGATCACCACGCTCGAGAAGGTCAAGCGGCTGGCGCAGTCGCAGTCGCCGGAGCGCGCCGAGGAGATCGTGTGCCGGGCGGCGGAGCGCATCGCGGCGGAGCTTCCGCCGGATCTGGGAGCGTATCTGCGCCCCCGGCCGGACTTCCATTACCTTCAGGACCACTACCACCTGCGGCTCGATCCGGACGCCACCACGGTCCATCACATCAAGCAGGTCGAACCGGGCGACACCTACGCCGGGATGGTGACAGGTATGGTCGGGAACCTGCTGATCCTGGAAGCCGTGGACCGGCGGCTCTACGCGCTCCCGGTCAAGCTCCTCGAAGGCTACCTGCTGAGCGTCGAGCCCGAGCTCGCGCCGATGCGCCTCCAGCACGAGCCAA
>JAXDQC010000216.1:0-26479 GCA_034668045.1 Betaproteobacteria bacterium | reverse complement strand
CGCCTGGCTCCAGGCCCTTGCCGCCGATCCTGGAATCAAGGAGCTGAAGGGGTTTTCAAAGAAAACCTCCCTTGAACTTTCCCGGCTCGTAAAAACCTTCTCCGAGCGCGACGCCGAGCACATCAAGAACATCGAGGCCGAGACCAACCACGACGTCAAGGCGATCGAATACTGGCTGAAAGCGAAGCTGGCGAAGAACGCCGAAGTGCAGCGCTCGCTCGAATTCATCCACTTCGCCTGCACCTCGGAGGACATCAACAACCTCGCCTACGCCCTGATGGTCGCCGAGTCGCGCACCGGGGTGATGCTGCCGCGCCTGGAGGCGCTGGTCGACGCGCTGAAGCAGCTCGCGCGCAAGCACGCGGCGATGCCGATGCTCTCGCGCACGCACGGGCAGCCGGCCTCGCCGACCACTCTCGGCAAGGAGATGGCGAATTTCGCCCAGCGCCTCGAGCGCGCCCGCGGCCGCATCGCCGCGGTGCCGGCGCTCGGCAAGGCGAACGGCGCGGTCGGCAACTACAACGCCCACCTTGCCGCCTATCCGGATTTCGCCTGGGAACGCTTCTCGCGGCGCTTCGTCGAAAGTCTCGGTCTCGAGTTCGCCACCTATACGACCCAGATCGAGCCGCACGACTGGCTCGCCGAGCTGCTCGACGCCTATGCGCGGGCGAACAGCATCCTGCTGGATCTGGACCGCGACCTCTGGGGCTACGTCTCGCTCGGCTACTTCCGCCAGCGGACCAAGAAAGGCGAGGTCGGCTCCTCGACCATGCCGCACAAGGTGAACCCGATCGACTTCGAGAACTCCGAGGGCAACATCGGCATCGCCAACGCGCTGCTGCGCCACCTTTCGGAGAAGCTGCCGGTGTCCCGCTGGCAGCGCGATCTCTCCGATTCGACCGCCCTGCGCAACGTCGGCGTCGCGCTCGGCCACACGCTGCTCGCGTACGCGTCCTGCCAGCGCGGCCTCGCCAAGCTCGAGGTCGACCGCGGCCGCCTGGCGGATGACCTCGAGGCCAACTGGGAGGTGCTCACCGAGGCGGTGCAGCAGGTGATGCGCCGCTACGGCGTCGCCGGCGCCTATGAGCAGCTGAAGGCCATCAGCCGCGGACGGCGCCTCGAGCCCAAGGCGCTGGCGAAATTCATTCGCGGGCTGGCCATTCCGCCCGAGGCGAAGAAGCGCCTGCTCGGTCTCACTCCCGCCAAATACACGGGCCTGGCCTCCGAGCTGGCGAAGCGCGTTTGATCTACGCAGCGACGATTTTCCTGTCGTCGTTCCTGCTGTTTCTGGTGCAGCCGCTGATCGCGCGCCTGATCCTGCCCTGGTTCGGCGGCAGCGCCGCGGTGTGGACGACCTGCATGCTGTTCTTCCAGGTGATGCTGCTCGCCGGCTACGCCTACGCCCACTTCCTCACCCGCAAGCTCGCCGCGAACAAGCTCGAGCGGATCGTGCACACGCTGTTGCTGATCGCCGCGCTGGCGCTGCTGCCGATCGCGCCGGGCGAGTCGTGGAAGCCGCTCGGCGAGGAAGAGCCGATCAGCCGCATCCTCCTGCTCCTCCTGGTGACGGTCGGCCTGCCGTATTTCCTCCTCGCCGCGACCAGCCCGCTGCTGCAGGCCTGGTTCGTGCGCGCCCGGCCCGGCGCGGATCCGTACCGGCTGTTCGCCGTCTCGAACCTCGCCTCGCTGCTGGCGCTCGTCGGTTATCCGTTCCTGGTCGAGCCCTTTCTCACCGCGCACGAGCAGGTGACCCTGTGGTCGTGGCTGTTCGCCGCCTTCGCTTTGCTTTGCGCCGTCCTCGCCTGGAGGACGCCACGCGGCGTGACCGACGCTGAGGCTACTCATCGCAGCCCTGCGCCCACGCGCGGCCGCTACGCCCTCTGGCTCGGGCTCGCCGCCGCCGGCTCGGCGCTGCTGCTCGCGGTCACCAATCATCTGACGCAGAACGTCGCCTCGGTGCCGCTGCTGTGGCTCGCGCCGCTCACGCTCTATCTGCTCAGCTTCATCGTCACGTTCGAGGGCAGGAGCTGGTACCAGCCGAAGTTCCTCTGGCCCTTGATACTGGGCGTGTTCGGGCTCATGGCATGGATGCTGGTCGATCAGGAGCACCGCTTCGACCTGGCAATCCAGCTCGCCGTCTTCCTGCCGGGTTTGTTCATCGCCTGCTTCTTCTGCCACGGCGAGGTCTACCGCTCGCGGCCGGCGCCCGAGCACCTGACGGCGTTCTATCTCACGGTCTCCGCCGGCGGCGCGCTCGGCGGCTTCGCCGTCGCGGTGATCGCGCCGCTGGTCTTCAGCGGCTACTACGAGCTCGGCGTCGGCCTCGTGGCCGTGGCACTGCTCGCCGCGTTGCGCTTCAAGGCGCTCGGTATTGTCCCGGGCGTGCTCGCGGCGGGCGTCCTGCTCGGCGTCACCGCCAGCGCCGCTTACGACGGTTTCCGGCAGCACGAGGATGTGCTGGTCGCCAAGCGCGGCTTCTACGGGGTGCTGCGGGTGAAGGAGTACGGCACGCCGGGCGAGGCGAACCATCTGCGGCGCCTGGTGCACGGCACGATCATGCACGGCGAGCAATATCTGCACGAGGGCCAGCGGCGCATGCTGACCACCTACTATCAGGAAACGGCGGGAATCGGCCTCGCCATCGCCTCGAAGCAGGCTCACCCGGTGCGCGTCGGCGTCATCGGCCTGGGCACCGGGACGATCGCCGCCTACGGGCGCAAAGGCGATGTCTTCCGCTTCTACGAGATCGATCCGCACGTGCTCGAGATCGCGCGGCGCGACTTCACCTACCTCGGCGACAGCCCGGCGAAGATCGAGGTGGCGCTCGGCGACGCGCGCCTGTCGCTCGAGCGCGAGCAGCCCCAGGGCTTCGACGTGCTCGCGGTCGACGCTTTCTCGAGCGACGCGATCCCTGTGCACCTCATTACCCGCGAGGCGCTCGGTATCTTCCTCAAGCACGTGAAGCCCGACGGCATCGTCGCCTTCCATGTCTCGAACCGGTTCCTCGAGTTGATTCCGGTGGTGGCCCGCGTCGCGCGCGAGCAAGGCGCGCACGCCGTGCTGGTGCGCGACGATCCCGAGGACGAGGACGACAGCCTGCGCTCGCGCACCGACTGGGTGCTGGTGTCGCGCGACGAGAAGGTGCTGCAGGCCAAGAACATCGTCGAGGGTGGCGGCGCGCCGGCGGAAGACCGTCCGGAGTGGCGCACCTGGACCGACGACTACTCGAACCTCGTGCAGATCCTCAAGTAGGAGTAGGCTCGTCCCAAGGGGACGTATCCAAGGGGGGATGCATGAGCGCGAACGTCAGCTACGTAGGCAAGCCTTGCCCGAAGTGCCGCCATGTCCGGACGGCGGCAGACGGCGGACCCGACTGGCAATGCCCCAAGTGCGGCATCGCCTATGCGAAATTCGGCCAGCCCTCCCCGGCGCCGGTCGCCGCGCGTGGCCCGGCTGTCGCTGCACCTGCAAGCAGGGTGCAGGCCACAGCCATCGCGGGCGGAGGCTCGACCGGACTGGCGATGTTTGTGCACCTCTCGATCCTGATCGGCTTCATCGTCCCGTTCTTCGGCCTGATAGTGCCCATCATCGTCTGGATCACGAAGAGCGGCCGTGATGACCTCGCTGTGGCGAACGCCAAGGAAGCGATCAACTTCCAGATCACCACGACCCTTTGGGCGCTCCTCCTCGTGGGCCTCGTGATGCTCGGCTTCAAGGTCTTCGTCTTCTTCTTCGTCGCCGGCGCGCTCGGCGTGGCGCTGGCGATCACCTTCGTCGTCCTGCCGATCATCGCTGCGGTCAAGGCAAACGGCGGCGAGGAGTACCGCTACCCGCTCACCGCGCACATCTTTTCGTAGCTATTCGACCTTGCCGATCGCCTGCACCGCCTTGCGGCCGGCGGCGGCATCCCTGGCCAGGAAATCCTGGAATTCCTTCCCGTCCAGGTAGGTGATCGGCGTCTTCATCTTCTCCATCGCGCCGCTGAACTCGGCGGACGCGACCGCCTTGCGGATCGCATCGCGCAGCGTCGCCAGCACCGCAGGCGGCGTGCCGGCGGGCGCGAAGGCGCCCGACCAGACGTAGAACTCGACGTCGTAGCCGAGCTCCTTCAGCGTCGGCGCGTCGGGGAAGGCGGGATGGCGCTTGGCGCCGAAGGAAGCGAGCGTGCGCATCTTGCCGCCGGCGACCTGCGGTACCGCCATCGCGGGCGGCGAGGCCCACATCGCCGCGCTGCCACCGAGCACCAGCGCCATGGTCGGACCGCCGCCGACTGCCGGCAGGCCGCGCATCTTCAGGCCGGCGGCATGGAGGAACATCTCCATCGGCAGGTGCGAGGGGCCATAGAGGCCGGAATGCGAATAGACGATGTCGTCGGGGCGCCGCTTCGCGTCGTCGACCAGCTCCTTCACCGATTTCCACGGCTGGTCGGCGGCGACCGCCAGCACCGGCGGATCGGCAACCAGCAGCGCGAGCGGGACGAACTGGTCCATCGAATACGACTGCGGACGGCCGAACATGCGCTCGACTTCCGGGATCGTCGTGATCGACACCAGCGTGACGAGGATGGTGTAGCCGTCCGGGGTGGCGGCGGCCACGGCGCGGTTGCCGACTGCGCCGGCGGCGCCGGGCCGGTTCATCACGACGAACGGCTGCTTGAGGATTGCCTGCAACGCGTTCGCCAGGGGCCGCGCTGCGAGATCGGCCTGCCCGGCCGGCGGATACGGCACGACGATCGTCACCGGCTTGCTCGGATAGGCGTCCTGTGCCTGGATGAGAAACGGTGCCGCGGTTAGCAGCGCGGCGAGCAGGGCTTTGGCTATCATCGCTTCCTCCTTAGGGGCGCTTATACCAGTGGCCGATTCAAACGTCAGGGAAGATCTCGCGCGCGTCTGCCGCGTCCTGGCGCATCACCAGATGATCGACCTCTGGGGGCATCTGAGCTTACGCGTCCCGGGCTCGGACCGCGTGCTGGTCACGCCGCGATTTTCAAAACAGCACCTGCCGCGCGGCATCGCCGCCGCCGACCTGTTGACGTGCGATTCCTCCGGCGCGGTGGTGGAGGGCCACGGCGAGCCGCCGGCGCGCCTCTCGACCGATCTGGCGATCTACCGCGCGCATCCGCAGCGCACCGCTTGCGTATTCGCCGCCCCGCGCGTGGCCATGGCGGCGGCAATGGCGGGATACGAGCTGAAGCCGCTCACCCACATGGAGTCGGCAACGGTCTTTGATCCTTCGCCGCTCGTCCACGAGCCCGGCATCGGGGTTTGGGCGAGCGGCAAGGACATCGACGATTGCCTGATGACGCTCTACCACCTCGAGTACCTGGCGCAGGCGAATCTGGTGGTGGCGGGCGACAAGGGCGTGCGCGGCATCGCGCGCGAGGACTCGGACAAGATCTGGCGCCAGTTCGCCGGGCACCATCATTACCACGAGTTTTTTGCTTCCCTGGATCCTGGTCCCTTGCAGCACCCCTATGAGGCTTTTCGTCGCAAATACGAAGAGCCGCTGAAGGCCGCCCTGGCTTTCAGCTGTCGCACGCTGTGGGAGCGCGGCACGCTGGTCGCCTTCCTCGAGCACATCAGCCACCGCGCGCCCGGCGGCAAGCACTTCCTGATGACCGCATCGAAGAACTTCCGCGACATCGAGCCCGCCGACGTCTGCCTGCTCGACTACGAGGCGAACGCCGTCGCCGGACCGCGGCCGCCGGGCTTCAAGTGGTTCCACGCCCAGCTGTTGCGCGAGCGGCAGGATGCGCAGGCGGTGGTGCACACGCACGACGTCTACGGGCGCGCCTATGCGCTCAGCCCGCGCAAGCTCGTGCCTTCCTACCGCGTCGGGCTCGCCATCGCGACGCGCCCGCTGCCGGTGTACGGGCGCTGCGACCTGATCGTCGATCCGGAGGTGCGCCGCCAGACGCTGGATGCGCTTGCCGACGGACCCGTGGTGCATGAGATCGGCCACGGCACGGACTTCGTCGCCGACAGCCTGGAGCGCGCGACGGTGGATGCGATCCAGCGCGAGGTGTTCCTCGCCATGGACCACCTCGCGCGGCAATTTGGCCAGCCGAAACCGCTTTCGCAAGAGTCAGTTCAGGTCATTCAAAAAGACGAACCCACGGCAGAAGATTGGTGGTGGTTCTACGCTGCCGAAGTCGGTGCGCCGAAGCGTAGCGCCGCGGGTCTTTAAGGAGGAACGGGATGGACAAGTCGATGCTCGAGTTGCAGGGGATTGCCATGAGCGAAGCCGACCTCGCGCGCGCTGTAGCGATCGCGCGGCCGGCGAACGAAAAGGCGCGTGGGGCCGCGGACGCCGGCCTTGAGTTCGAGGACGAGCCCGCGCACTACCTGGGCTTCCTGCATGCTGAGTCTTAGCCTCGTCGAGGCGGCGGAGGCGATCCGCCGGCGCAAGATTTCCTCGCTCGAGCTGACGCAGGCGGCGATCGAGCGCGCCGGCAAGCTCGGCGCCGAGCTGAACTGCTTCGCGCTGCTCGAAGCCGATGAGGCGCTGAAAGCCGCGAAGAAGGCCGACCGCGCGCGCGGCAGACGCGGGCCGCTGCACGGCGTGCCGCTCGCGCACAAGGACCTTTTCTACCGCAAGGGCAAGGTGGTCGCCTGCGGTTCGAAGATTCGCAAGGATTTCGTCGCCGGCACGACGGCGACCGTGCTCGAGCGCATGTCCGCCGCGGGCGCCGTCAACCTCGGCGCGCTGCACATGGCCGAGTTCGCTTTCAGCCCGACCGGCTACAACGAGCACTACGGCCACCCGCGCAATCCGTGGAACCGGGCGCACGTTCCGGGCGGTTCCTCGAGCGGCTCGGGCGCCGCCGTCGCGGCGCGCATCGTCTTCGGCTCGCTCGGTAGCGACACCGGCGGCTCGGTGCGCCTGCCGGCGGCCATGTGCGGCCTGACGGGGCTCAAGCCCACCGTGACCCGCGTGAGCCGCGCCGGCGTGATGCCGCTTTCGCACTCGATCGACTGCGTCGGCCCGCTGGCGCGAACGGCGCGCGATTGCGCGCGCCTGATGGAAGTGATTTCCGGCGCCGACCCGGCGGATCCGAGCTGCACCACGCGGCCCGTGCCGCGCTACGAGCGGGCGCTCGACGGCAAGGCGCGCGGCCTGCGCATCGGCGTGCCGCGCGCCTACTTCTACGATCCGGTCTCGCCGGAGATCCGCAAGATCCTCGAAGAGAGCCTGGACGCGCTGCGCCGCCTCGGCGCGAAGGTCGTCGAGGTCGACGTTCCCGACATATCGGTCATCAACACCTTCATGCACATCGTCATGGTGGTCGAGGCCGCGACCGTCCATCGCCGCTGGCTGCAGTCGCGTCGCAAGGAGTACTCCGAGCAGGTCGCGGGCCGCATCGAGCCGGGCCTCCTCTATCCGGCGACGCGCTATGCGGAGGCACTGGCGATGCGCGCTACGCTGACGCGAGAATTCGTCGACAAAGCGCTCGCGAAAGTCGACGTTCTGCATCTGCCGGCGGTGCCGATCCCGGTGCCGACCATCGACGAAACGACGCGAGGCGATCCGGCGAATGTGGCGCGCATCATCGGCCTCATCGGCCACTGCACGCGCGGCCTGAATTACCTCGGCCTGCCGGCGATCAGCGTGCCCTGCGGCTTCGATGCCAAGGGACTGCCGGTCGGCTTCCAGCTCGCCGGGCGGCCGTTCTCGGAAGGGATGCTGCTACGCGCCGCCGATGCCTACCAGCGCGTCACGGACTGGCACCGGCGCTCGCCCTAGACGACCGCGCCCTCGTGCTCGTCACCGGGGCCGCGCTTCTTCTTGGTCGGGACGATGAACTGCTCGCGGCTCGCGCCCAGCCACATGACGAGCGGGCTCGCCACCAGCACCGACGAGTAGATGCCGAAGCAGATGCCGATGGTGAGGGCGAGCGCGAAGTAGTGCAGCGCCGGGCCGCCGAAGATCAGCATCGTCGTCACCATCATCTGCGTGCACAGGTGGGTAATGATCGTGCGCGAGATGACGCCGGTGATGGCGCTGTCGATGACCTCGGCGGTCGACGCCTTGCGCATCTTGCGGAAGTTCTCCCGCACCCGGTCGAATACCACCACCGACTCGTTCACCGAGTAGCCGAGCACCGCCAGCACCGCGGCGAGCACCGGCAGCGAGAACTCCCACTGGAAGAAGGCGAAGCAGCCGAGGATGATCACTACGTCGTGCAGGTTGGCGATGATCGCGGAGAGGCCGAAGCGCCACTCGAAGCGCAGCCAGAGATAGAGCACGATGCCGACCGCGGTGACGAGCAGCGCCAGCGCGCCGTACTCGGCGAGCTCCCGCCCGACCTGCGGGCCGACGAACTCGACGCGACGCAACTCCGCTGAGGCCTCCTGGTCCTTCAGGACTTTCAGCACCTTCTGCGAAAGGTCGGCGCTCGACTGGTTCTTCTCCAGGTGCAGGCGGATCAGCACCTCGCGCGAGGTGCCGAAGTTCTGCACCTCGGCCTTGAAGCCGGCGCTGTCGAGGGCGCGGCGGATCTTGTCGACGTCGGCGGCCTGCTGGTAGCCGACCTCGATCTGCGTGCCGCCGGTGAATTCGATCGAGAAGTTAAGGCCCTTGTGCACCAGGAAGAAGACCGCGGCGAAGAACGTCAAGAACGAAAGGACGTTGAACACCAGCGCATGCCGCATGAACGGGACGACGCGGCGGATCTTGAAGAATTCCATCGCCTAGCTCACTTCCATGCGGTGTTACCGATCGAGAGCGCCGCCACGCGCCGGCGGTAGCCGTAGGCGAGGTTGACGAGAGCCCGCGAGACGATCACCGCGGAGAACATCGAGGTCAGGATGCCCAGGCAGTGCACGACGGCGAAGCCGCGCACCGCGCCCGGCACCATCAGCAGCGAGACGCCGACGATCAGCGTCGTCACGTTGGAATCGAAGATCGTCGCCCAGGCACGCTCGTAGCCGGCGGCGATCGCCGCCTGCGGCGTCGCCCCCGCGCGCAGCTCTTCGCGGATCCGCTCGTTGATCAGCACGTTGGCGTCGATCGCCATGCCGAGCGTCAGGGCAATGGCGGCGATGCCCGGCAGGGTGAGCGTCGCCTGGATGAGCGACAGGATGGCGATCAGGAACAGCAGGTTGACGCCGAGCGCGAGCGAGGAGATGGCGCCGAAGAAGACGTAGTAGATCGACATGAAGGCGACGATGGCGATGAAGCCCCACTTCGTCGCGTTGAAGCCCTTCTCGATGTTGTCCTTGCCCAGGCTGGGGCCGACGGTGCGCTCCTCGATGATCTCCATCGGCGCCGCCAGCGCGCCGGCGCGGATGAGCAGCGCGAGGTTGTTGGTCTCGGCGGTGTTGAAGGCGCCGGTGATCTGGAAGCGGCTGCCGAACTCGCCCTGGATGGTGGCGACCGAGATCGCCTCGCCCTTGCCCTTCTCGAACAGGATGATCGCCATCAGGTGTTTGATGTTTTCGCGCGAGGCGACGCGCATGTTGCGGCCGCCGGTCTGGTCGAGGTCGACCGACACCGCCGGCCGCTGGTCCTGGTCGAAGGTCGACGCCGCGCCGATGAACTGATCGCCGGTGACGATCACCTGCTTGCGGGTCGGCACCATGGTGACCGAGCCGTCGCGCTTGCGCTCGGGGAAAACGTCGACGTTGAGGGTGCTGCCGCTTCTCATCGCGTCTTCGTCGACCAGCCGCACCTCCAGCGTCGCGGTGCGGCCGAGGATGTCCTTGGCGCGCGCCGTGTCCTGGACGCCCGGAAGCTGCACGACGATGCGGTTTTCGCCCTGCTGCTGGATCACCGGCTCGGCGACGCCGAGCTCGTTCACCCGCTTGTGCAGCGTGCCGATGTTCTGCGCCAGCGCCACCTCCTGGATGCGTTTCAGTACCTCGGCTTTCAGCGTGCCGACGAGCAGCAGGTCCTGCCCGTCGTCGCGCTGGGCGAGGGCGAGATCCGGGATGGTGCCGGCGATCGCCGCCTGCGCCTTGTTGCGCGTGTCGGCATCGCGGAAGCGGATGCGCACCACCTGGCCGTCGCGCGTCACACCCCCATGGCGGATGGTCTTCTCGCGCAGCAGGCCGCGCACTTCGGCGGCGATGTTCTCGGCGCGCTTGGTGAGCGCCGCCTGCAGGTCTACCTGCAGGAGGAAGTGCACGCCGCCGCGCAGGTCGAGGCCGAGATACATCGGCAGCGCGTTGATCGCCGTCAGCCAGCGCGGCGACGCGGAGAGCAGGTTGAGCGCCACCGAGTAGTCGGAAGCGGCGGGGTCCGGGGAGAGCGCCCGGTCGATCGCATCGCGCCCCTTGAGCTGCGTGTCGATGTCCGGGAAGCGGACGCGGATGCTGTTGGCATCGAGCAGCGCGCCGGTATAAGGCAGGCTGGCCTTCTGCAGCGTCGTCTCGATCTTCGCCAGCAGCGCCGTATCGACCTTGACCGTCGACTTCGCGCTCGACACCTGCACCGCCGGCGATTCGCCGTAGAAATTCGGCACGGTATAGACGAACGCGAGGACGATCGCGGCCGCGATCAGCGCGTACGCCCAGGCCGGGTAGCGGTTCACTTACTGAATGCTTTTCAGCGTGCCCTTGGGAAGCACCGTCTGCACCGCTGCCTTCTGCACGCTGATCTCGGTGTTGGGCGCGATCTCGACAGTGACGTAGGCCTCGCCGAGCTTGCTGATGCGGCCGAGAACGCCGCCGGCGGTGATCACCTCGTCGCCCTTCTGCAGCGCTTCGATCATCTGGCGCTGCTCCTTGGCGCGCTTCATCTGCGGCCGGATCATGAGGAAATAGATGATCACGAACATCAGCACGATGAAGAGGATGTTCATCATGCCGCCGTCGCCGCCAACGGACGGCGCTTGGGCAAATGCGGAAGAAATCATCGCTGGGGGCTCTCCGGGAAGGGCGGGATTATAACCGCTTGCGGTCGGCGAGCAGCCGGCGCGCGGTGTCGACGAACACACCGTTCTCGATGCCCTCGCGCAGCTCGCGCATCAGCTCCTGATAGTAGTGCAGGTTGTGCAGGGTATTAAGGCGCGCGCCGAGGATCTCGTTGGTCTTGTGCAGGTGGTACAGGTAGGCGCGGCTGAAGGTGCGGCAGGTCGGGCAGGCGCAGCGCTCGTCCAGCGGCGCGGTGTCGTCGCGGTAGCGGGCATTGCGGATGCGGATGTCGCCGAAGCGGGTGAAGAGCCAGCCGTTCCTCGCGTTGCGCGTCGGCAGCACGCAGTCGAACATGTCGATGCCGGCGCCCACCGCCTCGATCAGGTCCTCGGGGGTGCCCATGCCCATCAAGTATCTGGGCTTGTCGATCGGCAGTTTGGGCGTGAGGTGCTGCAGGATCCGCGAGCGATCCTCCTTCGGCTCGCCGACCGCCAGCCCGCCGATCGCGTAGCCGTCGAACGAAATCCCGATGAGCTTTTCAAGCGATTCATCCCGCAAGCCCTCGTAGATTCCGCCCTGAACGATGCCGAACAGCGCGTTTTCACCTTTCCAGGCGTTCCTCGACCTCGCCGCCCATCGCATCGACAGTTGCATCGAATCGGCCGCTTGCTTCTCGGTCGCCGGGTACGTGGTGCATTCATCGAACGCCATGGCGATGTCCGAATTCAGCACCTGCTGTATGCGCATCGCCTCTTCGGGCGAAAGGAAAAGGCGGTCGCCGTTGATGGGTGAGGCGAACTGCACGCCTTCCTCGCTGATCTTGCGCAGGTCCCCCAAGCTGAAGACCTGGAAGCCGCCGGAGTCGGTGAGGATCGGGTTGTTCCAGCCCATGAAGCGGTGCAGCCCGCCGTGCTTGGCGATGACTTCCAGCCCCGGCCGAAGCCAGAGATGAAACGTGTTGCCGAGGAGGATCCGGCTGCCCGTGGCGGCGACTTCCTCCGGCGACACCGCTTTCACCGCACCGTACGTGCCAACCGGCATGAAGACCGGCGTGTCGACGCGCCCGTGCGCGAGGGCGAGAACTCCTCGTCTCGCCGGACCGTCGGTCTTGCGCAGCTCGAAGCTCATCGTTCGATCAGCATGGCGTCGCCGTAGGAAAAGAAGCGGTAGCGCTTCTCCACGGCGTGCCGGTAAGCGTTGAGGATGTTCTCCTTGCCGGCGAAGGCACTCACCAGCATCAGCAGCGTCGACTTTGGCAGGTGGAAGTTGGTCAGCAGGCGGTTGACGACGCGGAACTCAAAGCCCGGGTAGATGAAGAGATCCGTTTCGCCCTCTGTGGTGCTTTCGAGTGCCCGCAGCGACGTTGTCCCCACGGCAAGCACGCGTTTGCCAGCCAATGCCCTGCGTGTTGCTTCCGGGACGCTGAACTGTTCCTTGTGCATCCGGTGCTCTTCGACGACTTCGGCGCGCAGGGGCTGGAAGGTTCCGAAGCCGACATGCAGGGTGAGTTTGGCGATTTGCGCACCGCGCTGCTCGATTTTCTTCAGCATCGCGGCGTCGAAATGCAGCCCGGCCGTTGGCGCGGCGACTGCGCCGGGCGCGGACGCGTAGACCGTCTGATAGCGCTCCGCGTCGTCGGCGAGCGGCGCATGGCGGATGTACGGGGGTAGCGGCACGGCGCCGAAGCGCTCGAGCACGCCGTCGATGTCCTGCGAGAAGCGCACGCGGTAGAGCTCGCCCTCACGTCCCTCGATCCGGATGGCAACCTCATTCACGAGAACGTCGGATCCCGTCGCCGGGGGATGGCTCGCCTTGATGAGCGCGAGGGCCTGGCGCCCGTCGAGCTTGCGCTCCACAAACAGCTCGACCTTGCCGCCGCTCGGCTTGCGGCCGGCGAGGCGCGCCTTCACGACGCGCGTGTTGTTCAGGACGACGACGTCGCGTGCGTCGACCAGGCCGGGCAGGTCGGCGAAGGCGAGGTCGCGCAAGGCGCCGGTCGCGGCGTCGAGGTGCAGGAGGCGGCTGGCGGTGCGGCTCGGGGCGGGATGCTGGGCGATGAGTTCGCGCGGCAAGTCATAGTCGAACTCGGAAACGCGCATCCGGCGGGAATTATAATTTCGCGCTCTGTACCGGCCGGAATGGCGGAACCGGTAGACGCAGCGGACTCAAAATCCGCCGATCGCAAGGTCATGAGAGTTCGAGTCTCTCTTCCGGCACCACGCAGAGGCCCCCCAGAGTAAAAAATACCGTTATGTAACGGGGTCTTACTGGACAGTCTTGGGTCCCCGGCGTACCCTGTTTGCAAGGGTTTTTCGATCTTGGGAGGGGCTATGGCGAGGGCTGAAGTCCGGGTCCTGCCTTCCGCGCGCAACACGGTGATGGTCGTCGACGACCAATCGACCGGCCGCGCGATTCTGGAGCAGGTGGTGAGGAGTCTCGACGAGCGCGTCGCGGTCGAGGGCTTCGCGCGTCCGGTGGACGCGGTGGTCTGGGCGACGCGGCATATCTCCGACCTGGTGCTGGTCGACTACATGATGCCGGACATGGACGGCATCGAGTTCGTCAAGCGCCTGCGCGCGCTGCCGGGCTATGAGCACGTGCCGATCGTGATGGTGACGGTGCACGACGATCGCAAGGTGCGCTACGCGGCGCTCGACGCCGGCATCACCGACTTTCTCACCAAGCCGGTGGATGCGCGGGAGTGTCTCGCGCGCTGCCGCAACCTGCTGACGCTGCGGCGCCAGCAGCTCGCCCTCGAGGATCGCCGCCGCCTGCTCGAGCACATGGTCGAGGACGCGACGCGCGAGGTGCGCGAGCGCGAGAAGGAAACGCTGCTGCGCCTCGCGCGCGCGGGCGAGTTCCGCGACGAGGAGACGGGCTACCACCTGATCCGCATGTCGCGCTACTCGCGGCTGATCGCCAACGCGCTCGGCCTCGGCCACGACGAGTGCGAGACCGTCGAGCTCGCTGCGCCGCTGCACGACATCGGCAAGATCGGCATTCCCGACCACATCCTGCTCAAGCCCGCCAAGCTCGACGAGCCCGAGTGGGGCGTGATGCGGCGCCATCCGGTGATCGGCCACGAGATCCTGAAAGGCAGCGCCTCAAAATACGTGCGCATGGGCGCGCTGATCGCCCTCGGCCACCACGAGAAGTACGACGGCTCGGGATACCCGAATGGGCTGGTGGGCGACCACATTCCGCTGTGCGCGCGCATCGTCGCGATCGCCGATGTCTACGACGCGCTCACTTCGGTGCGGCCGTACAAGAGCGCCTGGACGAGCGAGCAGGCGTTCGAGTACGTCGCCGCCCAATCGGGCCGGCACTTCGACCCGCGCTTTGCCGAAGCCTTCGCCGGCATGAAGAAGGAAGTGCTGCAGATCCAGAGCGAGTGGCGCGACGTGCCGCAGGTCGGGTGAGCGAGCTTCTCAAAGGCCTGCGCGCGCGGCTCGCGGCGCGGCCGGACACCGAGCACGAGCAGGCGATCGTGCGCCTGCTCATCAGCGGCCTGCTCGTCGTCTACCTGCTGCCCAACACCGTGGGCGCCGCGCGCGAGCTGATCCTCTACATCGGCGGGGCGCACTTCGCGCTCTCGCTGCTGGTGCTGCTGCGCATCCTGCATTCGACCGAGAAGTCGCCGGCGCGTCGCGTCGCGGCCATCTTCGCCGACTTCGCCACCGTCACCTGCTACATGAGCTTCTTCGGCGAGCGCGCGGCGCCCCTTTTCCTGCTCTATGTGTGGATGACGCTGGCCAACGGCTTCCGCTTCGGCCGGTCGTACCTGCTGGTCTCGCTCGCCCTCGGCTTCGTCGGCTTCTGGTCGCTGCTCTGGCACAACGAATTCTGGGTCGCCCACCTGCACCTGGGATACGGGCTGCTCGTCGCCTTCCTCGCCCTCAGCCTCTACGTCTCGTCGCTGGTGACGAAGCTGTACGACGCCCTGGCGCGCGCTGAGGCGGCAAACCAGGCCAAGCGACGCTTCATCTCGGTGGTCAGCCACGAGATGCGCACGCCGCTCAACGCCATCATCGGCATGTCCGACCTGCTGCGCGATACGCAGCTCAACCGCGAGCAGGCCGACATGCTGCAGACCCTGCGCAGCTCCTCGCGCGTGATGCTCGGCCTGGTGGAGGACGTGCTCGACTTCTCCAAGATCGAGGCCGGCAAGGTCGTCATCGACAAGACGGACTTCGACCTGCACGCGCTGGTCAACAGCACTTCGCGCATCCTTGCCGCGCAGGCGGCGGCGAAGAGCATCGACTTCGTGGTCTCGATCATGCCGGAGGTGCCGCCGGCGGTGCGCGGCGATCCGCACTACCTGCGCCAGATTCTCATCAACCTCGCCGGCAACGCGGTGAAGTTCACCGAGCGCGGCAGCGTCACGGTGCACGTCTCGGCGCAGGCCGAAAGCGAGGCGCGCGTGCGCCTCAAGTTCTCGGTCCGCGACACCGGCATCGGCATCCCGCCGGAGGCGCAGGCACGCATTTTCGAGAGCTTCACCCAGGCCGACCAGTCGACTGCGCGCCGCTTCGGCGGCACCGGCCTGGGCACCACCATCGCCAAGCAGCTCGTCGGCCTGATGGGCGGCCGCATTGGCCTGGAGAGCGCGGTCGGGCTGGGAAGCACGTTCTGGGTCGAGCTCGAGCTCGACAAGCAGCCCGAGCGCGCCGGCGCCGGTGTGGGCGAGCTCGCACAGGCGCGCGTGATGCTGATCGGCTTTCCGCAGCCCGAGCTCGAGCCGCTCGAGCAGGCGCTCGCCGGCTGGGGAGCGACCTCGGTCGCCGTGCCGAGCATCGAGGAGGGCGTATCCCGCCTGGTGGCCGAGATAAGTCTCGCCAAGCCGTATCACAGCGCGCTCATTTACGGCTCGGGCGACGCCTCCAAGCTCGTGCAGCGTTTCCGCCGCTCCGCACCCGATCCGGCGCCGCCGAGCGTGCTCGCGGTGCCGCGCGACAACGGCGTTCAGCGCTTCGAGGCGCTGTCCGCGGGCTTTGGCGCGGTGCTCGAGATGCCATTCGAGAAGCGCCAGCTCTTCAATGTCCTCCACTCGGTTTCGGCCGGGGAGGAAGTGCGCGAAGGCGTGGTGCGGCTGCAGGACTACGCCCGGCGCGGCGTGGCCGCGCGCAGGCTGCGCGTCCTGGTCGCCGACGACAACCCGACCAATCGCGAGGTCGTCGGCAAGATCCTTGAACGGGGCGGCCATGCCGCCGTCGTGGTCGAAAACGGCGAAGAGGCCCTGGACGCGGTGGAGCGCGAGGCGTTCGACGTCGTCCTCCTCGACCGCAACATGCCCGGCATGGGTGGCATGGAAGCGCTGCACGCGATGCGCCTCATGACGCGGGCTAGCGGGCGCCTGCCGATCGCCATGATCTCGGCCGACGTCACGCCCGAGGCGAAGCGCGAGGCGCTCGAAGCCGGCTTCGACGCTTTCCTGCCCAAGCCCATCGAAGCGCTGCGCCTCCTCGAAGAAGTGCAGGCGCTGAGCACGCTCAAGCCGGCAGAGGAGGAGCGCAGCAGCGAAGCTCCCGCCGGTAGCGTGCGCTCACCACGCGCGGGGGCTTCGCTTGTCCCGGTGGCCAACACCGAAACGCTGGGTCACCTGGAAGAGTTGAGCTCGTCGCACGCTTTCGTCGAGAAGCTGGTGGGGGTCTTCCTCGCCGACGGGGCGGCGCTTGTCGGCCGCATCGAGCAGGCGCTGAACGGTCGCAACCTGCAGGAGTTCCGCTCCCTGCTGCACGCCATGAAGGGCTCATCCGCCAGCATGGGGACCGACCGCCTGACCGCGCTGTGCGGCAAGCTTGGCCGTTTGTCCGATTCCGAGCTGCGCCTGCAGGCCGCCGGCCTGCTGCACTCGATCAATGGCGAATTCGGTGCAGCGCGCGGCGAGCTCGAGCGCTATCTGCGCGAGCGCAAACGCTCGGCCGGCTAGGTGAAGTTGCAGCGCTATCCGTTAAAATGACGAAGGCCAATGGGGGGTTATCGTTTTGTCTAACGTGCACGTAGCGCAGCCGAAGCCATCGTTCTTCATCACGCTGCTCGAGATGACCGACCTGAGTCGGCGCGAGTTCGAGGCCATTCCGCGGATGAATTCGATGCTGGCGCGCGGCCTGACGCTCGCCGAATACAAGGCGTTCCTGCACGATCTCTATTACGTCGTCTGGCACTTCGTGCCGATCATGGCCACCGCCGCCTCGCGCATCCCCGACCAGTTCAAGCAGGTGCGCACCGAGCTCTACGACCGGATCCAGGAGGAAAGGGGCCATGAGTTGTGGGTGCTCGAGGACGTGGAGGCGGTGGGGGGCCACGTCGATCGAGTCCGCAACCAGGCGCCCAGCGCGCCCATGCAATGCATGGTCGCCTACAACTACTATTGCGCCGAGCGGGGCCATCCCTGCTCGGTCCTCGGGATGCTCTACTCGCTCGAGGTGATCGCTTCGGCGTATGCCATGACGCTGGCGCAGTCAATCGCCAAGGCCATCGGTCGCGATGTGGACGCTCCGGGGTTCAAGTTCCTGCTCTCGCACTCGGCGATGGACCAGGACCATGTGGCGAAGCTGAACGTCCTCATGAAGACGATCGACGACCCGGCGGGGCAGGAAGCAGCGATCAGCGCGACGCAAGTCAACTTCTATCAGTTCGGCCGCGTCTTCCACGACGGCGGCTTCACGTCGCTGATCCCCTAGCCTCCCGGCTCAGCCCGCCGCCGCCAGCTCCTCGGCGACCGCTTCCTGGCCGACGTCGACGACGTCGCCCTGTTCCATGCGACGCATCTGCGCGCGCACGATGCGGCCCATCATCTTCAGGTCGCGATCGCCGAGCCTGAAAGCGGCGTCTACCCAGACGTTGGTGATGTCGTCGAGCTCCTCGCGCGTCACCTGGTTGACCCGCCGGCGGGCGCAGTGCGCGGCGCGCAGGCCGTTGCGGTGCCTGGCGTTGTCCCCGATCCATTTGCGGACCGCGCTCGGGCCTTCGCCGTCCTTGACGAGCACATCGATCACGCCCATCTCGTGGAGCTTCGCCGCCGGCAGGATGCGGCCGGACAGGATCAGCTCTTCCGCCGCGCGCATGCCGATGCGGCGCGAGAGCAGGCTGTAGGCGCCCATGCCGGGGAAGAGATTGAACAGCATCTCCGGGAAGCCGAGTTGCGCGCTCTCTTCGGCGACGATCAGGTCGGCAGCGAGCGCGTGCTCGAAGCCGCCGCCCAGCGCGTCGCCCTGGATGAGCGAGATCTTGGTCAGCGTCGGGCTGAAGAAGCTCTGGCTGCAGGGATAGACGATGTCGATGCAGAGCTTGGCGTAGTGCGCCAGCGCCTCACGGTCGCGCGACTTGATCAGCAGCACGAACAGGCCCAGGTCGCCGCCGAGGTTGAAGACCCGCGGGGTGCGCGAGCCGGTGACGTAGAAATCGACCTCGCGCATCTCGCCGTCGATCTCTACCTTGCCGCGGTTGGCGGCAAGCTGCTGGTCGTGGGCGTACAGGTCCTTCAGCAGGCCCAGGCTGTAGCAGGAGATCCCCTTGGGGTTGAAATAGCCCCAGGCGGTTCCGGTCGCCGGCTCGAACTCGGTCTCGTACTGCGAATTGCCTTTCCCGTAGGGGATGCAGAGGCCAACCGCGTCTTTCATGTTGCTCATTTTGTAAGCTCCCAGTAACGCCTCCCGGAGGAGGCCTTCGCCATGGCCGGGCGTCGCTTGCGGGCGACACCCAGCCCCCGAGGCCATTTAAGCCACGGGGTGACAAATGTCGCAATCAGGGAGTCCCTGAGAGTCGCCTTGTTGCCGCGCCGCCACATCGGTTAAATTCTGGGACGCAGGGGGGCCCATGTACGCGATCGTCTACAAGAGCGACGGATTCCCGATCTGCCGGCAGATGCCGGGGGTCAGTCCTGATCCGGTGGTGACCTGGATGAATGAGTCCGCCGCGAAGGCGTTCATCGCCTCCAAGGGCGGGGATGGCGAGTTCCAGCCGCTGGAGCTGACCGACGACGCCATGGACAAGCTGGCCAAGACCATGGGCTGCCCCGTCCAATCGATGACCTTCGAGCCTTACCCCGGCTAAAACTCCAGGCTGTCGATCAGCCGAGTCGCCCCCAGGCGGGCGGCGACGAGCACCACCCGCTCCCCCTCGGCGCTCCCCGCCGGCGCAAGGTCGCTGCGGCGCCGGACCTCGAGGTAGTCCGGCTTCCACCCGTTGCGCGCCAGGTCCGCGACCGCCCCCTCGGGGGTAAGGCCGCCGCCGGCGACCTGCCGCAGGAGGCGGTGAAGGCGGGGGGCCTCGGCCCGCTCCGCCGGCGTCAGGTAGGCATTGCGGGAGCTCATGGCCAGCCCGTCCGGCTCCCGCACGGTCTCCCCCGGCACGATCCACACCGGCAGGTCCAGCTGCCGGGCCATGCCCTGCACGATGAAAAGCTGCTGGTAGTCCTTCTTGCCGAAGACCGCGACCCCCGGCTGCACGCAATTGAGGAGCTTGAGCACCACCGTGCCGACACCGACGAAGAACCCGGGACGAAAGCGCCCCTCGAGCTCCTCCGCGATCGGCGGCGGCATCACACGGTAAGCCTGCGGCTCGGGATAGAGGACCTTCTCGTCTGGCGCAAAGAGGACGTCCACGCCTTCACCCTCCAGCATCCGGCGGTCGCGCTCGAAGGTCCGCGGGTAGCGCTCGAAGTCCTCGCCGGGAAGAAACTGCAAGCGGTTGACGAAGATGCTGACGACCACGAACGGTGCATGACGGCGCGCCAGCCGGACGAGGGACAGGTGGCCTTCGTGCAGGTTGCCCATCGTCGGCACGAAGGCGATCGCGCCGGCGGAGGCGCAGGCGCCACGAAGCGACGCGACGTCGGGCGTGATCTGCATTTCAGCCGAGGTTGAAGAACTCGCGACGGCTCTTCATCGCGCGCAGCCGGCCGACGAGCAGCTCGAAGTCGGCGTCGCGCTCGACGAAGTTGAGATTTTCGGAATTCACCGTCAGCACCGGGGCCGCGTCGTAGTGATGGAAGAAGCGGGCGTAGCTATCGGCGAGCACCGCCAGGTACTCCTCGGTGATGCCGCGCTCGTAGCCGGCGGCGCGCTTGCGCACGCGCTCGGCGAGCACCGCCGGCTGCGCCTGGAGGTAGACAACGAGGTCGGGCACGGGCGCGCGCGGCCGCAGCGCGTCGTACATCTTCTGGTAGAGCGCGAGCTCGTCGCCGTTCAGCGTGATGCGGGCGAAGAGCGGGTCCTTGTCGAGCAGGAAATCGCCGATGGCCGGCCGCGCGAAGAGATCGAGCTGCGTCAGCGGCTCGAGCATCCGCACGCGCTGGAAAAGAAAGAAAAGCTGGACGGGCAACGCGAAGCGCGGCATGTCCTGGTAGAAGCGCGAAAGAAACGGGTTCTCCTGCGGCTGCTCGAGCAGCAGGTCGGCGGAGAGGCGCGCGGCCAGGCGGCGCGCGAGACTGGTCTTGCCGGCGCCGATCGGGCCTTCGACCACCAGGTAGCCGAGCTTCTTCTCTTTGCTAGGCACGGAAGATGAAATAGGCCGCGGCGACGATGCACAGCCCGGCCCAGAGATAGTCGAGCTTCACCGGCTGCTCCATGTAGAAGATGGCGAAGGGAACGAACACGCCGAGCGTGATCGCTTCCTGCATGATCTTCAGCTGCGGTAGCGAGAGCTGGGTGAAGCCGATGCGGTTGGCCGGCACCATCAGCAGGTACTCGAAGAGCGCGATGCCCCAGCTCACCGCGACCGCGATCCACCACGGCTTCGCGGACAGGTTCTTGAGGTGCGCGTACCAGGCGAAGGTCATGAACACGTTCGACGCGACCAGGAGCAGGCCGCAAGTCACGGCGGGGGAGAACTGCATCAGGCGATCCTTTCGACTTTCTGGCCGGCACAGGCCTGCAGCGCAGCTTCGAAGGGCAGTTGCGGCGCGATCTCGAGCAGAGGGCGCAGGACGAAGGCGCGCTCGTGCATCCGCGGGTGGGGAACAACCAGGTTTTCCGTCTGTATCGTGTTGGTGCCGAACAGCAGCAGATCGAGATCGAGCGTGCGCGGGGCGTTCGCGAAGGTGCGTTCGCGGCCATGGCGTTTCTCGATGGCGCTCATCTCGACGAAGAGCGCCTCGGCCGAGAGTGTCGTGTCCAGCGCCGCGACGGCGTTCACGAAATCCGGCTGGGCCGCGTAGCCCATGGGCGCAGAGCGATAGAGCGAGGATTGCGCGCGCAACCGCGTCTCCCGGATCGTTGCCAGCTCCTGCAGCGCGCGGCGCACCTGGTCGGCGGGCTGGTGGAGATTCGAGCCGATGCCCACGTAGGCAATGGTCACGCAGGCTCGGACGTCGGCGTCCCGGCCGGGCGCTTCCGGCGCCGGCGCCGCCGGCGCTTGGTCGGCCCGCTATCGGGCAGCAGCATCGCTTGGCGGGTCTCGTCGTCGGCGCTCTGGAAGGCGCGCCACCAGGCCTCGATCTCGGCCGGCACCTCGCCGCTCGCCGCGCGCAGCGCGAGGAAGTCATAGGCCATGCGGAAGCGGGGCGCTTCGAGGAGCCGGAAGGCTCTGCCCACCGAGCGCTGCTCGAAGCGCGGCTGCATTACCCACACCTCGCGCATCGTCGCCGTCAGCTTGCGCGTGATCGCCAGCTTGGCGCACTGCGTATCGAGCACCTCGTCCATCGCGTGCTCCAGCGCCGCCACGCTGCGCTCGCCGCGGCTCATGTGCGCTTTCCAGGCGGCGAGCACCTCGTGCCAGAGCAGGGCGGCGAAGAGGAAGGCGGGCGAGACCGTGCGCTCGGCGAGCACCCGCTCGTCGGTCTGCGCCAGAGCCAGCGTGACGAAGCGCTCGCCCAGCGGCTGCTCGAGGATCACGTCGAGCAGCGGCAGCAGGCCCTTGTGCAGGCCGACGTCGCGCAGCTGTCGCAGGCAGGCGCTGGCGTGCCCCGAGAGCAGCAGCTTCAGCATCTCGTCGAACAGGCGCGCCGGCGGCACCCGCTCCATCAGCGGCGCCAATCGGCGGATCGGCTCGCGGGTGGCCGAATCGAGCGTCAAGCCGAGCTTCGCGCCGAGGCGCACGGCGCGCAGCATGCGTACGGGATCCTCCCGGTAGCGGGTCTCGGGGTCGCCGATGACGCGCATCACGCGTTTCTTCAAGTCGGCGAGTCCGCCGTGGAAGTCAACGACTTCCTCGGTGGCGGGGTCGTAGAAGAGCGCGTTGACGCTGAAGTCGCGGCGGCGCGCGTCTTCCTCCTGGTTGCCGAAAACGTTGTCCCGCAGCACGCGTCCGTGCTCGTCCTTTTCCGCAGTCTGCGGATCGGCCGCCCTGAAGGTGGAGACCTCCACGGTCTCGGGCCCCATCATCACGTGCACCAGGCGGAAACGCCGGCCGATGACGATCGCGCGGCGGAAGAGCGGTTTGATCTGCTCCGGGCGCGCGTCGGTGGCGATGTCGAAGTCCTTGGGCGCGATGCCAAGCAGCAGGTCGCGCACCGCGCCGCCGACGACGTAGGCGGAGAAGCCCGCTTCGCGCAGGACGGCGCAGACCTTGGCGGCGGCAGGGCTGATCGCCTCGCGCGCCAGGCCGTGCTTTTCGCGCGGTACGCGGGACGCTGCGTCCGACGGGAGCCCGAGGACGCGGCGGATGAACCTCTTGATCATCGAGTGGGCGGCATTCTACCGGCGCAGGGCTATTGGCGCAGGGACAGCACCGCCCAGCCTCGCCGGCGCGCAGCCGCCGCGAGCTGCTCGTCGGGATCCACCGCCACCGGCCGCGTCACCCGCTCCAGCAGCGCGAGGTCGTTGTGCGAGTCGCTGTAGAAGCTGCTCTCCTCGTAGTCGGCGAGGCGCCGGCCGAGTCCGGCCAGCCACTCATCCAGGCGCCGCACCTTGCCCTCGCGGAAGCAGGGGATGCCGGCCACCCGCCCGGTGAAGCGGCCGTCCTGCGCCTCGGGCTCGGTGGCGATGAGATGCGGCACACCGAACTCGCGCGCGATCGGCGAGGTGACGAAGCTATTGGTCGCAGTGATGATGGCGCACAGGTCGCCGGCGTCGCGATGGCGGCGCACCAGCTCGCGCGCGCCGGGGGCGATCATCGGTACGATGCGCGCGGCCATGAACTCGGCGTGCCAGCGCTCGAGCTCGGCGCGGGTGTGGGCGGCTAGCGGGCGCAGGGCGAAGCCGAGGAACTCGTGGATGTCGAGCGTGCCGGCGACGTACTGGTCGTAGTAGGCGCGGTTCTGCGCCTCGTAGCCCTCGCGGTCCAGCACGCCGCGGTCGACGAGGAACTGCCCCCACTCATAGTCGCTGTCGCCGGCGAGCAGCGTGTTGTCGAGGTCGAACAGGGCCAGGCGCATGGCCCGCGAGTTTAGCTTCGAATCTAAAAACTACGACCTAGAAGCGGCGCTGCACGCCGATGCGCAGGTCTTGCGGCCGCAGGCCGGTCGCGTCGCGGGAGAGCATCTCGGCGCTGAATGCCCAGTCGGGCGAGAACCAGTAGCGGCCGAAGAGAGAAACCTGCCGCTCCTGCTCCAGGTCGCGGCTGTTGCCGACGCCCATGCCGAAGCTGCCGCGCTGTCCGAAGGCGTACGACCAGTGCATGCGAGAGCCGGGCGCGACGGTGCCTTCCCGCCAGGGGCTGTAGTAGGCGAAGCCGAAGCGGTCGTAGTCGGGTGCCAGCCAGCCGCGGGCGAACGAAGGATCGAGGCCCGGCTCGCCGCGCTCGGGCAGCCGCAGGCCGCCCGCTTGCGCAAGCGCCCCTTGCGCCGCGCAGAGCGCAAGGCAAAGGGCAAGGCAAGCCGAAAAGCGTCCGCGGGACACGCCGGGGGTCTCCAAAAGGGATATCCAATCTACTCACGCCCCCGGGATTTGTCGAGGCGATCAGCCCTTGTCGTTGCTCGCCCCCAACACTTCCCGGACCAGCGGCAGCGTCAGGGGCCGCTGGCGTGTCAGGGCCTCCCGGTCCAGGGCCTCGAGCAGGGCGGCCAGGGTAGCCATGTCACGCGGCACGCGCGCGAGCAGGTAGGCCGCGATCTCGCTGCTCAGCGACAGGCCCCGGCGCCGCGCCTCGTCCTGCAGATGGCGCACCTTCTCCGCTTCGCCGAGCGGCTTCAGGTGGTAAACCAGCCCCCAGGCCAGGCGCGAGCGCAGGTCATCGCGCAGGGCGAGCGTCGCCGGGGGTGCCGAGCCGGCGGCGAGAACCGCCGCGCGCCCATCGCGCGCGTCGTTGATGGCGCTGAAGAGGTGCTGCTGCGCCCCGGGGTCCAGCATTTCGACGTCGTCAGCGATGACGAGCGAAGCGTTGGCGCTTTGCGCCGCGCGCAGCAGGTGCGAGCGGCCGCTCCCCGCGTCGCCCCAGAGATAGACGATCGCCTCGCGCAGCTTTCCGGCCGCAAGCTCGCGCACGCGCGCGAGTGCTTCGGCGTTGTCGCCGGCGACGAAGTTGTCGAGCGAGGGCGCGGCGGGAGACGAAATCTCGAGCGGGAGCTGCCGCATGTAGAATTTCGACTCTAGCATGTCGAAAGGCCTCTCCTACCGCGATGCCGGCGTCGACATGGACGCCGGCGATGCGCTGGTCGACGCGATCAAGCCTTACGCGAAGCGCACCATGCGCCCCGAAGTGCTGGCGGGCATCGGCGGCTTTGGCGCGCTGTGCGAGCTGCCGAAGAAGTACAAGCAGCCGATCCTCGTCGCCGGCACCGACGGCGTCGGCACCAAGCTCAGGCTCGCTTTCCAGTTCCACAAGCACGACACGGTCGGCATCGACCTGGTGGCGATGAGCGTCAACGACGTGCTCGTGCAGGGCGCCGAGCCGCTCTTCTTCCTCGACTATTTCGCCTGCGGCAAGCTCGACAACAAGGTCGCCACCAGCGTCATCAAGGGCGTCGCCGAGGGCTGCGAGATGGCGGGCTGCGCGCTAGTGGGCGGAGAGACCGCGGAGATGCCCGGCATGTACCCGGAGGGCGAGTATGACCTGGCGGGATTCTGTGTCGGCGTGGTGGAGAAAGATCGCATCCTCACCGGCAAGAGCATCGTCCCCGGTGACGTCCTGCTCGGCCTCGCCTCGAGCGGCCCGCACTCGAACGGCTATTCGCTGGTGCGCAAGGTCATCGGCGAGGAGCATCTCGCCTCGGACCTCGCCGACTCGCTGATGGAGCCGACGCGCATCTACGTCAAGCCGATTCTGAAGCTCCTGCAGGCCTTCCCGGTGAAGGGCCTCGCGCACATCACCGGCGGCGGCCTGGTCGGCAACGTGCCGCGCATCCTGCCGGCCGGGACCAAGGCGGTAATCCGCAAGAAGGCGTGGCCGCGGCCGCAGATCTTTACCTGGCTGCAGCAGACGGGGAACATCGCCGAAGAAGAGATGTTCCGGGTCTTCAATTGCGGCATCGGCATGGTGGTGTGCGTGCCTGCCGACAAGTTCGCCACCGCGCAGATGCTGCTCAAGCGCGAAGGCGAGCTGGCCTACGAGATCGGCAGGGTCGAGAGCTCTTCCGCCGCCGAGCCGGAGTGCATCATCGAGTAAGGGTCGGAGCCTGGCGCCGTGAAGCTGAAGATGCACGAGAACTCGCTCTTCGCGGTGCTGCTGCGCTCGCCGTGGTGGATCAGCGCGCTCGTCGCCGCCGCGATCTTCGGCGTCCTGCGGGTCTGGCTGCCCTGGGGCTATGCGCTTTTTGCCGGCCTGCCGTTCATCGTCATCTCCGTCCATGTCGCCTGGAAGCAGGCTCGCGCGCCGGGCGCCGAGCGCATCGCGAAGGCGCTCGAGCGCCTTCGCGCGCAGTCCTGGGAGGATTTCTCGCGCGCGATAGAGGAAGCGTACCGGCGCGAGGGCTACGTGGTCAGCAGGCTCGGTGATGCGCGCGCGGACTTCGAGCTGGTGCAGGGCGCGCGCCATACCGTGGTCGCCTGCAAGCGCTGGAAGGCGATGCGCACCGGCATCGAGCCGCTGCGCGAGCTCGAAGCGGCGCGCGAAGCACGCGAGGCGCACCACAGCACCTACGTCGCCACTGGCGAAGTCACCGAGCAGGCAAGGGCGTTCGCAATGGAGAAGAAGATAAGACTCCTCGAGGGAGCCGAGCTGGCGATCCTCCTGCCTGGCTGAATCGCTCTCGAAACACGCGCCAAGTGAACTAGTTCATACCCTCGGCATGGGGCGTGTGGAGACCATGACGTTCCATGACAAAGGCGAAAGCCCTTTTCGCTCGCTGCCGCGACGTCGCGGCAGCCATCCTCTGGCCGATCCTGCGCGACGAGCCGAGCCGCGCCGATCCGGCTCTCGAGATCCGGGCGATGAAATGGGCGAACGTGCAGCTGCTTCTCGCCGAGGCGTTCCGCCTGCAGGGCTTTCTCGTCAAGGAGATCGGCGGCGAGTCCGCCGACATGGTGCTGCTCAAGGACGAGCGCACCTACCTTGTCGACTGCCGGCACTGGAGTGCCCTCGAAGTCGGTGCCAATGCGCCCGGCCAGCTCTACGGGGCGATGGGGCGCCTGCAGGCGAAAGGCGGCTTCGTCGTCACCGCCGGCAAGTTCACGGCTGATGCGCTCGAGTTCGCGCGCGGGCTCAACGTCGAGCTGATCGCCGGGCGCGAGCTCGCCCGGATGCTCGAGATGGCCAAGGAAACGATCTCCGGCGCGCTGCCGATCCGGCCGCTCGCCCGCTAGCACAAC
>JAXDQC010000215.1:0-10358 GCA_034668045.1 Betaproteobacteria bacterium | reverse complement strand
CGTCTAATTTCGCCCCCGGGCTCGACGCCAGGGGCTCGTGGGCGGCGCCGCCGACCTTCCCCAACGGCTGCCATACCTGCGAGCTCGAGATCGACCCGGAGACGGGCGTGGTCGAGATCGACCGCTATGCGGTGGTCGACGACGTCGGCCGCGTCATCAACCCGATGATCTGCCACGGCCAGATCGAGGGCGCGCTCGCGCAGGGGATCGGCCAGGCGCTGATGGAGAACGTCGCCTTCGATGCGGAATCGGGGCAGATGCTGTCGGCGAGCTTCATGGACTACGCCATGCCGCGCGCCGCCGACCTGCCGCTGCACTACGAGATGGACTTCATCGACGTGCCGGCGAAGACCAATCCGCTCGGCGTCAAGGGCGTCGGCGAGGCAGGCTGCGTCGGTGCGCCGCCGGTGGTGATGAACGCCATCCTGGACGCCTTGTCGGCCCTGAGAATAAATCATCTCGACATGCCGGCAACACCCCGGCGTGTCTGGGAAGCGATCCAGAAGGCGAAGGCGTGAAGTTCGTTCTCAACGGCAAGCCGATGGACGGGAACGTGCACGAGGACACGCCGCTCCTTTACGTGCTGCGCAACGACCTCGGCCTCGTCGGCACCCGCTTCGGCTGCGGCAGCGGCCAGTGCGGCGCCTGCTTCGTCATGGTCGACGGGCGGGCGATGGCGTCGTGCGATCTGCCGGTTTCCTTCGTCGCCGATAAATCCGTCACCACCGTCGAAGGCCTGAACGGAAACCATCCGGTGCAGAAAGCGCTGGTCGCCGAGCAGGCAGCGCAGTGCGGCTACTGCATGAGCGGAATTATTGTTTCTGCAGTTGCACTACTCAATTCAAATTCAAAGCCATCGGAAAGCCAGGTGCGCTCCGCGTTGGACAAGAACCTCTGCCGCTGCGGCTCGCACAACCGCGTCGTGCGCGCAGTCATGAAGGCGTCGCGTGAACAAGCCTGAGAAGCTGCCGCAGCGGGTGCGGATCGAAGCCGACGGCACGGTCTCGGTCGCGACCGGGAAGGTCGAGCTCGGGCAGGGCATCTCGACTGCGCTGGCGCAGATCGCCGCCGAAGAATTGGGGGTCGATCTTTCGAAAGTGAAGATCCTGCCGGCGAGCACTGCCTATAGCCCGGACGAAGGCGTCACCTCCGGCAGCCTGTCGATCCAGGACGGCGGCAAGGCGCTGCGCCTGGCCTGCGCCGAGCTGCGCGGCAAGGCGGAGAAGGCGGTCGCCGACTACAAGATCGTCGGCAGCAATGCGCCGCGCCTCGACCTGCCGGGCAAGTTCGCGGGTCGCCCGAGCTACGTGCATGACATGGCGCTGCCGGAAATGCTGCACGGCCGCGTCGTGCGCCCCCCGCATCCGTTCAACCGCCTGACTTCCATTGAAATAAAGGGCGTCAAGGGACAAGTCGTGCGCGACGGCAGCTTCGTCGGTGTCCTGGCGGAGCGCGAAGTCGACGCCGTCGCCGCGCAGAAGGCGTTGCGTGCGCGCGCAAAGTGGGAAGCCGGTCCGCGCGCGCCCGACGACTGGGCGGGCTGGCTCAAGGCGCACGTGGCGCAGGACATCGTCTCGAAGGAGATCGTCGACGAGGCGGCGCGCGCTCGCGGCGAGAAGCGCCTGCGCGCGAGCTACAGCAAGCCCCTGATCGCGCATGCCTCGATCGGACCTTCCTGCGCGATCGCGCAGTGGAAGGGCGGCAAGCTGGAGATCTGGTCGCACACGCAGGGAATCTTCAACCTGCGCAAGGAGCTGGCGCTCGTCCTGCGCATGAAGGAAGACGACATCGTCGTGCGCCATGCCGAAGGCGCCGGCTGCTACGGCCACAACGGCGCCGACGACGTGGCGCTCGACGCCGCGCTGCTCGCCCGCGCCGCCGGCGGACGGCCGGTGAAGCTGCTCTGGATGCGCGACGACGAATTCGCCTGGGAGCCCTACGGGCCGGCGATGCTGCTCGAGCTCGAGGCGGCGCTCGACGCGCAAGGCAGCATCGTTTCCTGGCGCCACGACTTCTGGAGCAACGGCCATACGCATCGCCCCGGGCGCCTGGACAAGCCGGTGCTCTGGGCGGCGGCGCACATCGCGCAGCCGCTCGAGATCGCGCCCGCGGTCAACCCGCCGCTGCCCGCCGGCGGCGCCGATCGCAACGCGCTGCCCCTGTACGAATTCCCCGACCTGCGGGTGATGAACCACTACGTGCGCGAAATGCCGGTGCGCGGCTCGTCGCTGCGCTCGCTCGGCGGCTTCGGCAACGTCTTCGCGATCGAGTCGTTCATGGACGAGCTCGCCGCGGCGGCCGGGAGCGATCCGGTGTCATTCCGGCTGAAGCACCTCAAGGATCCTCGCGGCCGGGCGGTGATCGAGAAGCTCGCGCCGTTCTACCGGAAGGGCGCCGGCCATGGCATCGCCTTCGCGAAGTACAAGAACGTCGGTGCCTACTGCGCCGTGCTCGCGGAAGTGGAGGCGGGCAAGGAGCTGCGCTGCACCCGGCTTGTCGCCGCCGTCGACGTCGGCCTGCCGGTCAACCCGGATGGCGTCATCAACCAGATCGAGGGCGGCTGCGTGCAGGCGGCGAGCTGGACGCTGAAGGAAGAAATGCGGCCCGGCGCTGTTGGCTGGGAGGACTACCCGATCCTGAGGTTCAGCGATGCTCCCTCGGTGGAGGTGCATCTGATCAAGAACCAGTTTCCGTCCGTGGGTGCGGGAGAGTGCACCATGGGCCCGACCGCCGCCGCGATCGCCAACGCTCTGCACGATGCGCTCGGCGTGCGAGCCCGGCGCCTGCCGCTGACGCCGGACAACATCGCCGCCGCCATCAATGCTTGAGCTCTATCACAGCGTCAATTCGGTCTGCGCGCAGAAAGTGCGCGTCGCCATGGCCGAGAAGGGTCTCGAGTACCGCGAGCACCTGATGACCCTGCGCGGCGACCAGTTCGACGACGCCTACATGAAGCTCAACCCCAACGCGGTGGTGCCGACGCTCGTCCATGACGGCCGGCCCGTGATCGAGTCCTCGGTGATCCTGTACTACCTCGATGAGGTCTTCCCGAAGCCGTCGCTGATGCCGCAGGACCCGCATCAGCGCGCCGCGGTGCGGCAGTACAACAAGCTGATCGACGAGTACGTGCACAACTCGTGCTCCATCCTCACCTTCGCCACGGCATTCCGGCCCTGGTTGTCCGGCCTGACGGGCGAGCAGATCGATGCGCGCCTCGCCAAGTCGCCGAACAAGAAGCGCGCCGAGCACAAGAGGGACGTGACGCTGCACGGCCTGGAGTCGAAGTTCGTGCGCGAGGCGCTCGACTACCACCTGAAGCTGCTGAAGATGATGGACGCCGCGCTCGAGAACGGCCCCTGGCTCGCGGGCCAGCAGTTCTCGCTTGCCGACGCGGCGGTGATTCCCTATGTCCTTCGGCTCGATCTTCTGAAATTGGACAAGCTTTTCAAGAAAAACATAAAAGCATGGTATGCACGCATGCGCGAGCGGCCCTCGGTGAAGAAAGAGATGCTCGACCGGATGACGCCGCAGGACAAGGCGCCGTTCGAGAAGCTCGAGCCCGATCCGTGGCCAACTATAAAGACATTGATGGAGGAGGCGGCATGAAAAAGCTGATCGCGGTAGCGCTGGCGCTCGTCTGCGGGGTAGCTCAAGCGCAGACCTATCCCAACCGCGCGGTGCGCGTCATCGTCGCCGCGCAGACCGGCGGGCCGGACATCGTCGCGCGCGTGGTCGCCGCCGAGCTGCAGGCGCAGATGGGCCAGCCGTTCGTGGTCGAAAACCAGGGTGGCGCGAACGGCATCGTCGGCGCCAGCACCGTTGCCAAGGCCGCGCCCGACGGCTACACGCTGCTCGTCTATTCCTCGGGTTTCGTCATCAACCCGGCGATGCACAAGACCCTGCCGTACGACACCGAGAAGGACTTCACGCCGGTGACGAACCTGGTGAGCAACGGCGGCCTGTTCTTCGCTGTCGCGAACAACCTGCCGCCGAAGACGCTGCAGGAATTCATCGACTACGCGAAGAAATCGCCCACGCCGCTCGCCTACAGCACGCCCGGCATCGGCAACACCTGGCACCTGGCGATGGAAGTGTTCAACAGCATGACCGGCCTGAAGATGACCCACATCCCGTACAAGGGCGGCGGGCCGGCGACCGCGGCGCTCGCGTCCGGGGAGGTGCAGGTGATGTTCGCTTCGCCCGCGCCGCTGATGCCGCACTACAAGAGCGGCAAGGTGCGCGTGCTCGCCTTCACCTCCGGCAAGCGCCACCCGGCGGCGCCCGAGGTGCCGACCACCGCGGAAGCGGGGTTGCCGCAGTATCGCCACGACGGCGGCTGGTTCGGCATGTTCGCGCCCGCCAATACGCCCGCCGACATCGTCGAGAAGCTCTGGCGCGAGGTGCAGATCGCCGAGAAGAAGCCGGCAGTGCTCGAGCGCTTCAAGGCGCTCGGCGTCGATCCGGTGGCGGACTCGCCCGCCGAGTACAAGAAGTTCATCCAGGCTGAAATCAAGGCCTACGCCGAGCAGGCGCGCCTCGCCGGCATCAAGCCCGAGTAGGGCTTAGCGCTTCTTGGCGAACTTGAGGTGCGTCACCTTCGGCGCCGCGATCGTGCGCACCAGCTCCAGGCCGTGAAGGTCGTCGACGCGGTCGAATAGCCGCTCGCCGCGGCCGAGAAGGACCGGCGCGAGGTTGATCTCCATTTCGTCGACCAATCCGGCGACCAGGTACTGCTGGCAGGCTTTCGCACCGCCGGCGAGCGCGATGTCCTTGCCGCCGGCCGCCTTGCGCGCCTGCGCGAGCGCGCCGGCGATGCCGTGCGTGACGAAGTTGAAGGTGGTGCCGCCCTGCATCGCGAGCGGCTCGCGCTGGTGGTGCGTGAGGACGAACACCGGGTGATGGAAGGGAGGGTTGTCGCCCCACCAGCCGTTCCACGGCTTCCTGGCATCCCACGGCCCCGGGTGGCCACCGAACATGTTGCGTCCCATGATCGTCGCGCCGATGTTCTGCATCGACTCCTCCACTACCTTCGAGCTCTCGTTGACTTCGCCGCCTTCCATGCCGTGCGTCGAGCGCCAGGCTTTGAGCGGGAACACCCATTCATGCAGCTTCATGCCGCCGATTCCCAGCGGGTTCTCGACGCTCTGCTCCGGCCCGGCGACGAAGCCGTCGAGCGACATCGAGATCCGCAGCTTGAGCTTGCTCACGTGCCGAATCTCTCCGCGGACCGGGCCCGGGCCTTGGCGGCTTCTTCCTCGCGGTTTCTCGGCGGCGCGCTGGTCTCGAGGGTGCCCAGCAGCTTGCGCGCGCCGGCGGTGATTTCGTCGACCGCCGCGTTGAACGCCGCCTCGTTGGCCTTGGACGGCTTGCCGAAGCCGCTGAGCTTGCGCACGAATTGCAGCGACGCCGCGCGAATCTCCTCATCCGTCGCCAGCGGCGCGAAGTTGAACAGGGTCTTGATGCTCCGGCACATGCCTTACCTCCAGCTTGCAAACCCGCAGCCGACGATCACCGCCGGCACGGGCAGGTAGTCTACGAGTTCAAAGCCCTGGCCGCCGGCGGCGCCGTGGGCGACCAGCCAGTTGCGCACTTCCTCGGAGCCGTTGCCGCGGGAAGGCAGCTGTTCTTCCAGGTACTGAACCAAAGACTGCTCAGAAGAAGAGAAGAGCCGGATCGTCTCGCGGTCGAAGTCCTCGTGGATCGCGCCCATGGTTTTCTCGCCGATGGAATGGCTCAGGCCGCCGGTGGCGAGGATGCCGACGCGAAGGCTCCCGGGGAAGCTCTCGATCGCCTTGCGCAGCAGCTTGCCCCACTCGAGACAGCGCGCGAGCGAGGGCATGGGCGGCTCGATGCTGTTGACGAGCATCGGCACCAGGGCCGGCATCTTCGCGAGCTCCATGCGCCACAGGGGAATGCAGGTGCCGTGGTCGAGCTTCAGGCGGTGCGAGATCGACGGCTCGAAGCCGCTGCGCAGCGCTTCTTCCGCGACGTGCATGGCAAAGGCGGCGTGCCCCGCCAGCTCGCGGCTCGGAAAGGCCTTCATCCACGGCTCGGGCGGGCCTTCGTTGGTCGCGCCGACGCCGATGCAGACGGCGGGGTAGTTATCGAGAAAGAAGTTCGCCCAGTGATCGGGCGACACCGTCACCAGAACGTCGGGCCGCGCCGCGGTTACCCGGCGTCCGAGCTCCTTGAAGGCCTTCTGCAGCCTTTCCTTTTCATTCGAGGGGACGGAGTCCCACTCGCGGACGATGAGGGGCCCGTGACTGGAGGCGAAAGCGCCGGCGAAGCTAGCCACCGCGCAGCCTGCGCGCAAACTCGGCGTCCTTCATGCCGGTGGCGAAGAAGTAGTAGCGCAGCAGGTAGGCATTGGTGCGCTCGGCGAGAAAGGGCGCGTCGTCTTCGAGCAAGGCCTTCTTGACCCGCTGGTCGAGCGGATACCGGGCGAACACCGCTTGCCGGTCCTTCCTGAATTCCGCCGCCAGCGCCGGCTGCTGGAGGTCGAAGAACATCTTCGACAGCCAGTAGTCCCTCACGAAACCTCCATCAGGTCCTTGCCGACCACGATGCGCCCGGCGTAGTGCTTGCGAACGCCTTCGCTCCACATGTCGTCGGTGATGGCCGGGTCGTCGCCGGGAACGAAATGCGACAGGACGAGCGTCTTGACGCCCGCCGCGGCGGCGATCCTGCCGACGTCCTCCGGCAGCGTATGGCTCGCGAGCAGGTGCTCGCGCAGCGTCGCGGCGTTCGGGACGCGCTTGAGCAGCGCCTCGAGGCCGCCGAGGTGCATGACCTCATGCACCAGGACGTCAGCGCCTTTCGCGAACTCCGCGAGCTCCGGCGCGTAGGCCGTGTCGCCCGAGATGACGATCGAGCGGTCCTTGGTGTCGAAACGGTACGCATAGGCTTGCGCGATGGGCGGGTGGCGCACCAGCGTGCAGGTGATCCGGACGTCGTCGTTCTGCAGGACGACGCCCGGCTTGTCGAAGTCGTGCGCGACGACGAGCTTGCGCAGGTCCGGCCGGCCTTCGTCCGCCATGCGCGTCTCGATGTCGAACTTCATGTACTCGAAGAAAGCGTCGCGCATGCGCGCCGTTCCGGACGGTCCGTAGAGGTCGACGCGCTCGCGCAGGCCGGCCGCCCAGCCGTTGTAGACGAGCGGTCCGAGCTCCAGGTTGTGGTCGGAGTGGTGATGCGTGATGAAGAGGTGGCGCAGGCGGTTGAGCGGCACGCCGAAGGTCACGAGCTGGCCCGAAGTGCCGTAGCCGCAGTCGACCACGTACGGCACGCCGTTGACGAGGATCAGCGTCGAAGGATTCTTCGGCAGCTGCGCCGGGCTGACGCGCGGGCCGCCCTTCGTGCCGAGCAGGACCAGGCGCGTGCGTTTCGCGTCGTTCTGCGCGAACGTGGGCAGGAAGGGAAGGGCGAGCGAGCTCGCCGCGCCGACCAGGAGTCGCCTGCGACTTTTCATGCCGGTGAATGATAATGGCGGATGCGCGTCACTGGACGTTTTATCGCGGCGCTCGCCGCGCTCGTCGTCTCGGCAAGCGCGACGGCGCAGTGGCCAGCGAAGCCGATCCGGGTGATCGTCAACGTCGCGCCCGCCGGCACGGCGGACGTGACGGCGCGCCTGCTGGCGCCGCGGCTCGGCGAGGTGCTCGGCCAGCCGTTGGTGATCGACAACCGCGGCGGCGGCGACGGCTATGTCGGCATCGAGGCGGTCGCCCGCGCCGAGCCCGACGGCTATACGTTCCTCTATGCTCCCGGCAGCCGCATCATGATCGCGCCGCACGTCGTGCAGCGCGCAGACATCGATCCGGTGAAAGCGCTGCTGCCGGTCGCGCCGACGGGACGGATCTCGCTCTTCCTGGTCACGCATCCGAACGTGCCCGCGAAGGACTTCGCCGGCTTTCTCGCCTACGCGCGGGCGAATCCCGGCAGGCTCAACTACGGCACGCCCGGCAACGGCACCGCGCCGCACATCGCCGGCGAGGCGTTCTCGCGCGATGCCGGCATCCGCATGACGCATGTGCCGTACAAGGGCGCCGGCCCGGTGCTGAAGGATCTCCTGGGCGGGCAGATCGATCTCGCCTTCGATTCCGGAACCGCGCTGCCGCAGGCCAAGGCCGGCAAGCTGCGCCTGCTCGCGGTCGCAGCCTCGCGCCGGCACTCTGACTTTCCCGAGGTGCCGACGTTCGAAGAAGCGGGCTTCAAGGGCGTCGACGGCGGGCCGCACTTCGGCTTCTACGCCACGCCCGGCACGCCGCCGGCGGCGGTGGAGCGCTTCAATCGCGAGGTGGCGAAGCTGATGCAGGAGCCGGCGATCCGCGAGCGCTTCGAGGCCCAGGGCCTGGAGGTCGCCGAGCCGATGAGCGCGCAGGCCTTCGGTGCCTACGTGCGCAGCGAAAGCGAGCGCTACGGAAAGCTGCTGCCGGCGATCGGGATGACGAAGTAATTTACTTCCTGCAGTGGCCTATTTCCAAGTGAACGCGCGCTCGGCCATGTTCGTGCGCGCCGTGTCTTTAGCCGAGAGGCCCCATTGGTCGATGCGGCCGGGCGGCCACTTCCAGTCCTCCGGCGCGCCGACGCGATAGTCGTCTCCCACCTCCGACACCTCGCTGGTGTACTCGACGAGGCCGCCATGCGGGCCGACGAAGTAGCCGAAGACGTTGTTCCCCGGGCCGTGGCGGCCGGGTCCCCAGACGCAGGGGTAGCCCGCGTCTCGCAGCCGGCCGATGCCCCGCATCACGCCGTCGACATCGGCCATCTCGAACGCGACATGGTTGAGCGAGGCGTAGCCCGCGCGCGCGTAGGCGATGCAGTGGTGCACGCGATTGCAGCGCAGGAAGGTCATGTGCCGCGTGCGGTCGGAAACGCGGAAGCCGAGCTTCTCCGTAGCGAAGCGCTCCGCCGCGTCCACGTCCGCCGAGTTGAGCACGACATGCGACAGGCGGATGGGACGGTCGCGCTCGCCCGCCAATGGGGAAACGGCTTGTTCGCGCACGAACCGGTACGTCTCGCCCTCCGGTCCCTTTACCTCCCGCTCGCTGTCCGCGCCGCAGAAGGTGATGGCGCGAATCGCCGGCTCGCCTTGCTCGAGTCCGACCAGGTAAGGCAGGGCGTCGCTGCCGCGCAGGCGGCCGCCGGAGACGGGTACGAGTCCCCACACCTCGGCGAAAAAGCGCGTCGACGCCTCGACGTCCGGGACGCGCAGATCGACGCTCTGCAGCCTCATGCGCTTACTGCGCGAAGCGGAACGCCAGGCTGGCGGCGCGCAACGCCTTGCCGCCCTCCAGCGCCTTGAGCAGCTCCGCCTTGGTCAGGCCGGGCTGCAGCTCGCCCGGCTCGAGCGTGGTGGCGATCATGGTCATGACGTAGTGCTGGGGCGCGTTGCCCTTCGGCGAGCAGGGCCCGAGCCAGTGCATGCCGAGCGTGTTCTTGCCGCCGACGAACTGGCCGCCGGCCGGCGCGCCGCCCAGCGCTCCCTCGGCAAAGGAGGTGACATTCGCGGGGATGCCGTAGATCACCGCGTGCGAGACGCCGAGCCCTGCGCGTCCGGCCTGGTCGTCCCAGATGATGGCGAAGCTGCGCGTCTTGTCGGGCGTGTTGGTCCAGTTGAGCGCCGGTGAGACGTTCTGCCCGGTGCAGTTCGGGTTCTTGGCGAAGTTGCCGGCGGCTTTCGGCGGCAGCATCGAGTTGTCCGGCATGCCGGGCGAGGTGAGGCGGAAGGCGGTCGGCGGCCCGATGTTCTCGTGCGTAGCGCAGGCGGCGAGCAGCGACAGCGAAATTGCGGCGGCGATCGTTTTCATAGTCCGAGGATCCTCTCTGCGTTCTTGTGGAAGATTTTTTCCATCACTTCGTCTTTGTACCCCAGCTCCTGCCATTCCTTCAGTATCCGCGCATACGGCATGCTCGGGTAGTCGCTGCCGAACATGATCTTGTCCTGCAGCCGGCCGCGCATGTCGATCTTGAGGTTGCCGGGGAAGTACTTCGGCGCCCAGCCCGACATCTCCCAGTAGACATTGCCCTTGTGCAGCGCCACCGCGGTGGTCTCCTCGACCCACGGCCAGCCCGGGTGCGCCATGACGATTTTCAGATCCGGGAAATCGGCGGCGAGCTTGTCGATCGACCCCGGGTGCGCGTGGCGGATGATCGCGCCGTGGCCGCCGGGCATGCCGGCGCCCATGCCCGTGGTGCCGACGTCGATCATGACTGCGGCGTTCAAGGAAGAAAGTTCTTCGAACATGGGGCGAGCACGCGGGTCATCGACCGCGAAGTGCTGCATGATCGGATGGAAGTGGAAGCCGAGGAAGCCGAGCTTCTTCACCGCCTTCCTTGCTTCCTCGATCACGTCCTTCTTG
>JAXDQC010000214.1:0-12956 GCA_034668045.1 Betaproteobacteria bacterium | reverse complement strand
TACACAGGAATCGGGAAGGTGGCCAGCACGCTGTTACCAGTGCCATCCGAGAGACCGACCTGTCAGAGGGGCCGGTCCACGGTAGCGCCAAACTAAGTGCAGTCGCTGTCTGATTCGCCTGAGGCTTCACCGGAGGGCAAGGCTAGCGGCCTTGCCCTCTTTCATTTCCAACCTCGGAAACCATTTTGCACACCTTGACGCCTGTGCGATATCGCCGGCTACAGCGTCATATTGTCGCGATTCGTTGTTGATATGCCGTGGGATTTCGACGTCGCGAAGTGGCGTCAGGAACCTACCGTCCCCAGCGAACATTTACCTGTTCGCCGAAAAGCAGGCCACGGTACCGGTTGTACCAGGCGTTGGTGATGCGCTCTGCGGATCCAGATGCCAAGCCGGTTTACCCCTTGGGCTTGCTCATGAGCACCAGCCCGTCCTTCAGGATGATGCGCCTCCGGATGCGCTTCGCTTTGTCGATCTCGAAGGCTATCTCGCAGCCCTCATGAATGAGACGCTCGACTCGTTCTGGACGTGCCCAAGCGGCCGTCCTGCCTGACTCGGCAAGCTTGGCGCTGAAGCCTGAGTACTCCGGCCACTTGAAATCGACGAGCTTGGTTTCTTCCTTCCATTCGAGGTACTTCTTTACGTCCTTCACGAGGTCATAGACCAGCCCAGCGATTTCGATCATTGCGCCTCCCGCGCGCCGCCTTTGTGCTCTGGCTCAAGTTGCTTCACGAAGCCGTGCACGTCGCGAAGTGTGCGCGGCTCGATGTCCGCTGCCCATCTGCGGATTGGCATACCTAGCCGGGCGTAGCGTCCAGGGTGCCGGAATATCACTGTGCACCCTGCGCACTCAAAGAACTCTGTCAGGTACTCCTGATTGTTTGCACGCTGCACCCGGATGCGGCTATAAGCGGTGGAGTTGCACAAGGGGCAGCGCCAACCGTGCACGAGCGAGAAGGAATCGGACTCTGGGCGCTGGTGGGGCATACTGGAAAAGTATACAGTAGCAGGCTTTCTTACTTCATGGCCAAGACACCCGCAGAACAGAGTGAGCGGTTCATCAAGCACTTTAGGGGTGTGTATGCGGAAATCCAAACGCTAGAGAGTCAACGCGCTCCGCTGTATCGAGAGGTCCTCTACGTAGCAGTGCTCGATGCGCTTTCTAAGTCGGTCATGCCACACCGCGAGAGCAACCGCGACCGATTTGTTTCCTTTCTGAAGCGCTTTTGCCGCTGGCCGGATGGGGAGCGAGTCAGCTTGCCTCACCTATTTGCGCTGCTAACCCTCAATCCAGACCCAGCGTTCGAGAAGCTGAGACTGTGGACTGTTGAAACGTACAAAAAGATGTCCGTCCACGGCGGCGCGATCATGGCCATTGGCGAGGATCCAACGTATGAGGACGTAAAGGACAAATGGCCTGTCTCAAATCAACATCGGATGCCGATTAAAGACGTCGATCTTGATGCCCTGACGCACTACCGTCTGCTGTATCTGTACCGCAACATGCTCGTGCATGAGCTTAGACGGCCCGGTAAAGGCATGGATTTCGTAGGCACTTCTGATGCCCCGTACTATCACGGCGCTCGTGATTTGGACGACAACTGGCAGGTTGCTTCGATTACGGTCGAATTGGTGTACCCGTGGCGCTTCTTGGATAGGCTATGTTCGACTGCGTTGGATGAGCTCGCAGACTATTTCAAGACAAACAATCTGAATCCGTATGAGTCGTTTGTTTTCGGTTCCCACTGGCTGCGAGAGTTGAATCGCTAGAGAAATGGCGAAGAAACTCCAGGTCTTTATCTCCTCGACCTTCACCGACTTGCGCGATGAGCGCCAAGGGGCGGTTCAAGGGGTGCTTCTCGCGAAGCATATACCGGCGGGAATGGAGCTGTTCAGTGCAGGCGATGCTTCGCAGCTTGAGGTTATCAAGGATTGGATAAGCGAGTCAGACATCTATTTGCTGATCCTTGGTGCGCGATACGGCAGCATCGAGCCGAAGTCGGGTGTTGGTTATACCGAGATCGAATACGACTTCGCTGTGAAGTCGGGAATGCCGTACTTCGCTTTAGTGCTGAGTGACGCGGCTGTTGCCAACAAACGTCGGCTAGGGCTGGTCCCTGAAGAGGATGAGAAGACCGTTGCCAGACTAAAGACTTTTCGGGACCGAGTTCTCAGTAAGTCATCCCGATTGGTTGAGGATCCAAAGGATATCCAGCTCTACGCATTGCAATCCCTCCACGAGTTTGAGAAGCGACCTTCACTAAAGGGGTGGGTGCGGCCAGACGACGTGGGGAACTTAGGGCCGCTGATTGCACAGATTCGCTCACTCACGGACGACAATGCGAAGCTAAAGGAGCGCGCTCAAGATGCGACGGCAAAGCCCGGTCCAGACCTCAGCGTGCTCGATAAGAAAGTTAAGCTAACAGTCGAAGAACAGCACGAGGGCGGTCGTGGAAGCTACTGGAGAACTACAGGGACGTACGAGATTACCTGGCGCCAACTGTTTGGGGTGATGGCGATGAAGATGTTAGGCCCGGCAAACGACGACCACCTTAGAGGTCAGGTCGGGTGCCATTTCACAAACAACAGCAGCTGGCTGAAAGCGCGCGTACTTGAGCACGACTGGGAGACCGTTAAGGCGCAGTTTCTAAAACTGGAGTTCGTCGACCTGCGGTACTCAGAGACCATTGCCAAGTCCATGGCGCTCTTTTGGCACCTCACACCACTGGGCAAGCAAGTCGGCATACTCGTACGATCGGAGCTAAGCTAGGCAGACACCGCGATCGTATGAAGATTCGTGTCGATAGCGACGAGTTCAGGGCCTGGCATGAGGTCGGCCACGCTACTGTTTGCTTGCATCTGGGCGGCGACCTAGATGGCATCGAATTTCTTGAAGGAGATGCGCGAGGCTCCGCGATTGCTCGCGGTTGCGACGTCATGCCGGACAAGGAACGGAGTGTGGCGTGCGGTGGGTTCGCTGCTGAGTACTACTTATTACGAGCCGGCTACGTTGACGGGGTCGACTTGAATGACCCTCGTGCAGTTGCGGCAGTTAGCGCACTCGTTTTTAGCAATGCTTGGAGGGACCAACAGGCTTTCGCCGGGCGCACGGTTACTGAGGACAATGATTTCACGAAGGAGGAAAACGAGGAGTTCATGCGCTACGCGACGGAGCGTGTTGCCTCGATTTTCGATCTGTATTTTGCGAAAATGCAGATTGTTGTGAGCGAGCTTCTTGCCGCGAGGAAGATCGACGGCGCGCGAGTGAAGGAACTCCTGCGGCCCGGCATTCCCCGTTGAGACTGGCGCTAGTAACTTTGCGCATGCTCACGTCAATCGCAGTAGGTGCGTTGACCAGCTTCGCTGTTGCTGCACCGATCGAGCCAACCGACATCCATGTCATCGACGGGGACACAATCCGCCTTCACCAGCAGAAGCCGGACGTGCGCTTGGTCGGATTCAACGCACCAGAGACCCGCCGCGCGAAGTGCGATGCCGAACGTGCCCTAGGCAGGAAGACCACGAGCAGAGTCAGTGACCTCATCAGCGGCGGAAAGCTCGACTTCGAGTTCGTCGCGTGCTCTTGCCAACCTGGCACCGAAGGCAAGCAATCCTGCAACTACGGTCGACGGTGCGGAACATTGAAAGTGAATGATCGTGACATTGGCGATCTTCTGATTGCAGAAGGACTCGCCGTACCATTCAAGTGCGGTCCAACTAGGTGTCCGCCGACACCTAGACCTTGGTGCAATTGACACGCGATGTCGATGCGGACGGAAAATACCGGCGCGCACAAGGCGGTGCAGGCGATCGGCAAGGTCGAATAACTCCTTTCTAGACCCCAAGCTTCGCTCGCACCACATCCCAAGAAACCGCGAGGCCATCCTCTTTCCGCTCGATCAGGCCGAGGCGGAGAAGCTGCGTGACATCAGTGTGGACATTCTTGTAGTCGCGGCCCAGGCGTTTGGCCAGCCCGTAGATCGAAGTCCCCCCTTCGCTTTTCAGGTTCTGCAGCAGGGCCCAACGGGCGGGCGTCAGGGTAGCGATCAGCAGCGGCAGGTCGCGCAGCGTGAGCACGCGGAGCGGCGCCATCCGGCCGCCCTCGGCGACGCGATTCCACGCCGCCTCGAAGCGATCGAGGGCATCGCGAGGCGGGCCGACGCGAAGCTCAACGACTTTCGCCAAGGCTCCCTCCCGCTTCTTCGATGTCGCGCTCGAAGTCGTAGCGCAGCTGCTCGACCGACCTGAATTCATAGCGCGAGCCGCGGCCCTTCACCTTGCGCCGGCCGTTCTCGTACTCGACCAGCTCGCCGTAGCGCAGGAGGTAGCGGAGGTCGCCGTGCAGCTCGATCTCGAGGAGGATCCCGTCGGGCAGCAACACCTTCTCGGCTAGCACCATATATGGCGTAAGATACCATAACCAACGTGCGGTAAAATGCGCAGGTGAAGACCTTTTTCAACCCCTACGCCCATGGCTTCGTGCGCCTCGCGGTGGCAACGCCGCGCGTGCGTGTCGCCGACCCGCAGGACAACCTGGAGGCTACCGAAGCGCTCATGCGCGACGCTGCGCGCGAGAAGGCGCTGCTCGCCGTCTTCCCGGAGCTCGGTCTCTCGGCCTACAGCTGCGAAGACCTCTTCCACCAGCAAGTGTTGATTGATGCTGCCGCGGAAGCGCTGGCCACCTTGATGCGGCGCACGAGCCGCCTGCCGCTCGCGGCGCTGGTCGGCCTGCCGGTGGCCGTCGACGGACAGCTCTTCAACTGCGCGGCGCTGATCGCGGAGGGACGCCTGGTGGGCGTCGTGCCCAAGTCCTACCTGCCGAACTATCGCGAGTTCTACGAGGCGCGGCAGTTCACGCCGGGCGACGCGGCGCGCCGGACGGAAATCGACCTCGCGGGGCAGCGCGCGCCTTTCGGCGCCGATCTTCTCTTTCGGCTGAAGGAGCTGCCGGCTTTCGTCTTGCACGTCGAGATCTGCGAGGACCTGTGGGTGCCCGTGCCGCCGTCCTCGTTCGCTGCCCTCGCCGGCGCCACCGTGATCGCCAACCCTTCGGCGTCGAACATCGTCATCGGCAAGGAGGGCTACCGGCACCAGCTGGTCGGCAACCAGTCGGCTCGCTGCATCGCCGCCTACCTCTACAGCGCCGCCGGCCCCGGTGAATCCACTACCGACCTCGCTTGGGACGGGCACGGCATGGTGTATGAGAACGGCACGCTGGTCGCCGAGTCGAAGCGTTTTGCCGCCGAGCCGCAGCTCGCGGTGGCGGACGTCGACCTCGGACGCCTTACCGCCGATCGCATGCGCCAGAACACCTTCGCCGCCAGCGCGCAGCGACACCGCGCGGAAATCGCGCGATTCCGCACGGTCGAGTTTTCCGTGCCGTTGCCCGCCGGACGCCTGGCGCTCAAGCGCAAAGTGGAGAGATTTCCGTACGTCCCCAGCGATGCAGCCAACCGCGATCAGCGCTGCGCCGAGGTCTACCGCATCCAGGTGCAGGGGCTGGCGACGCGCATGCGCGCCGCGGGGATAAAGAAGCTCGTCATCGGCGTCTCCGGCGGCCTCGACTCGACCCAGGCGCTGATCGTCTGCGCGCGCGTGATGGACGAGGTCAAGCTGCCGCGGCGCAACGTGCTCGCTTTCACCATGCCGGGCTTCGCCACCAGCAGCCGCACGCGCAACCAGGCCTGGCAGCTCATGCGCGCGGTCGGCGCCACCGCCGAGGAAATCGACATTCGGCCCTCGTGCATGCAGATGCTGAAGGACCTGCGCCATCCCTATGCCAAGGGCCGCAAGGTGTACGACATCACCTTCGAGAACGTGCAGGCGGGCGAGCGCGCGAGCCATCTCTTCCGCCTCGCCAACATGCACCAGGGGCTCGTGGTCGGCACGGGCGACCTTTCCGAGCTGGCGCTCGGCTGGGCGACCTACGGCGTCGGCGACCACATGGCGCACTACAACGTCAACGCCAGCGTGCCGAAGACGCTGATCCAGTATCTCGTCGGCTGGGTGGCGGAGTCGGGCGAATTCAGCGACGACGTGAAGCGCGCGCTGCGCCGCGTGCTGGAGACCGAGATCTCGCCCGAGCTGGTGCCCGGCGGGCAGAGCACCGAAGCCAAGGTCGGGCCTTATGAGCTTCAGGACTTCCACCTCTACTACACGCTGCGCTTTGGCTATGCGCCGACCAAGGTCGCCTACCTCGCCTGGAATGCCTGGAAGGGCGACTACTCGCTGGGCGAGATCCGCAAGTGGCTTGGCGTCTTTCTCGAGCGCTTCATCACCAGCCAGTTCAAGCGCAGCGCGGCGCCCAATGCGCCGAAGGTGGGATCGGGAGGCTCGCTATCGCCGCGAGGCGACTGGCGCGCCCCGTCCGACGCGAGCGCTGCCGCCTGGCTTGCAGATTTGAAACGGGTGCCGGCGCGCGAATAGCGCCGGAGCGACCTTCCTGCGTTACTGACGCCCGCCGCAGGAGGTGGGCATCGCGCTGACCGGATAGCCCTTGCAGTTCCAGGCCACCTTGCCGCCGTTGAGCGACGGCATGAGCGCCATCTCGAGCGCGTTCTTCTCGTTCCAGCCGCGGATTTCGCCGTTCTCGGCGACGATCCACTTCATGTCGCCGTACTTGGGATCGTTCCTCGCCGCGACCTTCACGTCCTTGCCGGAGCCGGCCATGTTATTGGCCTTCTCGGCGGCCGTGCCGACCTGCAACTTCGCGGGCTCGGCGCCGGCGACCAGCGCGTGCGCGGCTTCCCTCGCCTCGGCGCCCACCCTTTGCGGCAGCACCACGGCGACCATCACGAAACCGACCAGGGCAAGCCCGGCGACTACCAGCAGCGCGATCCTCATCTTGTTTCTCCCTGTGCTTTCTTCTTCCGGGGCGACTTTAGCATCAGCTAAGCTGCGCTGCATGGTGACACGGCAAATTCGTGTCAGTGGGCGGGTGCAGGGCGTCGGCTACCGCGTCTCGCTCCAGCACGAGGCGCGCAGGCAAGGCGTGAGCGGCTGGGTGCGCAACCGCCGCGATGGCACCGTCGAGGCGGTGCTGCAGGGATCGGCGGAGGCGGTCGATGCAGTGATCGCGTGGGCGCGCCAGGGTCCGCAGGGCTCACGCGTCACGGATGTCATCGATTCAGCAGCGGAGCAAGAACCGGCGCACGCGCAGTTCGTGCTTCGGCCGACTTCCTAGAGCCAGCCGGCCTTGCGGAAGCGCGAGAACAGCCAGGTGTCGATGACGACCATCAGTCCGACGGCGAACGGATAGCCGTACGACCAGTCGAGCTCCGGCATGTGCTTGAAGTTCATGCCGTAGACGCCGGCGATCATGGTTGGCACGGCGACCAGCGCGGCGTACGCGGCGAGGCGCTTGGTCACCTCGCTCTCGCCGATGGTGATCATCGCCAGGTTCACCTGGATGGCGGTGGCGACCGTGTCGCGCGCCGTATCGATCGACTGGTTGAGCCGCACCAGATGGTCGTGGACATCGCGGAAGTATTCGGTCAGCCCGGCGCAGACCTGCGGCACCCGGCCGCCGTAGAGCTTGCCGGCGTATTCGAGCAGCGGCCCGGTGGCGTGCTTGAGGCTGGTGAGCTTCTGCTTCACGTAGTAGAGCGCCTCGATGTTCGCCCGCGGCGCCGCGTTGGCGGCGAAGAGCTGCTCTTCCGCCGCTTCCAGTTCGGTCTCGACTGCGTCGAGCACCGGGAAATAGCGGTCGACCACCGCGTCCATCAGCGCGTAGAGGACATAGCCCGAGCCGATGCGCAGGAGCTCGGGCTCGCGCTCGCAACGCGCGCGCACGTCCTTGAAGCCGCGTTCGGTGGCATGGCGCACCGAGAGGATGTAGTTGGGGCCGGCGAAGATGTCGACCTCGCCGAGCTTGAGGTCGTCGCCCGCCACCTCGATGGTGCGCAGGACGACGAAGAGCGAATTGCCGTATTCCTCGATCTTGGGGCGCTGGTGGCCGACGCGGGCGTCCTCGACCGCGAGCTCGTGCAGGTCGAACTCCTCGCGCATCTCCTCCAGCTCGGCCTCGGTCGCGTCGACCATCGCCACCCAGACGAAGCAGCCGGGCTTGGCGAGATAGTCCGAGATCTCGCGCTTGTCGATATCGGCGAGCTTTTGGCCTTCCTGATAGGCGACGCAGTTGACCAGCATGCGGCGGCATAATAAGCGTTTTTTCGGGACGCTTATGCCGCTAGTCAGCCGCCGCGCCGCGAGTCTTGGCACCGAGAACGCCTTCGTCGTCCTCGCCGAGGTGACCGCCCTCGCGCGCCAGGGCAAGGACATCATCAGCTTCTGCATCGGCCAGCCGGATTTCCCGGCGCCCGAGCATGTGCAGCAGGCCGCGATCAAGGCCATCAAGGGCGGCAAGCACGGCTACACGCCCTCGGCCGGCATCGACGAGCTGCGGGAAGCGGCGGCGGCGTACCTCGGCCGCATGCGCGGTGGACTGCCGATCCGCGCGCAGGACGTCGTCGTCGGCGCCGGCGCGAAGCCCTTCATCGCCTACGCCATCCTGTCGACCACCGACCACGGCGCGGGCGACGAGGTTATCTACCCGAACCCCGGCTTCCCGATCTACGAATCGCAGATCGTCGCCAACGGCGCGGTGCCGGTGCCGATCCACCTGCACGAGTCGCGCAACTTCGCCTTCGATCCGGCCGAGCTGGAGAAGCTGATCACGAAGAAGACGAAGCTCGTGATCCTCAACTACCCGCACAATCCCACCGGGGGTTCTCTTACAAATAACACATTGAAAGAAATAGCCTCGCTGCTGCAAAAGCACCCACAAGTCTGGGTCTACGCCGACGAGATCTACTCGCGCCTCGCGTATACGGGCGAGTTCTTCTCCATCGCCCAGCTTCCCGGCATGTACGAGCGGACCATCATTTCCGACGGCGCCTCCAAGACCTGGGCGATGACGGGCTGGCGGATCGGCTTCACGTCGAACCCGACGCTCGCGCCGGTATTCACGCGCTGGATCACGAACACCGATTCGTGTGCCTCGCAGATCAGCCAGTGGGCGGCGCTCGAGGCGGTCACCGGGCCGCAGGACGCGGCGGAGATGATGAAGAAGAGCTTCCTCGAGCGGCGGGATTTCATCGTCGGGCTGCTGAACGAGGTGCCCGGCGTGAAGTGCCTGGTTCCCGACGGCGCCTTCTACGCCTGGCCGAACGTCACCGAGGCCTGCCGGCGCATCGGCGCCGCCGACTCCGAGGAGTTCAGGAAACGCCTGCTGATGGAAGCGGGCGTGGCGGTCCTGGCCGACATCCATTTCGGCACGCGCGTGCCGGGCGAGGGCCAGCACGTGCGCTTCTCGTACGCGGCGTCGAAGCAGGCGATCGAGAAGGGCATCGAGCGCATGGCCGAATTCATCCGGACCAATACCCGCAAGGCCGCCTGACATGGTGTGGAAGCCGTCGGTGACGGTCGCGGCCGTCATCGAGCGCGACGGGCGCTTTCTTTTCGTCGAGGAGCGCATCGACGGCCGCCTCGTCCTCAACCAGCCCGCCGGCCACCTCGACCCGGGCGAGTCGCTCGCCGCCGCGTGCCGTCGCGAGGTGATGGAGGAAACGGCGCACCCATTCGAGCCCGAAGGCCTGGTCGGCGTCTACCGCTGGCACTATGCGCCCAAGGACGTGACGTTCCTGCGCTTCTGCTTCTTCGGCAAGGCCGGAAATGCCGAGCAGCGCCCCCTCGACAAGCAGATCCTCGCCGTCCACTGGCTCAGCCTCGACGAAATGAAAAAGAGGAAAAGCGAGCATCGCTCGCCCCTGGTGCAGAAGTGCGTCGACGACTTCCTCGCCGGCCGGCGCTATCCGCTCGAGGTCTTCTCCGCGGAGTTCGCTTGAAAGTGGTCGTCGGAATGTCGGGCGGCGTCGACTCGTCCGTGGCGGCGCTGCTCCTCAAGCGCGAGGGCCACGACGTCGTCGGCCTGTTCATGAAGAACTGGGAGGACGACGATGACGACGAGTACTGCTCGACGCGCGAGGACCTGATCGACGCCGCGGCGGCGGCGGACGTGATCGGCATCGACCTCGAGGCGGTGAATTTCTCCGCCGAGTACAAGGACCGGGTATTCGCGGAGTTCCTGCGCGAGTACTCCGCCGGACGCACGCCCAATCCCGACGTGCTTTGCAATGCCGAGATCAAATTCAAGGCCTTCCTCGACCACGCCATGCGCCTCGGCGCAGAGAAGATCGCCACTGGCCACTACGCGAGGACCGATGGCGTGCGCCTGCTGAAGGGCAAGGACGGCGGCAAAGACCAGAGCTATTTCCTGCACCGGCTGAACGGCGAGCAGCTCTCGCACGTGCTCTTCCCGGTCGGCGAGATGAACAAGGCGGACGTTCGCCGGCTCGCCCTCGAGGCCAAACTGCCGAACCACGCCAAGAAGGACTCGACCGGCATCTGCTTCATCGGCGAGCGGCCTTTCCGGGAGTTCCTGAATCGGTATCTGCCCAAGGCACCGGGGAAGATCATCGACGAGAAGGGCAAGACTGTCGGCGAGCACATGGGGCTCGCGTTCTACACGATCGGCCAGCGCAAAGGCATCGGTCTCGGCGGCCCCGGCGAGCCGTGGTACGTGGCGCAGAAGCGCGTCGACTCGAACGAGCTCGTCGTTGTGCGCGGGCACGACCATCCGCTGCTTCTCAAGAAGACCTTGGCTGCTGATGCCGCGAGCTGGATCGCCGGCATCGCTCCGTCAGCGCCTTCGGCGCACAGCGCCAAGACCCGCTACCGTCAGGCCGACGCGCCTTGCACGCTGACGCGCGCGCTCGATTCGGAGCTCAAGGTCGACTTTCCGGCGCCGCAGTGGGCGGTGACCCCCGGCCAGTCGGTGGTGCTCTACGATGGCGAGGTCTGCCTTGGGGGAGGGATCATCACGTGACGATCGCCGCGAACATCATGGTGGGGCTGGTAGCGCTGCTGCATGTGTACTTCCTGGTGCTGGAGATGTTTCTCTGGGATAAGCCGCGCGGCAGGCGGGTCTTCGGCACCACGCCCGAGTACGCCACGGCTTCGAAAACGCTGGCCGCGAATCAGGGGCTGTACAACGGCTTCCTTGCGGCCGGGCTGATCTGGGGATTCTTCGCCGGCGACCCGGTGAAGATCTTCTTCCTGGCCTGCGTGATCGTCGCCGGCGTGTTCGGCGCGGCGACGGTGAATCTGAGAATCCTGTGGGTGCAGGCGGTGCCTGCGGCGATCGCGCTGGCGCTGGTGCTTATTTCGTAGGCGCCGGGACCTGCGGCACGGTCTCGGAAAAGGCCGGGCGCTCCATCATTTTCCTGTAGTGCTGCGCGAGCGGCGCGTACTGGTTGGACCAGTCCACCTCGCCCGGCTTGCGGAAATCGAGCCAGCCGGTGCAGCAGCCGAGCGCGATGTCGGCGAGCGAGTAGCGGTCGCTGTGGCAGAAGCTTTTCTCGCCGAGGTCCTTTGCGAGCTGCTCCATGCCGCGGTGCATGCGCGCCACCTGCTTGTCGACCCAGGCCTTGCTGCGCTCCTTCTTGTCGCGCATCCCTTCCGAGCGCACCAGGATGCCGGCGTCGACGACGCCGTCGGCCAGCGCTTCCCAGCGGCGCACCGCGACGCGGTCGCGCTTCTCGTCCGGGATCAAGCGGCTGATGGGCGAGGCGCTGTCGAGGAATTCGACGATGACGCGCGAGTCGTAGAGCGGCGTGCCGTCGTCGAGGAGGAGGGTCGGGATCTTGCCGAGCGGGTTATACGCGTTGACCGAGTTGTCGATCGGCGCCACGTCGACGAGATCGAGATCGAACTCGATCTTCTTCTCGACGAGGACGACGCGCACTTTGCGCGTGTAGGGGCTGGCGAGGGAGGCGAGTAGCTTCATGAAGGGCGCGGATTATACCTGCCGCATGCACGCCTTAACGCGCCGCCTCAGAGAAGGGATGACCGCCTCTTCGAACCAGGGGTTGCGTTTCAGCCAGCCTTTGTTGCGCCAGCTCGGATGCGGCAGGGGGAAAAACGCGGGCAGATAGTCCCGGAACGCGCGCACCGTCTGCGACAGTGAATCTTTGTTACGCGATCCGAGCCAGTACTTCTGCGCGTACTGGCCGACCAGCAGCGTCAGGCCGATCTCGGGCAGCGCGGCGCGAAAGCGCGGCTGCCAGAGCGGCGCGCACGGGCGCGGCGGCGGCAGGTCGGCGCCATCGACGGTGCCGGGATAGCAGAGGCCGACGGGCACGATGGCGATGCGCGCGGTGTCATAGAACTGGTCGCGCTCCATCGCCAGCCAGCCGCGCAGCACGTCGCCGGAAGGATCGTTCCAGGGAATGCCGGTCTCGTGCACGCGCCGCCCGGGCGCCTGGCCGACGATCAGCAGGCGCGAGCTCTTCGCGGCGCGGAACACCGGCCGCGGCTCGAGGATCTTCTCGCAGCGGCGGCAGGCGTGCGCCTCGCGCGCGACCTGGAGAAGGGAAATTCGCATCCCCGTATAATAGTTGCCCATGCCCTCGCCGCTAGCCGCGCTGTCGCCTCTCGACGGCCGGTACGCCAGGACTGCCGATCCGCTGCGACAGTATTTCAGCGAGCAGGGGCTCATCCGCTACCGTGTGCGTGTCGAGCTCGCCTGGCTCGAGGCGCTGGCTGCCGAGCCCGGCATCAAGGAAGTCAAGCCGTTCTCCGCCGCGACGAAGAAGGCGCTCGCCAAGCTGGTCACGGACTTCTCCGAGCGCGACGCCGAGCACATCAAGAACATCGAGGCCGAGACCAATCACGACGTCAAGGCGATCGAGTACTGGATCAAGTCGAAGCTCGCGAACAACAAGGAAGTGCAGCGCTCACTCGAGTTCGTGCATTTCGCCTGCACTTCCGAGGACATCAACAATCTCGCCTACGCGCTGATGCTCGCCGAGTCGCGCGCCAGGGTGATGCTGCCGAAGCTCGACCAGCTCACCGCCGCGCTGCGCGCGCTGGCGAAGAAGCACGCCGGCACGCCGATG
>JAXDQC010000213.1:0-7177 GCA_034668045.1 Betaproteobacteria bacterium | reverse complement strand
TACACAGGAATCGGGAAGGTGGCCAGCACGCTGTTACCAGTGCCATCCGAGAGACCGACCTGTCAGAGGGGCCGGTCCACGGTAGCGCCAAACTAAGTGCAGTCGCTGTCTGATTCGCCTGAGGCTTTACCGGAGGGCAAGGCTAGCGGCCTTGCCCTCTTTCATTTCCAACCTCGGAAACCATTTTGCACACCTTGACGCCCGTGCGATATCGCCGGCTACAGCGTCATATTGTCGCGATTCGGTGTTGATATGCCGTGGGATTTCGACGTCGCGAAGTGGCGTCAGGACAGGCGGGAGGCTAGCCTTTGGACGTGGTCTTGCGGATTTCCTTTTCGTCGGACCACTCGAGAAGGCCGTTGCGGATGTTCCAGAGCTGCAGGTTGAACTTGTAGTAGACGTCCTTCTTGTCCTTCACCTGCTTGACGATGGAGGTGATGTTGCCCTCCATGCGGTACTGGGCGCCGACCATCTGGCCTTTCTCGACCGCGGCCGGCTTGGCGTAGAGCTCGCTGTTCTGCTGGCGGTTCAACTCCTCGACCTGCTGCTGCATGGCGACGGAGTCGACCGCGAATCGCACCCGCCCGCCGCGCTGCAGCTCGGCGCGGATGCTGTCGGTGATGGAGCGCGTGTCGATGTATTCGCTCGTTTTGTTGCGTACTTCCTGCACCGTGACGATCGGCAGGTTGCCGCTGGCGATCGACGGCGCCTGCTGCATCGAGCGCGCCATCGCCTCGGCGATCGTCTGCAGGTCGGTCGAGCCGAACTGGTTGGTGAGGGTCTCGACGCCGCGCGCGTCGCCATAGCTCGTCTTCTCTTCCTTGGCGCAGCCGGCGACCAGAGCGGCCGCCGCGAGTGCGAGGACGGGCACGCAATAACGGATGGTTTTCATTCCTGGCTCCTCAGGATGAGCTTGAAGTCGACCGCCTTGTTGCTCGGCGACACGGCGTTGACGACAAGGTTGGAGTTCTCGTACAGCATCACCGGCTTCCACGCCTCTTCCTCCGCCGCGCGCATGCCCTCGCGGTCGATCCAGCGGAACTTGTAGGCGATGCGCTTCACCGTCGAGCTGTCGTTGTTCAGGCTGGCGTCGATTTTCATCAGGTCGCCGGTCTTCGAGCAGCGCATCTCGGTCGCCTGGATGGTGGTGCGCTTGCCTTCCATGGCGGTCTTCAGCTTGACGAGGTCGTCCATCGAGCCGACTTTGGCCTCGCCGATCGGACAGCCGAAGGCCATCCCCGGCTGCTCGAATCCTTTTTGCGTCGCGCAGCCGGCAAACAGCACCGGCAACAGCGCCGCGATCATCCATGAGTGTTTCATTTCGGACCCTCCCTGTTCTCGCTGCCTCGCGCCGTCGCCGCGGTGGGCGCGGTGGGTGCGTGCACGTAAATGCGGTGGCGCAGCAGGCGCAAGTCTACCACCGCGTAACGTCCCTTAACGTCGATGCGCGCGCTGCGTTGACCATCCGGCGTCAGCAGCGCGACAGTGTGCACGCCGCGCGGCAGACGCGCGCGCGCGATGGAGATTTCCGAGGGCAGCGTACGCCAGGTGCGATCGTCGGCGTGCTCGAGCAGAGCAGCGCCAGTGCTGACCGCAATCCCCGCCAGGCCAATCAGCGCCGAGCGGTTTCCGCCATCGGACATGGCGCGCTGCGACTGGTATTGCGCCGTCGCGTTCGCCGTCGAGCGGATGGAGGCGCGCAGCATGATGGATGGCATGTCGTCCCTCAGGCTCCGCCGCGCCATCAGGTCGATGCTCGTCAGCGGAGTGACGGGCAGGGATCGCCCGTCGCCGAGGCTGACTTGCGCCGGCGGCGGGGCGAACGTCGTCGGCACCATCACTGGTACCGACAGCGAGACGAACACCATCCGATCCTGGATGAATACCGGCATGCGGAAGTGCTGCGAGCGGATCGCCGGCGCCGTGCCGGAGCTGATGATGAGGAGCACATCGCTCATGCCGTCGTCGGGCGCCGCCACGCGCTGGTCCAGGCCGCGCAGGCCTTCCTCGAGCAGCGGCCGGTTCGGCTGCAGCTCGTTGGCGAGACGATAGCCGGGCGCGGCGAGGCTCGGCTCGCCCATGGCTTCGTAGACGAATCCGGCGAGGTAGTGCGCGAGCGCGCTCTGGTAGCTGTTCTTGAGCGCATTGACGGCCGGATTGTCGATGGTTTCGACCGGATAGCCGTTCAGCTCCTTGAAGCTGGTGCGCGCGCCCTTCCTCTTCGCCTGCTCCTCGACGTTCGAGATCGCCTTGGCGCGCTGCTCGGCGATGACGGCTTCCAGCTCGTGCGTCTGCTTGATCGCGACGCGTGCGCTGTCGTAGTCGCCCATGGCGAGCTGGTTGAGCGCCATGTAGGTGAGCAGCATGACTTTCTCGTAGTCGTGCCCCTCGTAAGCGCGCGACTGGTCGCCGATCAGATAGCTCGCGGCACTGCCCAGGATCTCGCGCGCGCCGGTTTCGGCCTGGATGCGCTGGTTGGCGATTGCCCACGATTTCTGGCTGTCCGGATAGCGCTCGGCGAAGCGTTCCAGCATCCCGTGCTCGAGGTAATAGAGCAGGTCCTTGCCCGTGCGGCCCTGGCTCGCGTCGAGCATGCGGATGGCCGCGTCGATATTGCCCGAGGACGCCTGGTCGAGCGTGCCGTAGACTTCGCGGTCGTAGCTGTGGAAAGCGGCGCAGCCGGCGAGCGAAAGCGCCAGCGCGATTGAAAACAGCCGAGACAGCATGCCTCCCTTTGTTGCGGCGATGCTACTCCTGCGCTAGCGGCTATTTCCTGCCGTCCGTCAAATTCACGAGCCGCTGGGCGGGAGCGGGATTCGCCTTCGCCTCGAGGTAGTAGGGCTCGACCTTGGCGCCGAGCTCCTTCAGGCGCGCGGCGCGGTTCTCCGGCGAGGGGTGGGTAGAAAGAAATTCGGGCGGGCTGCCGCCGAGCTTGCCCATCTTGTCCCAGAGCGTGACCGCCGCTTTCGGGTCGTAGCCCGCGCGCGCCGCGATATCGAGGCCGATCTGGTCGGCCTCCGATTCGCTGGTGCGGCTGTTCGGCATCTGGACGGCGTAGACCGCGGCGAGCTGCGTTCCCGTCATCGCGAGACCGCGCGTCGACTCGGAGGAGGAAATGGCGATCGCCGCGACCTGCGCGACGACCTGCGAGGTCATCGCCACCGACATGCGCTCCTGCGTATGGCCGGCCAAGGCGTGGCTGATCTCGTGGCCCATCACCATGGCGATCTCGTCGTCGGTGGCGTTGAGCTTGTCCCACATGCCGCTGTAGATCGCCATCTTGCCGCCCGCCATGCAGAAGGCGTTGACGGTCTTCGGATCGTTGATGACCTGCACTTCCCACTTCCAGCCGGCCGAATCGGGCCGCAGCTTGATCGCCTGCGCGACCAGGCGGTCGGTGATGTCGCGCACCTTGTGCGCACGCGCCGAGTCGGCCTCGATCTGCTTCTTGTTGCCGAGCTGGCCCATCATCTGACCGTACGCCGCCGCCGACTCGCTCAGCGCCAGGCTCTCGGGAACGATCATGAGCTGCCGGCGGCCGGTAATGGGATTCGACTCGCAACCGGCGAGGGTTGCGGCCAGGGCCAGGACGGTTAGCAGGTTCTTCATGAGGGCGGGCGCGATTTTACGGCCGCCCCGCCGCTCCAGATGTAACTGATTGTTTTCGGTTTCTGCGCTGCGGGATGCGCGCCCGCGGGCGTTGCCTTAGACTTTCTCCGCAGCCTGCCCGATTGATGATCCCGATCCCCTCCCGCCGCAAGAAGCTCGCTGGCGAGCCCGATTTCGAGCGCCCGCCGCTCTGGATCCACGAAGCCGTCGCGGGCGTCCTCGCGCCGGGTGCAGAAAGGAAATACTTGTCCTCCAAGCGTGAAGCGAAGCGGCGCGAGCTGCTCGAAATGCTCGACCGCATCCCCATCCCGGCGAAACCCGCGAAGCGGTCCGCGAAGACCGCGCCCGCGGGCGCCGAAGTCGCTGCGGCTAAGCCGCCTTCCGGTCGGCCCTCGGCAACTCGCCGATAGCCGTCCGCACCGCGTCCTCGACGCGCTCGAGGAACACGAACTCCAGCTTCTGCCGCGCCTCGGCGGGCACGTCCTCGAGGTCCTTTTCGTTGCGCTTCGGCAGCATCACGGTGCGGATGCCGGCGCGCAGCGCCGCGAGCGTCTTCTCCTTCACGCCGCCGATCGGCAGCACCAGGCCGCGCAGGGAAATCTCGCCCGTCATGGCCACATCCGAACGCACCGGCATGCCGGTGAGCAGGGACACCAGGGCGAGGAACATCGCTACCCCCGCGCTCGGCCCGTCCTTCGGCGTCGCGCCCGCGGGAACGTGGATATGCAGGTCCGTTTTCTCCAGGTTTTCCCCGGTAAAGATTTTTGCAAGAGTCAACGCCGCCTGCGCCGATTCCTTCATCACCTCGCCGAGCTGGCCGGTGATGATCAGCTTGCCCGACCCCGGCACCTTCGACGCCTCGATGAACAGGATGTCGCCGCCGACCGGCGTCCAGGCGAGGCCGGTGGCCACGCCAGGCACCGAAGTGCGCTGCGCGGTCTCGTTCTCGAATCGCTTCGCGCCGAGAATGGCGTGCAGGTCGGCGACGTCGATGCGCGCTTTTTCGGCCGCGCCTTCGGCGATCTTCATCGCCGCGCTGCGCAACGCCGCGCCGATGTTGCGCTCGAGATTGCGCACGCCGGCCTCGCGCGTGTAGTCGCCGATGATGGCCCGTATCGCTTCCTCCGAAATGGCGGCTTTTTCGGAAGACAGACCGTTGGCCTCGAGCTGTCTTTTCACCAGATAGCGCTTGGCGATCTCGACCTTCTCCTCCTCGGTGTAGCCGGGGAGCTGGATGATCTCCATGCGATCGCGCAGCGGGCCGGGAATGGTCTCCAGCATGTTGGCGGTGGTGATGAACATCACCTTCGACAGGTCGAAGTCCACGCCCAGGTAGTTGTCGCGGAATTTCGAGTTCTGCTCCGGATCGAGCACTTCGAGCAGCGCGCTCGACGGATCGCCCTGGAAGCCGCCGATACCGAGCTTGTCGATCTCGTCGAACATCAGCACCGTGTGCTTCGACTCGGCGCGGCGCAGCGCCTGGATGACGTTGCCGGGCAGGGCGCCGATGTAGGTGCGCCGGTGGCCGCGGATCTCGGCCTCGTCGTGCACGCCGCCGAGCGCGATGCGCTGGAACTTGCGGCCCATGGCGCGGGCGATCGACTGGCCGAGCGAGGTCTTGCCGACCCCGGGAGGGCCGACGAAGCACAGGATCGGGCTCTTGCCCGAGGGATTCAGCTTTCGCACCGCCAGATGCTCGAGGATGCGGCGCTTGATCTTGTCGAGGCCGAAATGGTCCTCGTCGAGGACGCGACGCGCCTCCTGAATGTTGATCTCTTTTTCGGCAGAATCCTTCCAGGGCAGCTCCGCCAGCCACTCCAGATAGGTGCGCAGCATCGAGCCCTCGGCGCTGCCTTCGCCCATGCGCTGCAGGCGCTTCAGCTCCTTGACCGCGTGCTTGTGTGTCTCTTCCGGCATGCCGGCTTCGTCGATCGCCTTCGTCAGCCCCGCGATCTCGCTCTCGCCGTCCTCGCCCTCGCCGAGCTCCTTCTGGATCTGGCGCATCTGCTCGCGCAGCACGTGCTCGCGCTGGCGCGAATCGAACTGCTTCTTCGTCTTCTCGCCGATCTCCTTCGAGATGCGCAGCACGCCGACGCGCTCGGACAGCAGCTCGATCACCTTGTCGAGGCGCCGCCGCAGGTCGAAGGTCTCGAGCAAGTCCTGCTTGTCCTCGGTCTTGACGTCGAGCAAATTCGACACCATGTCGGCGAGCAGGCCCGCCGAGGTCATGCCCTGCACGACGAGCGAAAGCTCGCCCGGCGCGCCGGGCAGGAGCTCGATCGCCTCGGCCGCCTGCTGCTTGAGCTGCAGGAAGCGGGCTTCGATGTCCGCGCCGGTCTCTTCGGGCGCCTCGACGTAGGAAACGCGCGCGACCAGGAACGGCCAGCCCTCGAGGAATTCGAGCACGCGGAAGCGGCTCTGGCCCTGCACCACGAGGTGGTGCGCGCCTTCGTTGCCCGTGATGTAGCGCACCACGTTGGCCGACGCGCCGACCCAGTACAGGTCGTTCGGCTTGACGTCGTTCTTGTCCGACTCGCGCTGCAGGAGGAAGCCGATCGGCTTGTTGCCGCGCACGGCCTCCTGCGCCGCGGCGATCGACGCGGGACGGCCGACGGTGATGGGCGAGATGACGCCCGGGAACAGCACCGTATTGCGCATCGGGATGAGGATCAGCGCGTCGTCGGGTACCGGCTTCAGCGCCGCGGCTTTCGCCTTGTCGGGGGCGTTCATGCGCCTTCCTTCCTCGTGAACGTCAGCGTCAGCAGCCCGTCCTCGAACGATTTGCCCGAGAGCTCGAGCGGTGAACAGGGATCGGCGAGCGGCAGGCCGATGTGGCGCGCGAAGCGGCCATACGGAATCTCGATGCGGTGCACGTGCGAAGCGGCGTCGCGGCACGGGAAAGGCCGCCGCGCGGATAACGTCATCCCGGCCCCGTCCAGGCCGATGGTGATGGAATCGGCTGCGACGCCCGGCAAGGCGATCTGCACGATCAGGCCGTCGGGGGATTCGACGATATCGATCGGCGGCTCCCACGCAGCCTCCGCGTGGGTAACGAAGTGGCGCTGAAGCCGATCGGCGCGCTCGAGCATCGACAGCGCTTCGCTCCACATCCAGCTGGAAAAATGCCGTGAGCTCATGAGCCCCTAGATGGCGGCGGCGGCCGCTGAATCAAGGGCAGCGCAAAAAACGAGCCTGTAACTTGAAAACTAAGGGGAATCACCCTTAGTTTCGTTTTTCCCAACTAAACGGAATTCCCGGCTTTCTCCAATAGCCACTTGCGGAATGTGGCCACCGCCGGGCGTTCGGCGATCACCTCGGGACAGACGAGGTAGTACGCGCCGACCGGCTTCATCTCGGTGGAGAACGGCGCGACGAGGCGCCCGGAGGCGATGTCGTCATTCACCAGCGGCCGCAGCGCGAGCGCGACCCCGAGCTTCTGCGACGCCGCCTCGAGCGACAGGATGTTGGACGAGAAGCGCGGCCCGCGGCTGCCGTCGACCCGGTCGGCGACGCCGGCGTGCTCCAGCCACTTCTGCCAGGCGTTGCCGTGCGCCACGATCTCCATCGC
>JAXDQC010000212.1:0-21002 GCA_034668045.1 Betaproteobacteria bacterium | reverse complement strand
CCTCCGCCGAGACCTCCTTGTCGTCGGGCTTGAACCAGCGGCCGGCAGTCACCAGGTTGTGGCCAGGCGGGGAATCCATGTAGGAGAGGTTGAATTCCCGCTCGACCAGGCGCTTGGCGCGCTCGTCGGCGAAATCAGCCTCGCTGACCGCGGTCCCGTTCACGGCCGTGAGGCGGCCGCGCACCATCGGATTGAACTCGGCGCCGCCGATACCGCGGCTGGCAAAGAAGCCCTTCACCGCTTCGATCTGGTCGGGCTGCACGCCGACCACGAAGCGGTTCGGCGCATCGGACGGCGCACTGCGCCGCCAGGCATCGACCAGATCCTGGTGGGTAAAGGTCAGGAGCAGCACGGCCGTGAGGCCGAGCGAAAGGCTCGCGACCTGCACGGCATTGCTCCGGGAATGACGTCGCAGGTTGGCCAGGCCATAGCGGAACGTCTTGTTCCTGATCCTCGAAACGACGAAGCGGGAAGCCACGAGCTTCAGCACCGCCCATGACACGACGAAGAAGACTGCCATCGCGGCGGAGAAGCCGCCGACCACGGTGACGCCGAGCTTCAGGTCTCCTGCCTGCCAGATCAGCAGCGCGGCGAGCGTGCCGAGGCCGGCCGCGTAGGCGCCGAGCACGCCGCCGCGCGGCGCGCCCGAGTCGCGGCGCATCACGCGCACTGCCGGGACATTCTTGAGTTGCAGGAGGGGCGGCAGCGCGAAACCCAGCAGCAACACGAGGCCGACCGCCATGCCCTGCAGCCCCGGCATCGCCGACGGCAGCGGCAGGCTGGACCGCATCAGGCTCTCCAGCGTGGTCGCGACCAGGAACTGCATGCCGTAGCCGATCGCCAGGCCGACCGCCGAGGACGCCGCGCCGAGCAGCAGAAACTCGACGCCGAACAGGCGCACCAGCTTCGCCTGCGTCGCACCGAGGCAGCGCATCACCGCGCAGCCGTCGAGGTGGCGCTCGACGAAGCGCCGCGTCGCGAGCGCGATCGCGACGCCGGCGAGCACTGCGGCGAGCAGCGCGGTCAGGCCGAGATAGCGCTGCGCGCGATCGATCGCCGCGCGCACCTCGGGCCGGCCGCTCTCCAGGTTGTCGATGCGCTGCCCGCGCTCGAGGCGCGCCTTGGCCCAGGTTTCGAACGCCGCGAGCGGCTCGGGATTGCCGGCGGCGTAGAGGTAGTACGAGACGCGGCTGCCGGGACGGATCAGCCCGGTCGCGGCCACGTCGTCGACGTGCATCATCACGCGCGGCGCGATGTTGAAGAAGTTGGCGCTGCGCTCGGGCTCGAGGGTGAGCACCGCGGCGACCTGGAGCTCGGCATCGCCGAGCCGGATGCGCGAGCCCACCGGCGCAGCAAGCGCGCTGACCAGGCGCTCCTCGAGCCATACCGTGCCGCGCGCCGGGCCGCGCTCGGCCGGCGCGTCTTCGCCTCCCGGCCGCGGCGCGATGCGCAGCCGGCCGCGCAGCGGATAGTTCTCGGTCACCGCCTTGATGCCGGCGAGCTGTGTCTTTTCGGCGGCGATCGCCATGCTCATGAAACTCGTGGCCCGCGCGTGCTCGCCTGCCGCAGTGATTTCCTTCAGGAATTCCGGACTCCAGGGCCGGTCCGAAAGCAGCACCAGATCTGCGCCGAGGAGCTGGTTCGCGTCGCGCACGATCGCGCGTGAGACGCGGTCACCGAGGAAGGCGACGCTCGAGACGCTCGCCACCGCGATCACCAGTGCCACGGCGAGCACGCGCAGCTCGCCCGAGCGCCAGTCCCGGGCCAGCATGCGCAGCGATTGCCGCATCAGACGATCCGTCCTGCCGCGAGGCGCACGACGCGGGCGCAGCGCGCGGCGAGCGTCTCGTCATGCGTCACCAGGACGAGCGTGGTGCCGTATTCGCGGTTCAACTCGAAGAGCAGCGAGATCACGCCGGCGCCGGATTCGGCGTCGAGGCTGCCCGTCGGTTCGTCGGCCAGCAGGAGCTTCGGCCGCACCACGAAAGCACGCGCCAGCGCGACGCGCTGCTGCTCGCCGCCCGAGAGATGCTTCGGATAATGATGCAGCCGCTCGCCGAGGCCGACGCGCTCGAGCATCTGCCTCGAGACTTCCTCGGCCTTTTCGTCACTGGCAAGCTCCAACGGCAGCATGACGTTTTCCAGAGCCGTCAGGGCTGGCAGGAGCTGGAACGACTGGAAGACGAAGCCGACGGCGCGGCCGCGCAGCTCGGCGCGGGCGTCCTCGTCCAGGGCGAAGAGATCCTGGCCGTCGAGGGAAATACTGCCGGTGCTGGGCGTGTCCAAACCGGCGAGGATGGCGAGCAACGTCGATTTGCCCGAGCCCGAGGCGCCGGCGATCGCCACCGCCTCGCCCTGCGTGACGGCGAGGTCGATGTCCCGCAGAATGACGAGGTCAGCATCGCCGCTCTTGACCGTCTTGCCTATGCCCCGCGCCGTCAGAACATGGCTCGCCCTCGCGCTCATCGTCGCGGCGCCGGCGCTATTCGCTGCGGAGAAATCCATTCTGGTGGTCGGTGACAGTGTGTCCGCGGCCTACGGCATCGCCCAGGCCCGTGGCTGGGTGGCGCTGCTCGGCGAGCGGCTGAAGCGGGAACGGCTCGATTATAGCGTCGTCAACGCGAGCGTCTCGGGGGAGACGAGCGCCGGCGGCGCGGCGCGGCTGCGCCCGGCGCTGGAGAAGCACCGCCCGAGCGTGGTGATCATCGAGCTCGGCGGCAACGACGGCCTGCGCGGCATGCCAATCGCGGCGATGAAGAAGAATCTCGGCGACATGATCGCGCAGTCGCGCGCCACGGGCGCGCGCGTGCTGCTCGTCGGCATGCGGCTGCCGCCCAACTACGGGCCGCAATACACCGGCGAGTTCGAGCGCGCGTTCGCCGAGCTGGCGAAGCAGCACAGCACGGCGCTGGTGCCGTTTCTCTTCGAGGATTTCGCCTTCGGGCGCGACCTCTTCCAGCCCGACGGCATTCACCCGACCGAGAAGGCGCAGCCGGTGATGCTGGAGAGCGTCTGGAAGCGGCTGCGGCCGCTGCTCAGATAACGCTGAGCTTCGGCGCCCCGGCCGAGAGCCGGCCGATCACGCAGGCGCTGCCGAAGCCGCGCTTCTCGAACTCCTTCAGGACATCTTTCTCGGCTTTCGGATCGCAGGCGACGAGCAGTCCGCCGCTGGTCTGCGGATCGCTGAGCAGCTTCTTCTTCCACTCGTCTCCCTGGAAGGAGACTTCGTGGCCATAGCCTTTCCAATTGCGATCGGACGCCCCGGTGGCGACGCCCTGCTTCGCCCACTCCAGCGCCTCCGCGATCACCGGCAGGTCGTCGAAGCGCACTTCGCCGGCGAGCTTCGAGCCGCGCAGGATCTCGAGCAGGTGGCCGGCGAGGCCGAAGCCGGTGACATCGGTGAGCGCGTGCACCGCGGGCATCTCGGCGAGCGCCTCGCCCGGGGTGTTGAGCTTGGTCGTCCACTCGAGCATCTGCGCGTAGCCGGCCGCGGAGAGATTTCCCTTCTTCAGGGCGGCGGAAAGGATGCCGACGCCGAGCGGCTTGCCGAGAATCAGCGAATCGCCCGCCAGCGCCGAGGAGTTCCTCTTGACCTTTTTCGGATGCACCAGCCCCAGGGCGACCAGGCCGTAGATCGGCTCGAGCACGTCGATCGAGTGCCCGCCGGCGATCGGGATGCCCGCCTGCGCGCAGACGGATTCGCCGCCGGCGAGGATGGCGCGGATCACCGACACCGGCAGCTTGTCGAGCGGCATGCCGACCAGCGCCAGCGCCAGGATCGGCTTGCCGCCCATCGCGTAGACGTCGGAGATCGCGTTGGTCGCGGCGATGCGGCCGAAGTCGAACGGATCGTCGACGATCGGCGTGAAGAAATCGGTGGTGGCAACGAGCGCCTGCTCGTCGTTCAGGCGATAGACCGCGGCGTCGTCGGCGGTCTCGGTGCCGACCAGCAGATCCTTCGGGAAGCCCTTGATCGGCGCGGCGGCGAGGATCTCTGAGAGCACCGCCGGCGCGATCTTGCAGCCGCAGCCGCCGCCGTGGCTGAACTGGGTGAGCCGAATCTTTTCCGGTGCATTCATAAGCGTAGAATTTAACCATGAATTTCAGCGACTTCGATGCCATCATCGACGCACGCACGCCGTCGGAGTTCGCCGAGGATCACATCCCGGGCGCGATTTCGGCGCCGGTGCTGTACGACGCCGAGCGCGCCGAGGTCGGCACGCTCTACAAGCAAGTCTCGGCGTTCGAAGCGAAAAAGGTCGGCGGCGCGCTGGTGGCGAAGAACGTCGCCCGGCACATCGAGCGGATGTGGGAAAGCGAGCCCAAGAGCTGGCGCCCGCTCGTCTACTGCTGGCGCGGCGGCAAGCGCTCGGGCGCGATGGCGCACATCCTGCGCGAGATCGGCTGGGACGCGCAGACGCTCCCCGGCGGCTACAAGGCGTATCGGAAATGGGTCGTGCAGCAGCTCGAGCAGGCGCCGCAGCAGTTTCATCTCCAGGTGGTGCACGGGCCGACCGGCAGCGGCAAGAGCCGCCTGCTCGCCGCGCTCGCTGGCGCTGGCGGCCAGGTGCTCGACCTCGAGGGACTCGCGGCGCACCGCGGCTCGGTGCTCGGCGGCCTGCCTCATCGCCCGCAACCCTCCCAGAAGATGTTCGAAAGCCTGCTTCTCCAGCAGATGAGCGGCTTGGAGAAAAGCAGGACCGTCTACGTTGAAGGCGAATCGAAGAAGATCGGCCAGCTGCAGGTGCCCGAGTCGCTGATCGCGCGCATGCGCGCCTCGTCGTGCGTGCGGCTCGAGACCGACACCGAGACGCGCGTCACGCTTCTGCTCCAGGAGTATGAATTTTTTCTCGACAATCAGGAAACCCTGTACCAGCAGCTCGACTGCCTCGTCAGCCTGCACGGGCGCGAGAAGGTCGCGGGCTGGAAGGCGCTCGCCGAGCGCGGCGCCTGGCGGGAGTTCGTCGCCCGTCTTCTCGCCGAGCACTACGACCCGGCCTATCGGCGCTCGTCGCACAAGAACTTCGTCCACCTTCCCGACGCGCGCGCGCTGCGCATTTCCGCCGCCGACGAGGCCGCCTTCGCGCACGCGGCGCGCTCGCTGTTGGAGTCTGGCGAACTGCAAACAGCCTGAGCAAACCCGGGAGGGGTCATGTCGAAGGAGATGAAGGCGCGCAATCTGGTCCGGCTGGCGATCGCCGCCCTGCTGGCCTTTCCCGCCGCGCAGGCAGCGGAGCAGGCGCAGCAGGCGCCGGTCAATCCGGCGATCGACATGGAGGGCTTCCTGCGCGTGTCGGCGCGCGCGGCGAAGCACCGCGAGACGCGGCGCGTCTCCCAGGAGGAATTCGTGCGCATGAGCCGCGAGCCGGGGACGATCGTGCTCGACGCGCGCAGCCGCGAGCGGTTCGAGGAGCTGCACGTGAAGGGCGCGCTCCACCTGAGCTTTCCGGACATCGCCATCGAGAGCCTGCGCCGCGCGATCCCCGACCGGAGCACCCGGATCCTCATCTACTGCAACAACAACTTCCTCAACGCCGAAGGCCCCTTCCCCTCGAAGCTGCCGAGCGCCTCGCTCAACCTCTCGACCTACATCGCGCTCTACAACTACGGCTACCGCAACGTCTACGAGCTCGCCGATACCGTGGACCTGCGCGAGTCGCGCCTCGAGTTCGAGCGCAGAAAGCGCTGAAATCGAGCAGCAATCCCTCCTCGATCCGGCCCACCGCACGCTGCGGCGGGTCGGTCTGTTCTGCTTCGTCTGCTGGGCGTGTTTTGCCCTCGCCGCGCTGCGCTTCGAGAGCCTGACGCGCAGCCCGGAAAACCACTTGCGCCTCGCGGTCGCAGTGATCGGCGCCGGCATCTCGCTGTTCTGCGTGCTCCGGGCCGGCAGCTGGCCGCGGCTGCTGTATCTGCTGTCAGTCGGCTACGCCGCCTACTTCGCCGCGGCGAGCGCCTGGCAAGGCTTGTGGCAGGTCGCCGCCGTGGCGACCGAAAATGCCGCCGAGACCTTCACGGTGAGCCTCGAGCTCGCCTTGCGCCTCATCGCCAGGCAGCTCGCTTCGGGGCGCTACGCGATGGCTACGGCACTGGCGTATGACCTGGCGTTCATGCCCATCATGCAGCTCGTCGTCCTGCTCTACCTCGTGCGCGCGGTGATGAGGAAGCGCTGATTGTCAGGGCGTTCCCGACAGGGTCTGCCCGACGTTTCAATCCTCGCCGGCGCGCGCAAAATGCATGCGCTCCCGCATGGAACAAGAGCTCAACGATTTCTTCGAGCACGCCGCGATGCCGCTGCACTGGGTCGGGCCCGACGGCACCATCCTGCGCGCGAACCGCGCCGAGCTCGAGCTGCTCGGCTACGGCCGCGACGAGTACATCGGCCGCAACATCGCCGATTTCCATACCGATGCCGCCGCCATCGGCGACATCCTGCGCCGCCTGAGCGCGGGCGAGACGCTGCGCGAATACCCCGCGCGTCTGCGCTGCAAGGATGGCGACGTCAAGGACGTGCGCATAACCTCCAACGTGCGGTGGGATGGCGGCAAGTTCGTGCATACCCGCTGCTTCACCCGCGATGTCACGCACGAGAAGCGCATCGGCGAGCTCAAGGCGCAGACCGCCGACTACCTCGAAGGGCTGATGGAGGGGTTCGTCGCCTACGACGAAAACTGGCGCATGACCCATATCAACGGCGCCGGCGAGAAGCTGCTCGGCCGGCAGCGCGCCGACATCGTCGGCAAGACCTGGCACCAGGCGTTTCAGCACGCGATCGGCAACCCGGTCGACGCCATGTACCAGCGGGTGATGCGCGAGCGCCAGCCCGAGCGCATGGAGTTCTTCTACGCGCACTACGGTCGCTGGATGGAGCTCGCCGCCGCCCCGGTGCAGCCCGGCGGCGTGGCGGTGTACTTCCGCGACATCACCGATCGCGTCAACGCGCTGGAGGCGCTGCGCGAGGCCGACCGGCGCATGGACGAATTCCTCGCCATCCTGGCGCACGAGTTGCGCAACCCGCTGGCGCCGATCCGCAACGGCGTGCAACTGCTTCGCCTGGGCAACGGCCTAACGGACCTGCGCGGCCAGACGCTTGACATGATCGACCGCCAGACCGGGCAGCTCGTGCGCCTGGTCGACGATCTACTCGATGTTTCGCGCATCACCAGCGGCAAGATGGCGCTGCAGAAAGCCGCGGTCGAGCTCTCGGCGGTGGTGGCGAGCGCGGTCGAGACGTCGCGGCCCGCGATCGACGCTTCCCGCCACTGGCTGGCCATCGACATGCCGTCCGAATCTCTCCTGGTGCATGCCGATTTCGTGCGCCTGGCGCAGGTGGTCTCGAACCTTCTCAACAACGCGGCGCGCTACACCACCGCCGGCGGCCGCATCGAGCTCAAGGTGCGCCGGGAGGGCCGCGAGGCGCTGATCACGATTTCCGACAACGGCATCGGCATCGCCGCCGAGATCCTGCCGCGCGTGTTCGAAATGTTCATGCAGGGCGGCCGCGATCCGCGCGGCGCGCAAAGCGGCCTCGGCATCGGCCTCGCCCTGGCGAAAAAGCTGGTCGAGCTGCACGGCGGCACGATCGAAGCAAGAAGCGGCGGCGTCGACCTGGGCGCGCAGTTTGTCGTGCGCCTGCCGGTGCTTGCGTCGCAGCGCGCCGCGCCCGGCAAGGCGCCGCCGCGACCCGGCCTGCCGTCGCGCGCGCCGCGCCGCGTGCTGGTGGTCGACGACAACATCGATGCCGCCCGCGCCCTCGGCCTGCTGCTCGAGCAGATGGGGCACGACGTGCAGGTGGCGCACGACGGCCTCGCCGCCCTGGAAGCAGTGCGCGGCAACCGGCCCGAGGTCGTCCTGCTCGACATCAGCATGCCGGGGGTGGACGGGCTGGGCGTGGTGCGCCGGCTGCGCCAGGACCCGCTTTTTCAGAAGGTGCCGTTCGTCGCCGTCACCGGGCGCGGCACCGAAGAGGATCGCCGCCTCTCGCGCGAGGCGGGCTTCGACGAGCACCTGGTGAAGCCGGTGGCGCTCGAGTCGCTGCAGCGGGTTTTCGCGGCCCTCTAGCCGCGTGTCAACCGACGCCCGCGAGCACGCGCAAGTGCTGCACGACGCTGCGCGCGAGCGCGGAAAGCGCGTAGCCGCCCTCCAGCATCGAGACCATGCGGCCGCCGGCGTGACGCTCGGCGATGTCCTTCATCTGCTCGGTGACCCAGGCGTAGTCGGCGTCGACCAGCCGCAGCATCGCCATCTCGTCCTCGACATGCGCGTCGAAGCCGGCGGAAAAAATGACCAGCTCGGGCGCGAACTTGCTGAGCGCCGGCAGCCACGCCTCGCGCACCGCCTCGCGGAACTGCTGCGAGCCCGCGCCGGCGGCGAGCGGCACGTTCACCATGTTCCTCGCCGGGCTCTCGGTGCCGCTGTAGGGGTAGAACGGATGCTGGAAGGTCGACACCATCATCACGTTGGGGTCGTCCTCGAAGATGTCCTCGGTGCCGTTGCCGTGGTGCACGTCGAAGTCGATGATCGCCACGCGCTCGAGGCCGTGCACCTCGACCGCGTGCCGCGCCGCGACCGCGACGTTGTTGAAAATGCAGAAGCCCATCGGCCGCGCCCGGCAGGCATGATGCCCCGGCGGACGCACGGAACAGAACGCCGTTCTGGCTGTTTGCTTCATGACCAGATCAACCGCCAGGACAGCCGCGCCCGCGCCACGCAGGGCCGCCTGCAACGTGAAGGGATTCATCGCCGTGTCCGGATCGAGATGGACCGTGCCCGTTTCCGGTGCCGCGTCGCGAATGGCGCGCACGTATTCCAGCGGATGCACGCGCGCGAGCTGCTCGTCGGTGGCGAGCGGAGCTTCGAATCTTGTCAGATGCGGCGCGAGCCCGGAGGCGATCAGCTGATCCTCGATCGCCGTCAACCGCTCGGGTCGCTCGGGATGATGCCTGCCCATGTCGTGCTTCAGGCAGTCCGGATGGGTGATGACCGCGCACGCCATAAGCATTTGAATCTTAGCCCATCGAGTACAATGGCGGCATGCTCCTGAAAGCGGAATTCCAGCCGCAATCGCTCGGCCGGGGGGCGGTCGAGCGCGTCATCGACGCGGCGAGCCACATCATCCTCGGCAAGGAAACGCAGGTGCGGCTCGCGCTCGCCTGCCTGCTCGCGCGGGGCCACCTGCTGATCGAAGACCTGCCCGGCGTCGGCAAGACCACGCTCGCGCACGTGCTCGCCAGATCGCTCGGCCTGCAATTCCAGCGCATCCAGTTCACGAGCGACATGCTGCCCGCCGACATCCTCGGCGTCTCGATCTACGAGCGCGAGAGCGGCAACTTCAAGTTCCATCCCGGGCCGATCTTCGCCCAAGTGATCCTCGCCGACGAGGTGAACCGCTCCACGCCGAAGACGCAGTCGGCGCTGCTCGAGGCGATGGAGGAGCATCAGGTCACCGCCGAGGGCGAGACGCGCAAGCTGCCCTCGCCGTTCTTCGTCATCGCCACGCAGAACCCTTCGGAGCAGGTCGGCACCTTCCCCCTGCCCGAATCGCAGCTCGACCGCTTCATGATGAGGATCGAGCTCGGCTATCCCGACCGCGCGGCGGAACGCGCGCTGCTCTCGGGCACCGACCGGCGCGATCTTCTGGCGACGCTCGATCCGTGCATGTCCCCGGCCGAGCTCATGGAGCTGCAGGCCAGCGTGCAGAAGATCCACATTTCTCCGGCGCTGCTCGACTACGTGCAGGCGATTGTCGAGCACACCCGGCGCTCGCCCGACTACCTCGCCGGCCTGTCGCCGCGCGCTGCGCTCGCGCTGGTGCACTGCTCGCGTGCGTGGGCGCTGCTCGAAGGGCGCGACAAGGTGATCCCCGAGGACGTGCAGGCTATCGTCCCCGGCGTCGCCACGCACCGCCTGCGGCCGGCGCACGATTCCGGCCGCCGGCTCGACGTCGGCGCCCAGTTGCTCGCCGCCGTCCCCATCCCCTAGCGAGTCAACCGACGCGCGTTCTGCTTTTCGCCGGTTTGCTGCTCGCTGCGACCGCCGCGCTCGCCGGCGACGCTGACTGGATCGGCGTCGAGGGTGCTACCGCACAGCAGATACCGGTGCCGGTGTTCGGTGGCAACGTGGTCCTGTATCGCGCCGGCAAGCGGGGCGCCGAGCCGGTCATCCTGATCCACGGTCTCAGCCGCGACGGCGCGCGCGACTGGACCCATGTGATCCCGGCGCTCGCCGCCACATACGACGTGTATGCGCTCGATCTGCCCGGCTTCGGCCAGTCCGACAAGGGCAATCACCTCTATTCGCCGTCCAACTACGTACGCGTGCTCGACGCGATCTTCGCCCAGCGGTTGAAGCGGCCGGTGAATCTGGTCGGCCACTCCATGGGCGGTGTCATCGCCCTTGCGTACGCGGCAGCCTATCCACCGCGCGTGCGCCGGCTGATCCTGGTGGACGTCGCGGGCGTCCTGCACCGCTCGGTGTACGCCGAGTTCCTCGGTCGTGCCATGGCGCAGCGGGCAGTCGGCGACAGTCCCTGGCGTGATGCGCTGGCCGCGCTGATCACGATCGAGGCCGAGAACCTGCCGGCGAAGGGCGCGATGTCGATCGAGCTGCCGCAGGTCCGGCAGCGGTTTCTTCGCGGCGATCCGATGGCGATCGCCGCGCTCGCGCTGGTCGAACACGACCTCGGCAGCGGCCTGCGCGCGATCAAGGCGCCGACCCTCGTCATCTGGTCGAGCGACGACCAGGTGACGCCGCCGCGCACCGGCCAGGTGCTGGCGTCGGCCATCTCTGGTGCGAGACTCGCCAGCCTCGGCGAAGCCGGCCATGCGCCGCAGATCTCCCAGCCGGCGCGATTCAACGACCTGCTGCGCGAGGAGCTGCGCGGGAATGTCGAGATGAAGCCCTATGCGCAGCCGCTCGCGCAGCCGGCGGCCGGGCGCCGCGCGCGCTGCACCAGCGAGCGCGGCCGGCAATTCACCGGCGACTACGAGGAAATTGTGCTGGAGGGATGCGCCGACGTCGAGATCAGCGACGCGCGCGTCGGCCGCATTGCCGCGGCCCGCTCGCAGGTGCGCATCGTCAACTCGCACGTGCGCGACGGTGTCGAAGCGCACGACTCGGCGCTGGAATTCACCGGCGGCAGCCTCGGCGGCGATCCGCCGCTGTTTCTCGACGAGACCAGCGTCGACGCGGCGGGATTGCGCTTCCGGCCGCGCGGGCGCGTCGTCGCGGCGAACTACGGCGACGAGATCGTGACGCTGCGACTTTCCGTGTCCGAGATCGCCGGCGGCTCGGGAGAGCCGCGCTCTGTGCACCAGATCCTGCGCCTGGTGGCCGACCAGAGCTGGACGCCGCGCGGCGTCCGCTAGCCCGCATCTGCTCAGGGCGCCGGGATGGTCGTCTGTCCCGTGGAAGGCACGCTGCCCAGCACCCGCTTGGCGTGCGCGTAAAGCTCCTCGGCGGCGCGCGTCGGCACCCTGCGGCCGTTGCGCTCGCGAAACAGCGGCGAGCCGAGCATCGCCTCCAGGCGCCGGACGCGCGTCGAAGCGTCCAGCCGCAAGCCCTGCGGCGCGCCTTGCGCCTGCGACGTGCTCACCATCAGGTCGGCAGCCTCGTAAGCCGCGACGAAATAACGCAGATCTTCGATTTCCATGGCGGCAAGTCTGCACCCGTCATGTTGAGCGAATTCGATGCCGCGATTCCACGACGTCTGTCGTAAGACAGCGACATGGAAAAGCGATTCGCCCTCGGTAGAATAGGTTTCACCGCGTACAAGCAATACTAAACGCGCGGAACTCCCAGTGACGCAACCCGGTACCCGATACGTTCTTGAAGTAAACCCGCGCCTGCCCAAGCGCCTCGCGCGCCTGGAGGAGCTCGCCGGCAACCTCTGGTACAGCTGGGACCGGCCGACGCGCGCCCTCTTCGCGCGCCTCAACCCGGCGCTCTGGGACGCCGTCGGCCACTGCCCGAAGGCGATGCTCAAGCGCATCGACGAGCAGCGCCTGCTCGACGCCTCCTCCGACCCGGCCTTCCTCGACAGCATGACGCGCGTGCTCGCGGCATTCGACTCGTATCACGCCGAGCCGCCGTTCCGGCAGAACTCGGGCGGCTTCCGCCCGAACGACCTGGTCGCGTATTTCTGCGCCGAGTTCGGGGTGCACGAAAGCCTGCCGATCTATTCCGGCGGCCTCGGCATCCTCGCCGGCGACCATTGCAAGGCGGCGAGCGATTTCAAGCTGCCGTTCATCGCCGTCGGCTTGCTCTACCGGCAGGGCTACTTCGTGCAGACGATCGACGCCGAGGGCCGGCAGCGCGCCGAATATCACGACTCGGACTTCGGCGACCTGCCGATCGAGCCGGTACAGAAGGACGGCCATGAGCTGAGAATCGAAATGGCGTTCCCGGGGCGCTCGGTGCGGATCAAGGTCTGGCAGGCGCGCATCGGCCACGCGCTGCTCTACCTGCTCGACACCGACCTGGCGGAGAACGCCGAGCGCGACCGCCACATCACGCACCGCCTGTACGGCGGCGACCGCAGCACGCGCCTCGAGCAGGAGCTGGTGCTCGGCGTCGGCGGCGCGCGCGCGCTGGCGGCGATGGGCTTGCAGCCGACGGTCTGGCATATCAACGAAGGGCACGCCGCCTTCCTGATCCTCGAGCGCGTGCGCAGCCTGGTGGAAGGCGGAATGGCGCTCGAGGCCGGCGTCGAAGCGGTCGCCTCCAACACGGTGTTCACCACGCACACGCCGGTTCCGGCGGGGCACGACCAGTTCGCCGACGCGGTGGTGCTGCCGTATCTCAAGGCGAGCTTCGGCGCGCACGAGGTGGCGCCGCTCGGCCGGCCGCCCTCGGGCGGCGACTTCAACATGACGGCGCTCGCGCTGCGTGGCTCGCGTTATCACAACGGCGTCTCGCGCATCCACGGCGGCGTGTCGGCCAAGCTGCTGAAGGACTACTGGCCGGACCTCACGCCGGAGGAGAACCCGCTCGGCTACGTGACCAACGGCGTGCACGTCACGACCTTCCTCGCCCCCGAGTGGAGCGAGGTGCTCGACCGTTTTCTCGGCGTCGGCTGGATGCACCGCCTCGGCTATCCCGGCATCTGGGAGAAGATCCGCGACATCCCCGACCACATCTTCTGGAGCGTACGCCAGGACATCAAGGCGCGCATGCTGCACATGGTCCGGCACCGGCTGGCGCTGCAGCACGCGCGCAACCACGGCAGCGAATCGCACCTCGAGCGCATGCTGCGCTTCGCCGATCCGACCAAGCCCAACGTGCTCACCATCGGCTTCGGCCGGCGCTTCGCCACCTACAAGCGCGCGACCCTGCTGTTCAACGACCTCGACAATTTCCGCCGCCTGCTCGCCGACAAGGAGAGGACGGTGCTGTTCCTGTTCTCCGGCAAGGCGCACCCCGCCGACGAGCCGGGACAGGAGCTGATCCGCACGCTGGTGCACATGTCCAGCCAGGAGGAGTTCCAGGGGCGGCTGCTGTTCATCGAGGGCTACGACCTGCACATCGCGCGGCGCCTCGTCTCCGGCGTCGACGTCTGGCTGAACAACCCGGTGTATCCGCTCGAGGCCTCCGGCACCTCCGGCATGAAGGCCGGCATGAACGGCGTCATCAACCTCTCGATTCTCGACGGCTGGTGGGACGAGGGCTACGACGGCGAGAACGGCTGGGCGATCAAGCCCGCCTCGCCGCAGGTCGACCAGCACCGGCGCGACGGCGAGGAAGCGCGCACGCTGTACGAGCTGCTCCAGGACCGCGTCATTCCGCTCTACTACCGGCGCGCCGAGGGCGGCTACTCGGCCGAATGGATCCGGATCGCCAAGCGCTCCATGGCCTCGCTGCTGCCGCGCTACGACGCCTCTCGCATGCTGGGCGAATACGTCTCCAAGTACTACCTGCCCGCCTCGCGCCAGGGTCATCGCTACGCGGGCGAGAATTTCGACGCCGCGAAGAAGCTCGCCGCCTGGAAGACCCGGGTGCGCGGCGCGTGGCCGGGCGTGGCGATGCGCCGCCTCGACGCGCCCAAGGAACGCATTCAGTTCGGCGACACCCTGCGCATCGAAGTGGCGGTGAAGCTGAATGGCCTGGAAGCGAGCGACGTCTGTATCGAGCTGCTGCTCGCCCGCGGCTTGCGCGAATCGCCGACGCTGAACCACAGCCACGAGCTCACCCCGGGCGAGAAGCTGCCGTCGGGCGAGCAGAAGTTCTCCCTCGACCTCAAGCCGGGGATGTCCGGGCGGCTCGACTACCGCGTCCGCGTCGTGCCGCGCAACGACCTGCTCACGCACCCGCTCGAGCTGGGCCTCTGCCGCTGGCTTTGAGCAGGACGAGCGAGTGCGCCTGGACAGGCGTGCCGCCACCGGAAGTGTCGATAACAACGCTCCACTCTCCGGGCGGCAAGGTAAAAGCCACCGGTTCGTGATGCGCGTTGAGAAGCAGCAATAGATCTTCCTCGCCCGGGACGAGCATGCCCAGGCAGCGCGCGAAGGGCGACCGCCAGTCCTCTTCGCCCATTTCTCCGCCTTGCGGCTTCAGCCAGACGACTTCGCCCGGGCGCGCGTAGTGGCGCCGGCGCAGCGCCGGGTACTGCTTGCGCAGCGCGGTGAGGCGGGAAGCGAAGGCGAGAAGGTCGCGGCCGGCGGCGTCGGGCTCCCAGTCGAGCCAGGAAACCTCGTTGTCCTGGCAATAGGCATTGTTGTTGCCGCGCTGCGTGCGTCCCAGCTCGTCGCCGGCGAGCAGCATCGGTATGCCCTGCGAGAGCAGCAGCGTGGCGAGCAGGTTGCGCTTCTGCTGCTCGCGCAGGCTGCCGGCGTTCCAGCTGCGATTGTCCTCGGCGCCGTCGCGGTTTCCCTCCAGGTTCGCCTCGTTCTGCTTGTGCTCGTAGCTCACCAGGTCGTGCAGCGTGAAGCCGTCGTGCGCGGTGACCAAGTTCACGCTCGCCGTCGGCTCGCGTCCCGCGCCCTCGAACAGATCGCTCGAGCCCGCCAGGCGCGAGGCAAGCGCGCCGACCATGCCCGCGTCGCCGCGCCACCAGGAGCGCACGGTGTCGCGGTACTTGTCGTTCCATTCGGCCCAGCCGGGAGGAAAGCCGCCGAGGCGGTAGCCGTGCGGCCCAAGGTCCCAGGGCTCGGCGATCAGCTTGACCTGGGAGAGCACCGGGTCCTGCTGGATGGCGGCGAGAAAAGCACTGTCGCGGGTCAGCGCGACGGCGAGGTCGAAGCGAAAACCGTCGACGTGCATCTCGTTCACCCAGTAGCGCAGGCTGTCCATGACCAGCGCCAGCACCGCGGGGTGCGAGGTGTTGAGGCAGTTGCCGGTGCCCGTGTAATTGAGGTAATGGCGCCGGTCGAGCGGATCGAGGCGGTAGTAGACGCTGTTGTCGATGCCGCGGAACGACAGCGTCGGGCCGTGATCGTCGCCCTCGCCGGTGTGGTTGTAGACGACGTCGAGGATGACTTCCAGCCCGGCCGCGTGCAGCGTCTTCACCATGGTCTTGAACTCGCCGAGCGTGCCGGTGGCGGAATAGCGCAGCTCCGGAGCGAAGAAGCCGATGCTGTTGTAGCCCCAGTAATTGCGCAGGCGGTGCTGCACGAGCCGGCGCTCATCGACGAAGGCGTGCACCGGCAGGAGCTCGACAGCGGTGACGCCGAGGCGCTGAAGGTGCTCGATCACCGGCGGCATCGCCAGGCCGGCATAGGTGCCGCGCTGTGTCCCGCCGATTGCCGGGTGCAGCTGCGTCAGCCCTCGCACGTGCGCTTCGTAGATCACCGTGTCGCACCATGGCGTGCGCGGTGGCCGATCATCGCCCCAGCTGAACGCCTCGTCGACCACCTGGCAGCGGCCGAGGCCGCCCTGCAGGATCAGGCGCGCATAAGGATCGAGCAGGACCTTGTGCGCGTTGAAGCGATGGCCCTCCTCGGGCGCCTGCGGGCCGTGCACGCGGTAGCCATAGCGCTGGCCGGGGCGCGCCTGGGGCAGATAGACGTGCCAGACGAAGCCGCTGCGCTCGACCAGCTCGATGCGCTCGAGCTCGCGCCGGCCGCCGGCGTCGAACAGGCAGAGCTCGACCTTCGCGGCGTGCTCGGAGTAAAGGGCGAAGTTGACGCCGGCGCCGTCCCAGATCGCGCCGAGCGGATACGGACGGCCGAGGCCGACGGGGCTGCGGCCTGCGAGCGGATGGGAACGCGCCTCCACAGCCGCAGGTTACTGCGGCTGGTAGGCGGCCGAAACAGTCCTTGCGGAAGGCACCAGGTGGCAGCCGCTCGCGCGCCAGCGGCCGTCCTTCTGCCGCTGCATCGCGTAGTAAGCGAGCCAGATGGCGCCGGCGCGGTCGGTGACCTGCACCTGCTGCACGACGTCCTCGGTGCCCATGACGGTGAGCTCGAGAAAGGACACCGCAGCGGGCGTAGTGGAAGCCCCCGGTCCGCCCGAACGCCGGGCGCACGCCTGGAAGGCATCGATCTGGCGGTGGATGGTGGCGCGGATCTCCGCCAGATCGGCACCGGTGACGCGCGTCTCGGCCGCGGCGCCGCCCGCGGCGACGAGCGCCGCGGCCAGGAGCGCGAGCCGCGTCACAGCGTGCCTTTGGTATTCAGGGCGACGGTGCGGGAAGCGCGCGCGGCGCGCAGCACCTGCTCCAGGCGGAGGCGCTCGGCGAGGACGCGCTGCGAGTACTGGCCGGTTTCGTCGCGCGACGCGCCGTTGTAGGTCTGCAGGCCGGCTTCCAGCGTGCCGGTGCGATAGACGTACTCCTGCAGGATCTTGGTGCCGACCAGGATGTTGCTCTCCGGGTCGAGCACCGCATCCTCGCCGCCGTGCTCGAGCAGGCGAGCGCGGTGGTACTTGGGGATGATCTGCATCAGGCCTTTCGCGCCCATCACGCTTTCGGCGATCGGGTTGAAGCGCGACTCGATCGAGATCACCGCCAGGACGAGCAGCGGGTCCAGCCCGGACTGCTCGGCGGCCCGGTACGCGGTGCCGACCACGACGGCGGTGGGCGCCGCGGCAATCGAGAAGCGGCGCGCAAGGTAGTCGGTGAGCAGCTGCTGCGCCGGGTCGACCTCTTCCAGTTGGCGCGGCTCGCTGCCCGCGATGACGTCGGGACGGCACCCCGTCGCGTTATCCGCGCGTCCGGTCGCCGCGATCTGCGGCGCGAGCGCGAGCAACACAGCGACGGCTGCGAGTGCCAGTGTCCAGGCGGGGTTTCTGTTCGTGATCTTGAAAAAAGCGCTCATGGAACGCTCCCTGCGACGGCGAGCCCCATGTTAGGTCGTCGGGAAATGCCGGACTATCGCCGCGCCTTGAATCTCCTGTCACCACGCGACTACATCCCTGACTGCGGGGCGCGACAAACGGAATCAAGTCCAGCCGATAGTGGAGCGCACTACAAGTCCATATGATCGTCCGACACTTGCTAGTCGAAATAACTTACTCCAATCAGAAAGGCGCACCACCGATGAAAATCGTTGCCATGGTCCTAGCGGGCGGTGAAGGTACGCGGCTCTACCCACTCACCGCGGAGCATGCGAAGCCGGCGCTGCCCTTCGCGAACGGCTATCGGATCATCGACTTCGTGCTCAGCAACCTGGTGAATTCGGGCATCAGCAACATCTACGTATTGGCGCAGTACAAGCCCGAATCGCTCATCCAGCATGTAGCGCAAGCGTGGACGCCGGCGCTAGAGGATTGCGGCGGCTCGATCAAGGTCCTCCTGCCGCGCAGCAACACCTTGGGCGGCCAGTTCAAGGGCACGGCCGACGCGGTCTACCAGCACCTCGACCTGCTCGCCGCGCACGCCCCCGACCTGGTGGCAGTCTTCGCCGCCGACCATGTCTACCGGATGGACGTTCGCCAGATGGTGGCCTGCCACGAAGAGAACGAGGCCGATGTGACGGTGGCCGCCGTGGGCGTGCCGCTCGAGCACGCCTCGTCGTTCGGCGTGCTGTCGGCCGCCGCCGATGGCCGCGTGCGCGAGTTCCGCGAGAAGCCGAAGCGGCCGACGCCGGTCGCCGGCGATCCGTCGCGCGCCTATGCGTCGATGGGCAATTATCTTTTCGAGCCCGAGGTGATGGGAGGCGTCCTGGAGGAGGCGCGCCGGCGCGGCGACACCGACTTCGGCCGCGACCTGCTGCCGCGCCTGAGCGCGTCACACCGCGTCTTCGCCTACGACTTCGGCCAGAACCGCGTGCCGGGCATCCAGGAGTTCGAGGAGCGCGCCTATTGGCGCGACGTCGGCACCCTGACCGCGCTCGCCGCCGCCCAGCAAGACGCCATGGGTCAGCGGCCGCGCTTCAACCTCTGGAACAGCCGCTGGCCGATCCGCGGCGAGTACGACGCTTCCCTCATCGCCCGCCTGCGCAGCCGCAAGGGCGAAGCGGTCAAGCCGGCGCCCGCATGGCTAGGCGCGAATAGAGAGCGGCATACTGACGAGCGGCTGCCGACCAGCTGAAGTCGCGCTGCATGCCCCGGCGCTGCATCTCGCGCCAGCGGCCAGCGTCGCGCCGCAGCTCGATCGCGCGGCGCACCGCCTCGACGAGCGCGTCCCCCGCCGGCCGCGCGAAGAGGAAGCCGGTTTTCCCGTCCTCGATGGTGTCGATGAGCCCGCCGGTGGCATGCGCCACGGGCGGCGTGCCGTAGCGCTGGCTGTACATCTGGTTCAGGCCGCAGGGCTCATAGCGGGAGGGCATGAGGAAAATGTCGGCGCCCGCCTCGATGGCGTGCGCCAGTCCTTCGTCGAAGCCGGCGGTGACGCTCACGCTCCCCGCGTGGCGCGACGCCGCCAGGGCGAGCGCGTCCTCCATCCGAGTATCGCCCTTGCCGAGAACCGCGACCTGAGCGGGTAATGCCGCCAATTCGTCGATCACCGCGGCGAGGAGATCGCTGCCCTTCTGGTGCGTCAGGCGGCTGACGACCCCCAAGAGCGGAATCCGCGAGTCGACCTTCAACCCGAGCCGGCGCTGCAGCGCTTCCTTGTTGGCGGCCTTGCCTTCCAGCCGCTCGGCATCGTAGGGCTCGGCGATCAGCGGATCCGCTGCCGGGTTCCACTGGTCGGTGTCGATGCCGTTGAGGATGCCCGTCAGCGATTGGCGCCGCTGGCGCAGCAGCCCGTCGAGGCCGCAGCCGAATTCCTCGCCCTGGATCTCGCGCGCATAGCTCGGGCTCACGGTGGTGAGGGCGTCGGCGTAGGCGAGCCCGGCCTTGAGGAACGACAGGCGGCCGTGGAACTCCAGGCCCTCGAGCGTGAAGCTCTGCGGCGGCAGGCCGAGCCGGCCGAGGAGCGCGGGGTCGAAGTTGCCCTGGAAGGCGAGGTTGTGGACGGTCACGATGCTCGCCGCCGAGACCGGCGCGTCGAAGGCGAGGTACGCCGCCGCCAGCGCCGCCGGCCAGTCGTTGCAATGCACGCATTCCGGGCGCCAGGCGAGCGGGCTCGCCGCGCCGGCGAGGAGGCTGGCGACCTTCGAGAGCACGGCGAAGCGAAGGGCGTTGTCGCCCCAGTCGGCACCCGAGGCGTCCTGGTATGGGCCGCCGTCGCGCCGGTACAGCGTCGGGCAATCGATGACGAGGAGCGCGCCCGCTTCGAGCAGCCTGACGTCGACGCCAAGCACTCGCAGCTTCGCCGCTTCGACGGCGTTTCCTGTCTTTTCAAGAACCTCGGTATAGCCGGGCAGGAGGGTCCGCACGTCGACGCCGAGGCCGCGCAGGGCTGCCGGCAGCGCCGCGCTGACGTCGCCGAGCCCGCCGGTCTTGGTGAGCGGCGCGCATTCAGGAGTGACGAAAAGGAGGCGCATAAAAAAAGACCCCGGTAGGGGAACCAGGGTCGGATGCCTACATACGCACGAAGGGAGGGAAGCGCGTATGCAAGGGGGGAACTTAGGTCAGCGTCACCGGAATCTCGAAGCAGGCAGCCTCATTGACGGATCGGGCGCCGAGCGCGCGCACCATGGCGGTCTGCTGCTTCGGCGACTCGAGCTCGACGAAGCAGAAGACCCGCGCCGCGCGGCGGTTGTGGACCAAACGGAACTCGTGCACCGGTCCGTAGGGCTCGCACAGATCGAGGACGGCTTTGGTCAGCGCATGAAAATCTCGCGCCTCACCGAGCGTACCAAGCACTTCGGGTTTCATGCGGGTGATGCTAGGGAGCGACAGGGGGGTCGGCTATCCCGAAATTCATGATCCTGCTGTAGTAGGGTAACGACAGTCGGACTTACCGAAAGGGGGTCCAAAGTGAGGTCTAGACCCAATTCCGGCTTGGGGAGCGGTTGGACCTGCTACTTACCGGGTATGCGCAATGCGAGAAGCTTCAGCAGGGCGTTTGGATCGCACGGCTTCACCAAGTAATAGGTGAAGCCAGCAACCCTAGCCAGGAGTTCATCCGGCGCTTTGATGTACTGCCCACTTATTGCTATGAGGAGCGGCGGTTTGCGCCCCATCGTCCTGCGAATTTCTCTAGCGACGTCCCATCCGCTCATGCGCGGCATCGCGAGATCTATCAGTACGACGTCCGGGTCGAACTCCTCCGCCTCTTTCAGGGCGCTGTGACCGTCGTAAGCGCCCTGTACTTCGTATCCCTCGTGCCGAAGAACAGCCATGAGGCTGACGACGGTATCCCGCTCGTCATCGACAATAAGGACGCGCACGGCCTTCTGAGCGGGACGAGAATCGGTCTCGGCGGGACTGGCGGAATAAGACGGAGCCACGGAGCGCAATGTAACAGACCGCACATAGCGGGTCTGCCGTGAAAAGTCAGCCTTTCGTTAAACAGATGCTGTCGTAGGGTAACTACAGAATCAGCGCGACGACGGCGGCGGTGAGACAGGTCGCCAGCGTGCCGGCGATGATCGATTTCAGGCCGAGCGAAACGACCTCGCTGCGCCGCTCGGGGCACATCGTGCCGAGGCCGCCGAGCATGATGCCCAGGCTGCCGAAATTGGCGAAGCCGCACAGCGCATAGGTCATCAGCAGCTTGCCGCGCGGCGACAAGTCCGCGGCCG